>CAYTGQ010000038.1:0-15862 GCA_964437345.1 uncultured Lachnoclostridium sp. | reverse complement strand
TGGGCTTAATCGGTGCAGGTAACAACCCAATGGTTGGTATGACTGTTGCAGTTGCTGTTTCTATCCAGGAAGCTGCAGATGCAGGTAAGTTCTAGGAAATATATTAGAATAGTACAATATAATCACAGCCCCGACCTAAGTCGGGGCTGTTCATTATTAAAGAAGTTGTAAAAGGAAGAAATCAAATGGAACAATACTACTACAACCTTTTAAACAAAGTACAACAGAATACTTATCACGCCATTAAGACAGGCTTGGAATCTCTTTCACCAGCGTTCCAGATACCCCGCCTTGAGGGGAAGGAGCTTGCAGATATCTATTTCATGGTTCGTCTGGATAACCCAGAGATATTTTATTCTGTGTCATATAAATACCGATATTATCCGGATTCAGGAAATGCAGAGATGATGCCGGAGTATCTGTTTGATAAGAATAAAATAAAAGACCACCAGAAAGCTATGAAGGCAAGGGTGGAGAAGTTAGCTCTGCCAGTAGCCAGAGCAAGTGAACAGGAAAAGCTTTTGTATATTCATGATTTTATATGTCGGAATGTCCGTTACGATAAACTTAAAAAAGCATATTCCCATGAAATTATTGGACCTTTGGGGCATGGAGTAGGTGTTTGTGAGGGAATTGCAAAGTCTGTCAAAGTTTTGTGTGATAAATTAGGTATCTGGTGTATGATTGCCATTTCATCAGAAAATAAAGAGAAAGGTATTAAATACCGTCATGCATGGAATGTTGTCCGCATTGATAACCAGTATTATCATCTGGATGTAACCTTTGATAATAGTCTTGGTAAGTTAGGTGAGCTTCGATATGATTATTTCAAACTGTGTGATAAGCAGTTGTTCCGCGATCATGAGCCTGTAATATGGAAAATACCGGTTTGCAGCGATGGAGAGCACAGCTATTATCGTGATAAAAAGTTATCCTTTACAAAGTTGGAGGAAGTGCAGAAACGTGCCATGCAGGCTGCTAAGAAAGGGAAGATACTGACATTTCACTGGCGTGGCGGTTATATGACAAAGGAAGTAGTAACAGAGTTTCTAAAGATTTTTGAGGAAGAAGCGGTGAAGAAAGAAAAACATGCTCTGGTACATATCAACTGGGCCCAGGCGGTCATGCAAGTATCTTTTGAAAAAGAAATAGTAAGCGAGCAGCTTGTTATGGATCAAGCTAATGAAGGTGAACAAAGCTAAAAGTGTAAAATGCCATTGTTTTGGACAATTAAAGGCTCTATAGACAGAAGATGTGGGGAGATGCAAATAATGATACTCCAAAAACTTCGGCGATTGGTTTTGAAGAAGCTATAAATTTAATGGAGCAGCTTTTGGAGACAGAGGATGAGATGATTGTTTTTACAATCTCAGAAAAAATGTCTACTACAGCAAATGTGTTTCGTATGGCGGCAGAAGAATTAAAGGTAGAAGAAAGAGTAACAATAGTAAATTCCGAAAATTTATCTACAGGAATTGGACTTATGGTTATAAAGGCGGTGACACTAGCAAAAGAAGGTAAAAGTAGAGATGAAATCTGCCAGTACATAGAAAAAATAAAGCTAAAGGTAAGAGCGTCCTTTGTAGTGGATACATTGACATATTTACATAGAGGCGGTCGTTGCAGCAGTGTTTCCGCATTGGCAGGCGGTGTATTAAAATTGCATCCCAAAATTGTAGTAGAAAATGGTTCTATGAGTGCGGATAAAAAGTACCGTGGAAAAATGGACAAAGTCATAATGGACTATGTAAAAGATATAGAAGAAGACTTAAAGTCCGCAGATAAAAGTCTTGTATTTATCACTCATTCTCGATGTGAGCAATTAATATTTGATAAAGTGTATTCGTATATAAAAGAGTTAGATTATTTTGACAGAATAGAAACAACCAGAGCTGGGGGTGTGATTTCCTCACATTGTGGTCCAGGAACATTAGGTGTTATGTATATTTCAAATGATTTTTAAGTAAGAACGATTATAATTCACCAGGGAGAAAACATGAAATATCTGTCTTTTTTCAATTTTTAACCAAATAGAATTAACTATCAAAATATAATTATTTTAAAACCTGTATTCCGTTGTAAATTACATTACTTGTTAGTTTTCCCAATTCATCCAATGTGATGACTTTTTTGCTTCGAAACCAATCCATGGAAATATTAGGTTAAATAAGAAAGGGGCTGTCTATTTTCCGACAGCCCCTTTTATTATTCGTAACTATTTATTTGAGAGTGCTTTTGCGTTTTCTTCTACATGTTTCTTATCTAATGGATATAAGAATTTTAACACAACTGCTAGCAATATAAATCCGATTGCAGGTACAAGACAGGTTAAGTCATAAATTCCCTGTGTAATTTCTGGATCAAATGCTGTTGCCTGTGTATAGCCAACCATACCAAGAAGCAGACCTGTAACAGAAGATGAAGCTGCCTGACCAAGCTTTCTTGCGAAAGAGTATACAGAATAAATCTCTCCATCAGAACGTACGCCCTGCTGAACTTCTGTATCATCAATAACGTCTGTAATCATAGCCCAGCAAATCAAAGCAAAGATAGCAAGTTCTTTTCTGCCAAACTTCTTGGAAAGTTTTACTGTAAAGCCTGACAATAAAATTGTTACAACGATACTTACAAGACCGGCTACTGACTGTGCCTGAACATTTAACAGCACCAACAGAACATAATGCTGCCGCAATAGAAACTTTTGTTCCATCAAGAACATCATTACCATTTGCATCTTTGTAGTAAACAATCAATGGAAGTACTACACTGATAACTGTACCAGCAAGCGCACCACCAATTGTTCTAAAATTAGAAAGCGCTGCACGATCTTCTGGTTTAGCAGAAATCGCAGATGCCATGGAACCATATGGAATATTTACACTGGTATAGAATACACTACCCCAGAGAATATATGTACCAAACATCCATACAATCTTAAATGTCATTGGCATATCTTTAAACCATACTGCATACATAAGGAGAGATGCAATCGCTACAGGTCCGCACATTCTCAAAAGCCATGGTTTAAATTTACCAGCTTTGGTTGGTTTGCTGCGATCGACAATCTGTCCCATAGTTACATCTGTAAATGCATCTATGAAACGGGCCAATGTCATCATAAGACCTACCAATTTTACATCTACTCCCATAACATCGGAGTAGAATCATCAGCACTGAGCTGGAAAGAATGAAAGTAAAATCGTTACCAAAATCACCAAACATGTAACCGAGTTTGTCTTTTAGCCCAAAAGGTTTTGGTTCATTCATTCTTGACTCACTCCTTTTTAAAATGAATTTTTACTTAATTATAATCTGGTATCCCACATACCGCAGAACGCATCAATCGGGTCAACACCCTTGAACGCGTCTTTACCTTCCATTAATTTATCAACTAATGCATCAAGAGTCTGATCCTGACTGTCATAAGTGTTAATGTAGGTTCTAGCCTGTGGAATATCAGCCAATACGAATGGCTGCTGTGTTGATACTACGATAACAGGGAGTTCGTGTACATACCATGGGATTTCTCCGCCACCTTTTGTCATACCAAATCCTGGACGGGCTACTGGCTGGAAACCGCCTGGAATATCGACTAAGGTAATAATTAAATCTTGGCCTTCTACGAAGCCGCTGATAGGAGTCTTTCCTGCAAAGTAAGCATTAAAGTTCGTAGGTTTACCATTTGCTTCTTTTATGATCTTATCCAGTGGACTTTCGAAAACAAAGGCATCAAAACCTTTTGCACAGAGTTTTTCACAAAGCTTATCTGCCAATCGTTTCTGTCCTGCCATCATGCTCTTCATAAATGTACCAAGACCAGGTGCCATAAGACCTTCTACAGGAACAATCATGATTCTTTTATATTTTTCAGGAATCATTGGAAGCACATCATCATCTAAGTATTTTACAAGTGTAATTCCTTTGTCAGAGATTTCTTTTGCTACTGCTTTGTGTTCTTCACATCCAATAACTGTTTCCATTTCTTCGATTGGAGGAACGAGTTCTGATTTTGCTTTTTTATGAAGACCCATTTTTGCTTTTAATGCAAGGATTCTGTGAAGGGCATCTGATAAACGTTCTTCTGTGATGATTCCGTTTTTGTAGCCTTCCATCATGCTTGCGAAATCTTCATCCATTTCATTAAAGAACAAGAACATATCCATTCCTGCTGCGATAGCATGTGGTAATACTTCACTACGTTTCATACGGCATGTAAGCCCTACCATATGAGAAGCATCTGTAAGAACTAAACCATTGAAGCCTAATTTTTTACGAAGAAGTCCCTGAATAAGTTCTGGTGAAAGTGTTGCAGGCTGAATATCTTCGTCTTTGATATCAGGATTGAAATATCTGGTATATGCAGGCTGCATAATGTGTCCAGCCATGATTGCATCAAGATCATTATCAATTAAGTTCTGGTATACTTTACCATAAGTGTTATCCCAGTCTTCACAGCTCATAGTGTTAATGCTGTTTGCAACGTGCTGATCACGGAAGTCAAGTCCGTCACCAGGGAAGTGTTTTGCTGCACAAGCAAAGCCAGGATTTGTATGTGCACCATCTAAATAAGCTTTAGACATAGCACATACCTGATCTGCATCATTACCATATGTACGAAGTCCGATAACTGGATTTTCCCAGTTGTATAAAATATCAGATACAGGAGCAAAAGAAAGGTTACAACCTACAGTTGCGGCTTCCTTATTGGAAATGCGTCCTAATTCATAAGCGTAGTTTACATCCTGAGTTGCACCAATTTTTGTCTGTTCACCAATAAATGTTCCGTCAAGAAATGCTCCGTTTCCACCTTTTTCAGTGTTACATGCGATAATAAGTGGAATTTTAGAGTTTTCCTGTAAGATACGGTTCTGTTCGTGAATCTCTTTGCCCAGACCAGGATTGTAACGAATACCACCAATATGATAATCGTTAACTGTCATTTTCAGGTATTCTTCATCACGGGAAGCTCCCATATTAAAGAACAACTGTCCAATTTTTTCTTCGATAGTCATACCAGCGATGGTATCTTCTACCCATTTACACGCTTCATCATCCAGATAAAACGGTTTTGCTTTCATATCAACCATGTGTGATACCTCCTCTTTTTTTATACATTAGTATAAAGTAATTCTATATAAATGAAAGGACTTTTGATAATAAAAACAAATAAAGTGTGATTTTAACTAAAAATAGTATGATTATAAAAATCAATATGATAATAAGAATATTTATAGAAAAAACAGGAAAGGGTATGGTTGTATGAACCATACCCTTCTTTGACAAAGACTATTTATTCCACGACTTATTCCATGACTATCCCCCTTTGAAGGATAGTATTCACTTTTTCGAGATGTAAATTGTTTTTAAATTCAGTAGGTGTTTTTCCGGTATACTTTTTAAATAATATAATGAAATAATTAATATTTCGAATGCCACAATAGGCAGCAATAGTTTGAACTTTTAAGTCAGTTTCGATTAATAAATGTACAGCATATTGGATTCGTTTTTGATTCACATACTCTGTAAGAGTCATTCCCATTTCTTTTTTAAATAAAGCGGATAGGTAGCTTGGATTAAAGTGAAACATATTTGCTAATGTTTTCAAAGATAAGTCTGCTGTTAAATCTAAATCAATTTGTAAAAGTACTTTTCGTATTAATGGAGAATACGCGTTTAAAGAATATTTTCTTACAAGAGAACAATAATTACTTATCATCTTTTTCAGAAAGGATTCAATATCTGTTGTGCCTGTAAGAGTTTCAAGCTTATTTATATGACTAACAAAAACAGTATTTGCATCTGTTGCCTGAATAGAATTTTCGCTAACGAGAATTTTCAAAATGGCATTTAATTCGTAAGTGCGAATTTTAATATTTTTTTGATAATTATCTTTGAAAAAAGATTTGTATAATGCAAATAATTTTGATAGATATAATTGAGCATTGCTAGTTTGACCGGATGATACAGCACGCAGTAACTCCTTTTCTAATTGGTTGTGTTGCTCCATAACCGAGACATCTTCTGAGGAAAATGCAAAGAGAGAAGTGTTATCAGCTAACCGTTCTTTTTCTGAATCTGCAAATGCGTAATAAAAACTCTCATCATGTGTAAAATTATCTAAATCATCCCACATATATTTTCCTAAGGTATCCAATAAGCAAGTTAAATAATCGATATTTTCAATAACCGGAATATTTAAATAGTAGAGTTCCAATGCTTGTAAGTCATTTTCTTTAAGAGAAAACATAGTACAGAGTTGTTTTAAGTTTTCTTTTGATAATACGTTTGACAGATAGGGTCCAACATAAGCAAATGTGTTTTCCTCAGTATTCGGTAGCTTAAATATGATAAAATTGAATAAAAAGGAGGTTCTGAAGTGATAAAACGTGTTGTCTTTACATTGCTTTTGAACTATTGAAAATAAAAAATTCGTGTCAATATTCATGTGTAAAATATTATTTGCTTCATTTATAATATTGAGATCACGCAATAAATCCGAGGCTGTTTTAAAAAAACGTAACTTAATTCGTTTGGTTTCTAATATTTGGGAGACAAAAGCCAGCTCTTTATCATAATTAGGGTTCATTTTCACTATGTCCATTTCTATGTATTTACTAAGTGTTCACATTATATCACAAAGCTATTTCTAACTAATGCACAAATAGCTATTTTTCCATCTTACAAAGGATACCCTCCAGTGCACCTTGAAAGGTATCAGAAAGATAGACAGAATATTGTTGATAATCGAGATTTATTTTGCTTTTTATGGTATCTACTAGAAACAAAGCAGAGGATTTGGCGAAAATATCAGCAAGGAAATGCTTGTATCCTTCTTCCAGATATTTGCCGCGCTGCTGTTCAAATTGCCCAATGATATCAAAAACCAAAGGAGAAATTTTTTTATAAAAAAATTGTACTAATTGTTCTGAACCGATAGGATCATCAGCACAGTTTATCATATAGGTATTTTTTTCTATAAATTTTCTGGAAGAGTCAAGAACAGCTTCTAAGTCTTCCAACAGATTAAACGCATCTAAGGTTTCCTGAATCTTTTCATTCAAATGCCATTCCAGTAAATCATAAATATCAGTGAAATGATAATAAAAAGTTTTACGGTTAATTTGACAGGTATTTACAATCTCGCTGACAGTAATTTTAGAAAGTGGTTTTTTGTGCAGGAGCTGTATTAAGGTATCCACTAACATTTTTTTTGTATTTTGGGATGTGATTTCGTGCTTCATGCAAGTTCTCCTTTTCTGTTCAGCGGCAACAGTGATAAATGCAAGTTATTTTTTACAAGCAAAGATACATTATTTGCCCATCAAATCTTCAGATTTGTCCAAAAAATACTCAAAGTCAGTAATTTGACCATTTATCCATTTCCTTGCATTCATTATACTGAATCTGTAAAGAAAATGCAAACAGGAACAGGAAAACGTTGAAATATTAGAAGATACAGATGAAAAGGAGAATGTCAGATGAATAAGGATTTAGAAAAAGTAATTGATTCTGTTGTAGAAGGTACTGCTGGATTTGCAGATGTATTAACAGACCATATTGTAGAAAGAATGAAAGCAGAAGAAAAAGAAATTGATAAAGATACAGAAACAGGGAAAGAGATTATTACTGCAATAGCAGAAATGTCAGAAGTAATATGTGATGTAGTAAGTGACCATTATGTTGATTTGCTTGGTGGTAAAGGTTTTGATTTCAAAAGAGACAAAGAAAATACAATCAAAATTATGGATAAACTGGTAGAAACAGCAGATATTTATTATGGAAAAATTACAGACCGTATTATAGAAAGAGTCAAAAAAGGTGAAAAGGATACAGAAACTGATAAAGAAATGGCAAAGGAAATTGTCGGTAAAATGATAGAAGGTGCAGAAGGTTACGGTGATGTGGTTACTGATGTACTTAGCGAAAAAATAAACTCTACTTTAGGTGAAAAAGAAGAATAGTCTCTCTCGATTGGATAAAGGGCCCTGCAGATACTGTAGGGTTTTTTTGAAGTTTACAGAAAATTAATAACTATGTCAATGTGGTTTTATTGTATTTTAGGAGGTGATTTGCTATAATTATTTATTATCCATTGTAAAAAGTTTGATGTAAGGAGATACGTAAATGAAATTTGAAATAAAGAACATGAAAAATGCCATGCTTTTAATTGCATTTACCATCTTATTTGGTTGGTGTGTTTTTCATTTTGAAGTGGTAGCAGGTGTAGTCGGAACTGTGGTCGGACTGGCCAAGCCTCTTATCATTGGCGGAGTGATTGCATTTATTGTAAATGTATTAATGAGCAGTCTGGAACGGTTGTGGGATAAGGCATTTGTAAAGCAACCTAAGCTTGCAGGTGCAAAACGGCCAGTCTGTATGGTACTTAGTTTTGTGATTATTGTTGTTATGATTATTTTCCTTTTTTCCATGATTTTACCGGAAATCGGCAGAACTGCAGCTATGCTTGTGGAAATGGTACCAGCATTTTTACAGAAGATTAATGAACTTCCAATTCCGGAAGATATTCTTCCGAATTTTGAAATTGATTGGGAGAAGATTTTAGAAACAGTTACCGGCTGGTTAAGTGCAGGTGGAAAAGCAGTACTGAATTCTACTGTAAGCCTTGCATCCAGTATTTCGGGTATTGTTATGGATTTGGTGCTCGGTATTGTATTTTCAATCTATGTATTGTTACAGAAGGAAGATTTGGGAAGACAGATAAAGAAGCTTATGAGAGCTTATTTAAAGGAAGAGACAGTATATAAAATCCTTTATGTACAAAGTTTAGCAAACCGTATTTTTACCAGCTATGTGACAGGACAGGTAACAGAAGCATTTATCATTGGAATTTTATGCTTTATCGGAATGAGTATTTTATCTATTCCATATGCATTTATGGTATCTGTTTTAGTTGGTGTAACAGCGTTAATTCCAATGTTTGGTGCATTTATCGGAACAGCAGTTGGCGCATTCCTAATTCTTATGGTAGAGCCAATAAAAGCAGTCTGGTTTGTTGTTTTTATTCTTGTATTACAGCAGGTGGAAGGAAATCTGATTTATCCGAGAGTAGTAGGAGAAGCAGTAGGACTTCCTGGTATCTGGGTACTTTGTGCTGTAACAATTGGTGGCGGTGGATTAGGATTAGTTGGTATGCTTCTTAGTGTACCGGTATGTTCCATTCTTTATGCACTTTTGAAAGAAGATGTAAATAAACGAAATAGTGAAAAGGACAGTCTGGCGAAATAGCCAGCTGTCCTTTTTATATAGTCGAAATACTATCTCTATATTCTTTTGGAGTTTTTCCAATCTGTTTTTTGAAAACTTTTGTAAAATAATTAACATCTGGTATTCCACAAAACTGGGCTATGGTTTGTATCTGCATATTGGTTGAATTTAAGAGAAAAATTGCCTGTGCTACTCGTTTGTGATTTACATAGTCGGTTAAGGAACTTCCGGTTTCCTTTTTAAATAAAGTAGACAGGTAGCTGGCATTGACATTCAAAAGTTTTGCGTGGGTTTTCAGGCTTAAATCCACTGCAAGGTCAGTATCAATTCGAATCAGTACTTTTCGGATTAGTGGCGAATAGCCTTTCATAGTATGATTTTGCACAAGAAGACAGTATTTGCGGACCATATCTTTTTGAAGCTGGTAGCCACCTTTTACTGAGCTGATTAATTCAATTTCTTTGGCAAAGCAGGAAGAAAGACTGTTAATGTGAAGAGGTGGAACATCAGCTGTTTCTACGGCTTTTCGTAAAAGGGTATTTAAAACAATGGTATAGTTTTTAACGCTTCGAATTGGGTCATTGACCCGCTGGTCTACTGCACCAAGGGAAAATTGGTTGATATATAATTCTGCTTTGTGTGTAAGACCATGGGAAACTGCCTGCAAAAATTCATTTTCAGTAGCATATCGCTTTTCCTGAATTTCCATGGAAATCAGAGGTTCCATTGGTTCAGCAGAACCAAGAGATACAGAAGTTTGCTCAAAGACATCAAAAACAGAGTCTTCCATAGCCTGTAAAGAAAAATTGTCCATGCCGCCCCAAATAGTAGTACCTAGGGTAAATACCATAGTAAGCAGTGTATTTTCATCGGTAAGCAAAGGTAGATTAGAGTAGATTTGATCTACTTGGGAAAAAAGCTCCGGCGAAGGGAACATAGGATTAATCTGTTCAAATAATTTGGAGGCATTAACAGGTTTTAATAAATAAGGACCAATGAAGAAAAATGTTGTTTTGGGCGTATCAGGCAGCTTAAAAAATAGATAATTACATAAAAGTTTATCAAAAATGCGATAAATTTTGTTGGACTCACATTGGTTGGAAAGCTTTTGAAGCTGTTTGGAAAAATCAAAACCAGGGCTGAAAAGGTGACGTAATCCAAAGTCAGGCTCTCCATTAAAAAGATATGGTTCTGAGATAATATGGTATGGCAGATGAAAATTTTTCAATAAGGTCTGGAAAAAGACTAGTTCAGCCTGATAATTCATGGTAATCACTCCTAAAATTTAATCGGAAAGTTAGATTTAATTGCTCGTTTTACGTTACTTTGTTTTTTGTTTCTATTATCATACGATTTTTAAAATATTACAACAGGAAAAATAAAAATTGTACGATAAAATCAAAAAATATTACTAACTAAAAGAGGAGTAAATATGCTAAAATTCTTCTAATGGGTATAAGAACCCCTTGTATTAAGTAAAAAGAAAATAAATTATATTATATTTGCGGAAAAACGCAGGAAAAGGAGAAGAACATGGTTAATTTAAAAGCAAATCCATATTATCTTTCAGATGAAGACTGCAAATGGGTAGAAGATACCATTGCAGGCATGAGTGATGAGGAAAAGGTGGGACAGTTATTTTTTCAGCTGACTCAGTCATTGGATGAGGAATACATCAAAGAATTGATGGACAAATATCATTTGGGTGGATGCCGTTATAATCCAGCTTCACCAGTAGATATTCAGGGAATGAGCAGAAATTTACAGAAATATGCAAAGATTCCTGTGTTTATTGCATGTAATACGGAAGCAGGTGGAGATGGTGCCTGCCCTGGTGGAACACCAATTGGTTCTGGTGTTAAGATTGGTGCTACAAGAAATCTTGAATATGCTCACGCATTAGGAAGAATGTCCAATGAAGAAGCTGCTGCAATTGGATGTAACATGGCATTTGCTCCGGTGTGTGATATCACATATAACTGGCAGAATACAGAAGTAATCGGAAGAGCATTTGGTAGTGATCCTGAATTAGTTGCATCTATGAGTGCTGAATACTTAAAAGGGGCACATACAATTCCTGGCTTTGCATGTGCTGCAAAGCATTTCCCTGGAAATGGACAGGATTTCAGAGATGCTCACATTGCTAATAATGTAAACTACTTTGATGTCGACGAATGGGATGCAACTTATGGTCATGTTTACAGAACACTGATTGATAATGGATTAGATGCTATTATGGGTGGACATATTATGATGCCAAAATATTCTAAAGCATTAAATCCAGAATTGCAGGATGATGATTTAATGCCAGCTACTTTAAGTAAAGAAATCATGACAGGACTTCTTCGTGATAAATTAGGTTTTAATGGTATGGTTGTTACAGATGCTTCCCATATGGTAGCCATGACAGACCGCATGAAACGTTGTGAAATGCTTCCTGCATGTATTAATGCAGGCTGTGATATGTTCTTATTCTTCAATGATCCGGAAGAAGATTTTGCAACTATGTTAAATGCATATAAAAATGGTGTTATCAGCGAAGAAAGAATGACAGAAGCATTAACACGTATTCTTGGCTTAAAGGCTCATATGGGACTTAACAAAAAGGCAAGAGAAGAATTAGTTCCTGGACCACAGGTGCTTGCAGAGGTACTTGGTAAAGAAGAGTATAAGGAAATGCAGAAGGCAATCAGCAATGACTGTATTACTCTTGTAAAATATAAGGATAAAGATGTACTTCCATTAACACCTGAAAAGTATAAGAGAATTATGATTGTTCATATTAAAGCAGCAGAAAATGCAATGTCCGGTATTATGAAGCTGATGGGTATGGGCGGTGGAAAGAGTCCTGCAGAGGTTCTGAAAGAAAAGCTTTGTGCAAAAGGCTTTGATGCATTTATCTATGAAAGCCCATTAGATAAGATGAAGAAATTAATGGAAGCAGGAGAAAAACCAAGCCTTAACCTTTATTTTGCAGGAAAAAATGCAATTGCAGATTTCGTAAAAGATATGGATATGGTTATCACTCTTTGTGATGTTCCTTCCGGAAGACCAAGCTTTGGACTTTCCAAAGGTGGCGGAGAAATTCCATGGTATGTATTTGAATTACCAGTAGTAGTAATTGGTTGTGGACAGCCTACAATGCTTGCAGATATTCCACAGGCAAGAACCTACATTAACACATATGATGCAAAAGAGTCTACATTTGATGCATTAGTAGATAATCTTCTTGCAGGACCAGAAAGCTTCAAGGGACAGGATCCAATTGACAGCTTCTGTGGATTATTTGATGCAAGAATGTAAAATTTAATAATTGATTGACGGACGATGTCGGCATAACAGAGTTTCCACACAGGGACGCTTTCGCTTGGAGATGCTTGGCAACGGTACATAAGGTCGTAAAATACACGACCTAAGTACCGGCTAGCATCTAACACCCTGTTTAGGAAATCTCTGTTATGCCGGCATCTGTTTTATGAAATTATATTAGTATGATTTAACAGATATTTTAACTTGTAAAATATGTATAAATAGTGGAAGGATACTATAAATACTACTAGGTAGTATGGATTTTCAGAGAGAAATAGACTATGATTAGGGTACAACGTTGAAGCAACTTATCTGTATGCAGAATAAGGAAATGTTTGTAAAGACATGAAATATGGAAATGGAAAAAGATAATTGGAAAACAAAGGAGGAATTTTATGTTTTTAGTATCTCTAATAGCAGTAGTATTTATTATCATTTTGTGTATGGGATTTTCGAGTATGAAATTGCTGTATCTGATTGACATTCCGACTATGCTTATTCTGGTGATTACCTTGGTGACGGCATTGCTGCAGACCGGTTTGTGGAAAGATTTTAATAACAGCTTTCGTCTTACAATTGGAAAAAAGGCAAAAGCTTCATTTAAAGAAATTAAACGGGCAATTGCTGCATTGCAGCTGGCAAGAAAAACAGTTACAAATGCTTCTTTATTTACATTAGGTATTTCAATTATTACTATTATGACCCAGTTAAGTGAGCCGGAGACTTTAGGCCCTAATCTTGCAGTGGCAGTTTTGAGTGTGGTTTATGCAGCATTTTTCAATATTATTTTTCTTCCAATGGAAAAACAGCTTGAAGTTCAGTTGATTGAATTTGACGGTGAAGAACAATAGTAAAGGGGCTTGCATATGAAGAGGTATATACAGAAGGCTGTTCTTTTGTGTGGATATCTTTTACTGATTGTGATGATTTCTGGTTTTAGAATAGAAAAAGTGTTGGATTTAAGAGAAATTATTCTGGTGCTGGCAGGATGTCTGCTGCTTACGATACCATACATACTGGAAAAGAAGGGAAAAGTGCTTCTTGAGATTGCAGGGAATAACAGTATGATTTCAGCTTATTTGGTAGCGTTTGTACTGATTATTGGAAGGACTGGACAAATGGAACCGGGTAAAGCAGTGTTGCAGGATATTTTATTATGCCTGAGACCTGTGTTGTATGGTTTTGCTTTTATGATATTAATGAAAAGTCCGGAAAAGAAAGTGACAGAGCTGCAAAGAATGGAGCCAGAAGAAAAGCAGAATAGTCATATAGTGGAGCAGTATGAGTTTGGGCTTACTAAAAGGGAAACTGAAATTGTAAAGCTTGTACTTGCAGGGCTTTCAAACAGGGAAATTGGTGAACAGCTTTATATTGCTGAAAGCACAGTAAAGAAACATATGTCCAATATATTTGAAAAGCTGGAAGTTCAGAATAGGGAACAGTTAAAGCAAAAACTCAAATAAAAGAAAAGACATTCCAAAGCAAAATGAAGATAGTTAAAAGTAAAAGGATTGTGCCATGTGAGTGACATGCCCCAGTCAAGTGGACAGGGGCATATCAGGGACAATCCTTTTATAGTTAACAGAACACAATAACCCGGCTTGGAGTAGTCTGTGGTGGAATACTTCTGGTAGTATTTGTATAGAAGACGATTAAGACACGGTTTCCAAGGGAACAGGTAAATCTTTGCCCGTTGGTAGTTGTAATGTCAGTACGATTGCTGATATTTAATCGGAGAGAATTGTCCTCTGCAACCAGATTACGGTTAAAAAAGTTAACTGCAATCTGCTCCTGACCACGAATTCTTCCAATTACTAATGCACTATATTGTGGTGGGTAAATAAGTGGTACCGGAGCCATACTGTCGTAAAAGGCAGCAACCTGCATACCAGGTCTTAGTGTAATCTGGTCAATCACATAAGTATCAGAAGATACAACGAAATTTACAATTCCGCTATTTGTATTTAAGGTTATCATAGAGTTGCAGCATTGGCTGCGCATAGGAGTAATTTCTGTAATGGTGCCAAATACACCGATAAATGAAGTTGCCATATCATACATATCCTTTTTACTTTAAAATATGCAGTTTATAGTTTACATGTGAGTCGCAGATGCTTATTTATCCTTGCCTAAGGAAAGACGTTGTAATCTGTCAGACCCTTTGATAAAATTATAGTATAAGGAAAGGAGGTTGTCTATATGAAGAGAAAAGGCTTTATGAAGACAATTATGGGTGTAGTAGTTATAGTCGTGTTAATGGCTGCAATGACTGGCTGTGGGAAAGCTGTGGAAGTAGAAAGTGATAATGTAGAAAATGAGATAGAAATAGAGAGTAAAACCGAAGCAGAGGAAGAGATAAGCGAAGAAACGGGGAATGAGATAGAACCAGAAGAAAAGGTGGAAACAGAGATAGTGGGAGAGGAGCAGCAGATTCTTGATTTAACTTCTGGTGAAACCTATGAGATTGATTTAGACATGGATGGTGCAAATGAAAAGATTTCTTTTGAACTGGTAATGGGTGAAGAAGATTATCTGGCCTATCATGTAACAATCAATGATAACACTGAAATTATTGAAAAGCAGATTTATGATGCGTATGATCCACATATACAGATTACGGATATTGACACAACAGATGGTTATATGGATATGTGGATTTATACCATGGGAGCATCAGAGGATGTAGTTTATGCGGCTTTGTATCAGTATCAGAATGGCGAATTAAAGAAAATTCACAAAATGGAGCCAATGGAAATAGATGAAAATTATTACCTTGGAACAGGAATTTTACATAAGGCAGAGGGAAATGGAATTTTTTACGTGAGAGCTGATAGAGCCTTTTTTGTAGATTCTTTGATTGGAAATCATTATGATTTGATTCCGATGGAATTAAAGAATGGGGAAGTAAGTCTATTGGATACCAATACTTATTTGATTGAAGGCATTTACAATGAAAACAATCAGATTACAGTAGCGGTAGAAACAGATTTCTATAAGGAAGCCGGAAGTGAAGAAGTTGGTTTTACAGCAAAGCGATTTGCTAAAGTCAAACCAGTCATTATTCAGAGGGATGGAGTAACCTTATATGTGCAGTTTGTCAATGAGCAGGGAGAGACAGGCTGGCTTTGTGCCAATGATTATGGTTTTGATGAGGCTCCATTTACAGACTTGATATGGGTAGATTAATTTGTTCTTCTGTTTTCCCTTGAGTTTCCGTATTTTGCACATCACATAATGGGGCGTTTTCTTATAGTATATGAGTATGATTTTTCGTTGAACTTTTATAAAAGTCAGCTTATGCCTCAGAATTTTTCTTGCAACCTTACGA
>CAYTGQ010000037.1:0-15894 GCA_964437345.1 uncultured Lachnoclostridium sp. | reverse complement strand
GATGACACTTATAATGCAAGTCCGGATTCCATGAAAAGCAGTGCCAATGTGTTATTACAAATGGAAAATTTAGATAGAAGAATTATTGTACTTGGAGATGTGTTAGAGCTTGGAAGTGTATCCCGCCAGTGTCATTATGAAGTGGGAGCTTTTATTGCAAAAGCATCTTATCAGGGAAAGACCATTGAAGAGGTAGTGACAGTAGGGACAGAAGCAAGAGCCATTGCAGAAGGAGTAAAAGAAACAGAAGGCGGAGAACAGATTGTTGTTCATTCCTTTGAAAACAATGAAGATGCATTGGGATACTTGAAAGAAAAAGCATTAGAAAAGACGGGGATTATTGTAAAAGGCTCCCGCGGTATGCATATGGAAAATATTGTAAATGGTTTATTAGGAAAATAACTGAATTAAAATAGAAAAGTCAGTTTTGATAATTTAGTAAAGGGGTGAATTGGATGTATGCAGATGTCATAGTTGATATTTCTCATGAAAATTTAGATAAGACATATCAGTATCGGATTAAACCGGAGCAGGAAGCTGCATGCACCATTGGAACTCTGGTAAATATTCCTTTTGGTAAAGGAAACAGACAGATAAAAGGTTATGTAGTAGGACTTTCAGATACACCCAATTGGGATGTGAATAAGATAAAGGAACTGGATGTTGCAGATAAGGGAGTTGCCATCGAATCCCAGTTGATTCAGCTTGCATACTGGATTAAGGAAAATTATGGTGCAACGATGAATGATGCCTTAAAAACAGTGATTCCTGTAAAAAAAGCAGTAAAAAATGTAGAAAAGAAATATATACGACTGGTGCTTTCTAAAGAAGAGGCCGAGGACTTTCTGGAGCTTTCCAGAAAGAAGAACAATAAAGGCAGAGTAAGGCTTATGGAAGCATTACTATCAGATGAGGTTATGGATTTCCAGACAGCTGTACAGAGCCTTAATATTGCCAGAACAACGATACAGGATATGGAAAAGCTGGGTGTCATTGAAATTGAGAAAGAGATTGTTTATCGTAATCCTATCAGGGAGTTAGAAAAAGAAAAAGTAAGAATTCCATTAAACAGAGAGCAGCAGGATATTGTAGACAGCTTTTACAGAGATTATCAGGAGGGTATTCGAAAAACATACCTGCTCCATGGAATTACCGGAAGCGGTAAGACAGAAGTTTATATGGAAATGATTGCCGGAGTGTTAAAAGAAGGGAAACAGGTTATTATGCTGATACCGGAAATTTCCCTGACCTATCAGACTGTTTTGCGGTTTTACAAACGGTTTGGTAATAGAATTTCTATTTTGAATTCCAGGCTTTCCCAGGGAGAGCGTTATGACCAGTACATGAGAGCCAAGAATGGTGAAGTGGATATTATTATTGGACCACGTTCTGCTTTGTTTACACCATTTCCGAATCTGGGACTGATTATTATAGATGAAGAGCATGAGGGCAGCTATAAAAGTGAAGGAGCACCTCGTTATCATACGAGAGAAACAGCGATTGAAAGAGCAGGAATGACCAATTCCAGTGTGGTTCTCGGGTCGGCAACTCCGACGGTAGAGTCCTATAAAAAAGCTCTGGATGGAGAATATACTTTATTTACATTAAAGCATCGGGCAGTGGGAGGGAGTGCCCTTCCAATGGTTCATCTGGTTGATTTAAGGGAAGAATTGAAGGCAAAGAACCGTTCGATTTTTAGCAGACAGTTAAAAGCACTGATAGAAGACCGAATTGCAAAAAATGAACAGGTTATGTTATTTATCAACCGCAGAGGCTATTCAGGATTTGTTTCTTGTCGAAGCTGCGGTCATGTGTTAAAATGTCCTCATTGTGATATTTCTCTGACTTATCACAAAATTGGCAAATTAGCCTGTCATTATTGTGGTTATGAAGAACTGATGCCAAAGCTTTGTCCGGAATGTAGTTCACCGTATATTGCGGCATTTGGAACCGGTACACAGAAAATTGAAGAATTGACGGCTAAGGAATTTCCTAATGCAAGGATTCTTCGAATGGATGCAGATACCACGGGAAATAAAGACGGGCATGAAAAGATATTAGCAGCTTTTGCAGAGCATAAAGCAGATATTCTAGTGGGAACCCAGATGATTGTAAAAGGTCATGATTTTAAAGATGTAACGCTGGTAGGAATATTGGCAGCGGATTTATCTCTTTATGTGGGAGATTACAGAGCGGCTGAGAGAACCTATGAATTGCTGGTTCAGGCTTCGGGAAGAGCCGGAAGAGGCGAAAAAGCCGGCGAAGTGGTAATCCAGACCTATACGCCAGAACATTACAGCATACAGGCAGCAGCCAAAAGTGATTATGTGGAATTTTACAATCAAGAAATATTATACCGTAAGATGCTTCAGTATCCACCGGAAGCACATATTATGGCAGTTATGATTTCAGGTAGAAAAGAAGAACAGGTGGAGTCTTCAGCACAATTTTTAAAGGCTGCTTTGGATTCTGAATTAAAGAAAAAGGAAGATATTAAAATAATCGGACCTGCAAAAGCGAGTATAGCAAAGCTCAATGACATTTACAGGCAGGTTATGTATATAAAATCTAATGATTACAGCATGCTGGTAGAGGTTAAGAACTTTTTGGAGGGCTTTAGCCACTATTCAGAAAAAATGAAACAGGTCAGCGTTCAGTTTGACTTTGACCCAATGAGCAGTTATTAGCTAGGAAATGATTCTATTTTATTATTATTGTCAGGAAAGGAAAAGAAAAAATGGCTATTAGAAATATCAGAGAAATGGGAGACCCAATTCTTAATAAAGAATGTAAACCTGTAAAAGAAATTAATGAAAGAACACAGATTTTAATTGATGATATGCTTGAAACAATGTACGAGGCAAATGGTGTTGGTCTTGCAGCACCACAGGTTGGTATTCTTAAGAGAATTGTAGTAATTGATGTTTCACCGGAAGGAGAAGAACCAATTATTTTAATTAATCCGGAAATTATAGAGACATCTGGGGAACAGACAGGATATGAAGGATGTCTTAGTGTACCGGGCAAATCTGGTGTGGTAACAAGACCGGATTTTGTAAAGGTGAAAGCACTGAATGAAGATATGGAAGAAGTGATTTACGAAGGAGAGGGATTGCTTGCAAGAGCATTCTGTCATGAAATTGATCATTTAAATGGACACCTTTATGTAGAAAAGGTAGAAGGTCGTCTTTATGATAACAGCGAATTGGCTGATGATGAAGAGGAAACAGAAGAGTAAAAGTTGATAGCTTAAATGTAGTGATTATGTAGGAGTACATTGATAGGAGGGAATTTATGCGAGTAGTATTTATGGGGACACCGGAATTTTCTGTGCCAACACTTCAGACTTTAATTGATTCTGAACATGAAGTGGTTGCCGTTATTACACAGCCAGATAAAGCCAAAGGCAGAGGAAAAGCAGTACAGTATACTCCGGTAAAAGAAAAGGCACTAGAATATAATATTCCGGTTTATCAGCCTGTAAAAGTGAAAAATCCGGAGTTTGTAGAGGTTTTAAGGGAATTAAATCCGGATGTAATTGTAGTAATTGCCTTTGGACAGATTTTATCCAAAGAGATCCTGGAACTTCCAAAGTATGGCTGTATGAATGTACATGCATCGTTGCTTCCAAAGCTTCGTGGAGCAGCTCCGATTCAGTGGGCAGTTATCAACGGAGAAGAGAAATCAGGGGTTACCATTATGCAGATGGATGTTGGCTTAGATACAGGAGATATGCTTCTTAAAAGTGAAGTTGTATTAGATAAAAAAGAAACAGGCGGAAGTCTTCATGACAAGCTGACTGTTATGGGTGGACCATTGATTTTAGAAGCTTTAAAACAGGTGGAAGAGGGAACGCTAATTGGAGAAAAACAAAATGATGAAGATTCCAATTATGCAAAAATGTTAGACAAAGCACTAGGACAGATTGACTTTTCTAAACCAGCAGAGGAAATTGAAAGATTAATCAGAGGTTTAAATCCATGGCCAAGTGCCTATACTTCTTTAAATGGCAAAACATTAAAAGTATGGGATGCAGATGTTATAGATGGACAATGGAAAGGGCTGAATGGAGAAGTAGTAGAGGTTACAAAAGATGCCCTGATTATAAAAACAGGTGAGAAAGCTCTTGCAATTAAAGAATTGCAGTTAGAAGGAAAGAAACGGATGGATACGGGAGCCTTTTTACGAGGCTATGAAGTTCCAAAAGGAACATTATTTCAGTAAAATGCTTTGATTTGAAAATACTGATAAAGTATCTGTGTTATGAAATGGAGGAATATTTATGCCTTATTATTTTGGTTATTATTTTGACCTAACTTACTTTTTAGTTTTAATTGGTGTGGCACTTTCCACGATGGCATCAGCTAAAGTAAAGTCCACATTTAACTGTTATTCCAGAGTACCAAGCCGTTCTGGCTGTACAGGAGCAATGACAGCAGAGAGAATTCTGAGAATGGCTGGAATTAACGATGTCCGTATTGAGCAGGTTAGTGGTAATCTGACAGACCACTATGATCCTAAGAATAAGGTGCTTTGCTTGTCCGAAACAGTATATGGACAGAACTCCTTAGCAGCGGTAGGTGTGGCTGCCCATGAGTGCGGACATGCTATTCAGCATGCGACAGAATATGTACCTCTTAAGATTCGTAGTGCCATTGTACCAGTTGCTAATTTTGGTTCACAGATTAGCTGGCCAATGATTTTGATTGGGGTGGTTTTAGGTAATTCCGGAAGTGTTCTGATTCGGCTTGGAATCTTATTATTCTGTGCGGCAGTAGCATTTCAGTTAGTTACTCTTCCGGTAGAATTTAATGCCTCCAGCCGTGCAGTACAGATTCTTGGTGAGTCCGGAATTCTTTATGAAGACGAAGTTGGACTGACAAAGAAAGTGTTAAGTGCAGCAGCTCTTACTTATGTAGCAGCAGCGGCAAGCTCTATTTTACAGTTATTAAGATTGATTATTTTATTTGGAGGTCGTAGGAAGCGTGACTAAATCTGCAAAAGGTGAAAATGCAATTAATATACGCGAGCTGGTACTGGGAATTCTTATGGAGGTACTGGAGCAGGACAACTACAGCAATGTAGTGATTCACAATACCTTAATGAAATATCAGTATTTGGAAAAACAGGACAGAGCCTTTTTGTCAAGGCTGGCAGAAGGCTGTGTGGAACGATGTATTCAACTGGATTATATCATTGATACATTTTCCAAAGTGAAAGTAAAGAAGATGAAGGCACCTATCCGCAATATTTTGCGAATGGGTGTTTATCAGATTTTATATATGGACCAGGTGCCAGACAGTGCAGCTTGTAATGAAAGTGTAAAGCTGGCACAGAGAAAAGGCTTTGTAAACCTAAAAGGCTTTGTAAATGGCGTACTTCGTAATGTAAGCCGTAATAAAGATAATATTGCATTTCCGGATAAGGTGTCTAATCCAAAGAAATATTTAGAGGTCATGTATTCTTGTCCTGAATGGATTATTGATTTGTGGCTTCAGGAATATTCTGTGGAAGAAGTAGAAGCAGCGCTGGAAAGCTTTCTGGAAAGAAAGACAACAACTATCCGCTGCAATACAAACCGCATTACAGTGGATGAGCTTACAAAACGTTTAGAAGAGGAAGGGGTAACCGTAGAGGGCGGAGAATATCTTCCATATGCATTGAAACTTAAGGACTATAATTATTTAAACCGTATTGAAGCATTTAGAGAAGGCTTATTTCAGGTTCAGGATGAAAGTTCAATGCTGATTGCACAGGCAGCAGGAATTAAGGCTGGAGATATTATCATTGATGTTTGTGCTGCTCCGGGTGGAAAAACAACCCATTGTGCAGAATTGTTAAAAGGAACCGGAGTGGTGTATTCCAGAGACCTGACAGAATACAAGGTTTCGTTGATTGAAGAAAATGTAGAACGTCTGGAGCTTACGAATGTAATTGCACAGGTTCAGGATGCTTTAGAGTTTTGCAAAGAAGATATCGAAAAAGCAGATATTGTACTGGCTGATTTGCCTTGCTCCGGATTAGGAGTTATTGGGAAAAAAGCCGATATAAAATATAAGACAAAGCCAGAAGATGTAGAGAGTCTCGGAAAACTTCAAAGAGACATCTTATCAGCGGTTTCACGGTATGTAAAGCCGGGGGGAGTTCTAATTTACAGTACATGTACAGTAAATCATGTGGAAAATCTTGATAACCGTAACTGGATATTAGAAAATCTGGATTTTGAAGCAGAAAGTCTGGATGCTTATATTCCGGTAAAATTACAGGGAGAAACCACAAAAGAAGGATATTTGCAGTTGTTCCCCGGTAAACATAAGTGTGATGGATTTTTTCTGTCACGTTTTAGAAGAAAACAGTAAGTTTGTAATTGGACAAAGTGAACAGAACTGGAGAATTACATGAGTAAAAAAGATATTAAGTCCTTAAGCTTTGAGGAGCTTTCGGAAGAAATAAAAGCCCTTGGGGAAAAGACATTTCGAAGTAAACAGGTATATGAATGGATTCATAAGAAACTGGCAGTTTCCTTTGATGAAATGACAAATCTTTCCAAGGACTTTAGAGAAAAGCTTGCAAATGAATATGAGTTAATGCCACTTGAAATGGTAGACAGAAGAACCTCTCCATCGGATGAAACCAGTAAGTTTTTATTTAAACTACAGGATGACAGGGTGATTGAGAGTGTTCTAATGAAATATAAGCATGGCAATAGTGTGTGTATTTCATCTCAGGTGGGCTGCCGTATGGGATGTCGTTTCTGTGCATCTACTTTGGGAGGATTGGAAAGAAATCTTTCTGCGGGAGAAATGCTGGCACAGATTTATGAAATTCAGCGGATTACAGGAGAAAGAGTTTCTAATGTGGTAGTAATGGGAACTGGTGAGCCATTGGATAATTACGATAATCTTGTGAAGTTCCTTAAAATGTTAAGCGATGACAAGGGACTTAATATCAGCCAGAGAAACATTACTGTTTCCACTTGTGGGTTAGTGGAAAAAATTAAGAAACTGGCAGATGAGAAATTACAGATTACACTGGCAATTTCTCTTCATGCACCTAACGATACCATTCGTAAGGAATTAATGCCGGTAGCAAATAAATACAGAATAGAAGAGGTGTTAGATGCCTGTCATTATTACTATGAGCAGACAGGACGTCGAATTACTTTTGAATATAGTCTGGTTCAGGGCGTTAATGACAGTGAAGAAAACGCAAGAGAACTGATTACAAGAGTTAAGGGTATGAATTGTCACGTCAATTTAATACCAGTGAATCCTATAAAAGAGAGAAATTACACTCACTCTGAGGATAAGTACATTCAAAAATTTAAATTAATACTTGAAAAAAATCGTATAAATGTTACTATTAGAAGAGAAATGGGCAGTGATATTGATGCTGCCTGTGGACAGCTTAGAAAGAGCTATATGGATGATAAAAAACAATAGAAAAGGAGGCGGGAATCCATGAAAGCATTTTCTATAACGGATATTGGAATGAAGAGAAAGATTAACCAGGATTATGTATTTTCTTCGGAAAATGCAATAGGAAGCTTCCCAAATCTTTTCATTGTTGCAGACGGCATGGGTGGACATAAGGCTGGTGATTATGCTTCCCGAATCTGTGTCCAGACAGTAACGGAAAGCATTGAAAACAGCAAATTAAGGACACCGGTAGGTGTTTTGGAAGAGGCGATAGGAGCCGCAAATAAGCGTATTTATACAGATGCAGAAGGCAACAGTGAATTGGAAGGTATGGGAACCACGTTAGTAGCTGCGGTCATTACAGAGGATAATGTACTGTATGTGGCAAATGTAGGTGATTCACGACTTTATGTTGTCAATGATGAAGAAATCAGACAGATTACAGAGGATCATTCTCTGGTAGAAGAAATGGTTAAAAATGGAGAAATCGAGCGAAGTGAAGCAAGATTACATCCTAACAAAAATATAATAACAAGAGCAATTGGAACCTCTAAAGAGGTCGTTGCAGACTATTTTGAAGTACAGCTAAAGCAGGATGACGAAATTTTGATTTGTTCAGATGGTCTTTGTAATATGCTTGATGATGGAGAAATGAGATACATAATGATTCGTTATTCTGATGATATTGAAAGAACTGCTGTAGAATTAGTAAAAAAAGCAAATGAAAATGGTGGAAAAGACAATATCTCGATTGTTTTAGTACAGGTATAAAGGAGAGGTGAGACATGGTTAAACCAGGAATGTTTATTAGCGACAGATATGAAATAATTGATAAAATCGGTACAGGAGGAATGGCTGATGTTTATAAAGCAAAATGCCATCGCTTAAATCGTTTTGTCGCAATCAAAATTTTGAAAACAGAGTTTAGTGAAGATAAGAAATTTGTAGATAAGTTCAGAGCAGAGGCACAGTCAGCAGCAGGCTTATCTCACCCAAACATTGTCAATGTATATGATGTAGGGGAAGATGAAGAGCTTCACTATATTGTAATGGAACTGGTAGAAGGTATTACATTAAAGAGCTTTATTGAGAAAAAAGGACATCTGGAAGTAAAAGAAGCAACAGGAATTGCCATTCAGATTGCAAGAGGCATGGAAGCGGCACATGACAACCATATTATTCATCGTGATATTAAACCACAAAATATTATCATTTCCAGAGAAGGAAAAGTAAAAGTAACTGATTTTGGTATTGCAAAGGCAACAACCTCCAATACAATTACTTCGAATGCAATGGGTTCTGTTTATTACATTTCACCAGAGCAGGCAAGAGGTGGTTACAGTGATGAAAAAAGTGATATCTATTCATTAGGTGTAACCTTATATGAAATGCTGACAGGTCAGGTTCCATTTTCCGGTGAAAATACAGTATCGGTAGCTTTGTCTCATATTCAGGAAGAACCAAAGAGTGTAAGAATTCTGAATTCTGAAATACCTGTAAGTCTTGAGCGTATTGTGCAGAAATGTATGCAGAAAAAGGCAGAGAGAAGATACAATAATGCAGAAGAATTAATTGAAGATTTGAAAAAGTCTATTACAGAGCCAGATGGCAATTTTGTTCAGTTGACAAGTGCAGTAGTAGATGATTCACCAACTGTACAGTTTACAGAAGGAGAAATTAATGCTATCCGCAGTGGTTCCAGCAAAAAGGTTGTTGAGAACAGAGTGATGAAGGAAGAAGTTTTAGATGATTCGGATGAAGATGGTGAGGTAGATCCAAAGCTTGAAAAACTTATGATTGGTGGTGGTATCGCAGCAGCAATAATTCTGGTTCTTATTATTGTATTCTTAGTTGCTCGATTCTTCGGACTTTTTGGTGGTTTTGGAACCAGTGACAAGGATGATGATTCCGGTTCACAAACTATAGAAGAACAGATTCCTGATGGAGAAATTAAAGAAGTAACAATGATCTATGTAATCGGCTATGCAAAAGAAGAAGCAGCTGCGGCATTAGATCAGCTTGGCTTAGTAGTTGAGTATAGAGAAGAAAAATCTGACACTTACGATGAAGGCTTTGTATGTGCTCAGAGTGTAGAAAAAGAAACAAAGCTGAATACAGGCGATACAGTTGTATTAACAATTAGTACAGGTTCAGATAGTATAGTAGTTCCAACTGTCGGTGGAAAGACAAAGGAAGAGGCAGAGGCAGCCTTTGCATTGTCAGAATTGACTATTACTTCTTATGAAGAAGAATACAGTGATACAATTGAAGAAGGAATGGTATCCAGAACTGTTCCGGCAGAAGGTACATCAGTACCTAGAAATTCGACTGTTGTTGTATATATCAGCAAAGGTCCGGAAACTAAGCTCTCTACAGTACCAAAGCTTATAGGTATGACTGAAGAAGAAGCTTTGGCTGCATTAGAAGAAGCAGGGCTTACAGGAAGTGTCAGTGGTACAAAGAATAGTGAGCTTCCAGCAGGTCAGATTGTTGAACAGAGCCACAGCTATGGTGTACAGGTAGAAGCGGGTACAGAAATTACATTTGTGGTAAGTGCAGGTCCGGAAGCAACGTATGTTTACTTTGGAAGTATCACAATTAGTGATAATCCATTTATGTATGAAGATGAAGAAGGTACTATCAGTCTTGTATTAACTCAGGACGGAAAGAGTTGGGAAGTATACAACGAAGTATGTACCTACGCAGATTTTCCATTAAGTGTATCTGACATTGAAGGTAAGAGTGATTCAGTTGGAGAAATTACAATGTATTGTGATAACTCTAAGATTGGAACATACTCTATTTCCTTCCAGCAGGTGAGTCAGTAATGCGTGGGAAGATAGTCAAAGGAATTGCAGGATTTTATTACGTTCATACACCTGATAATCAGGTGTATGAATGTAAAGCAAAAGGGATTTTCCGTAAAGATAAGTTAAAACCTTTAGTAGGCGATAATGTTGAAATGAAGGTTTTAGATGATGAAAAGAAAATTGGTAATATTGAAGAAATATTGGAAAGGAAGAATCAGCTGGTCAGACCGGCTGTTTCTAATATAGATCAGGCATTGGTTATTTTTGCGGCAGCAAAGCCAGAACCAAACCTGAATCTGTTAGACCGCTTTTTAATCAGCATGGAGAAACAGCAGATTGAAACGGTTGTCTGTTTTAATAAAATGGATGAAGCATCAGAAGAAATGATAGAAAAGCTCAGTCATATTTATAGTGGTTGCGGTTATCAGGTGTTGTTTACCAGTGCATTGCTGGATAAGGGTGTCGATGGAATTCGTAAACTTCTTCAGAATAAGACAACGGTACTGGCAGGTCCTTCAGGAGTGGGGAAATCGTCTTTAATTAACCTGTTACAGCCGGAAGCTAATATGGAAACTGGCAGTATCAGTGAAAAAATTCAGCGGGGTAAACATACAACAAGACATTCTGAGCTTTTCTGTATAGAGGGAACCAGCTATATTATGGATACACCGGGATTTAGTTCTTTGTATATTGATAATATGGAAAAGGAAGAACTAAAAGATTATTTTTCTGAATTTCATCAATATGAGGAACAATGCCGTTTTATAGGCTGTGTTCATATTAATGAGCCAGATTGTGGAGTAAAACAGGCATTAGAAGAAAAGAAAATTAGTCCGGTACGCTATGAGAATTATGTTCTTATGTATCAGGAATTGAAGGATAAAAAGAAATATAAATAGAAAATAAGATAAAAATTTAACATAAATTTAGATTTATCTTTGTGTTACAAGCCAGGAGATGATATAATATGAATTATAAGCTGTGTCCCTCTATCCTTGCTGCGGATTTTAAGCGATTAGGAGAAGAAATTGTAGAAGTCGTAGAAGCAGGAGCTGACTGGCTTCATATAGATGTAATGGATGGTATGTTTGTACCAAGTATTTCTTTTGGGATGCCAGTCATTACCTCAATCAGAAGCTGTACAGACTGTTTCTTTGATGTACATCTTATGATTGAAGAGCCAATCCGTTATATAGAGGAATTTAAGAAAGCAGGAGCAGACAGCATTTCTGTTCATGTTGAGGCTTGTGAAGATTTGGAAGCTACAATTGCCAGAATCAAAGAACTTGGAATGAAAGCCTGTGTGACAATTAATCCGGGAACAGAGGCAGAGGCAGTTTATCCGGTGTTAGACAAGGTAGATATGGTACTGGTTATGACAGTTAATCCGGGATTTGGTGGACAAAAACTAATCGAATCAGCTTTAGAAAAGGTAAGTCAGATTAGAAAAAAAGTGATAGAAAGAAATTTAGATGTGGAAATACAGGTAGATGGTGGAATTACATTGGAAAATGTAGAAAAAGCCATCGAAGCAGGAGCTAATGTTTTTGTGGCAGGTACTTCCGTATTCAAAGGGGATAAGAAGGGCAATGTAAAGTCCTTTAAGGAGGTTTTTTCGAATGCAACTACAGGATTTGAAGGTCAGTAAGGGAATAGAAATATTCGTGACAAGAGACGAATATCGCTACCGTCTGATGAGTAAGGTAGAAGCTGCAGGACCGGGAAAAGTATATATCTCTTTAATTTCATCAGGAACAAGAGTGTTTGCTTTTAAGCCAACAGATTATGTTGAAGTTGTTTATAAAGATAGAGACAGAATGTGGAGATGGTCTGGTGTAAAGCCAAGTGTTGCTACATTGGAAGGCTATCAGGTACACTGTTTTGAAAGCTTTAAAGAAGGTATATCCTTTAACCGAAGAGATACTTATCGCGTACAGATTATGACTGCAATGGAAGTTACAAGATATGCACCAGTAAACAGCAAGGTGGATATGAGTGACTTTGATATGGATGCATCAGCGAAGGAGCTGATTGCAATTGGTATTGAAAAGTCTATCGTAAATGTAGTCGTTAAAGATATCAGTGAAAGCGGAATGGGTTTTCATTCTCCATTACTTATGAAGGTGGGGGATCGTTTACGAGTACGTTTCTTAACTGAGTTTGGATTTTTAACCTGTGAAGGAACCGTTGTGAGAGAAGTAGAGCAGATATGGAATCGGTACAGATTGTTCTATGGTTGTTCCTTTACAAAGATTGACAAGAATTTAGGTAAATACATTTTTGCACAGCAAAGATTACAGCTTCAGAAAGAAAGACAGGGCGATTAATGGATAATCAGAGTTGTTATCTGATTCTGACTGGTGGAACACTCACCAAAGAATTTTTAGAAGAGTTTTTGAAAAAGAATGTTGTATCAAAGATTATTTGCGTAGATGGTGCACTTCATGTTGCTGATGAAGCTGGAATCGATATGGATTATCTGGTAGGTGATTTTGATACAGCAGACGCTTTCCTTGTAGAAAAATATAAAAAAGAGATTGCAGATGGAAAGAGAAATACTATACTAAAAGAATACAATCCCGTAAAAGATGCGACAGATACCCAGATAGCCATTTCACTTGCAATAGAGGAAGGTGCTAGAGAGATTATTCTGCTGGGTGCAACAGGTAGCCGTATCGATCATATGCTTGCTAATATCCATCTTTTATTAAAGCCTTTATCCTGTGGAGTAGAGGCTTATATTTTGGATAGATATAATAAGATATATCTAATTGAAAAAGAACGGGAATTAAGAAAAGAAGAATTATATGGTCCATATGTGTCACTTCTGCCCTTTGGCGGAGATGTAAAGGCAGTGACACTTACAGGCTTTAAATATAATGTAACAGGAAGAGACTATTTAAGAGGCGATAGCCTTGGTATCAGTAATGAACTTCTGGAAGAAAAAGGTCAGATTACACTGGAAGACGGTGTGCTGGCTATATTTGAAACGAGAGATTAAGAAGTGACACCTCCATAAGGGCAGGTGTCTTTTTTATGCCCTTTTCTGAAATACGCTATTTGTTTGCGATACAAAAACATAAAAAATGTTTAGTAACAAAATAAATAATAATATAGTAATACTATAGAGAAATACTGTTTGTTTTGAATGTCTGGCAATTATTGTACAATTATTTCATTCTAGTACATTTTTGTGCGTAATGACGAAATTCTCGAAAAAATTGGGAAAGGAAAGAAGAAACATGAAAAAAGACAAGAAGAAACATGGTACCAGAAAGTGGATTGTGACTTCTGTAGTTTCTGTTGTTTTGATTGTTGCTATGATTGCAGCAAATATCGCAACAACAGCTTATGAAGGGGTTATCAACCTTGCATTGGGAACAGAAACTACTACTGTTAAGGCAGATCCAGATGACACTACAGACACTAATTACTTCCCAAGTGCCTATGGCAGCACAGATGAAGTAAAGGCTGCAGGTATGGAAATTGCAGAAACACTTACAGAAGAAGGTGCTGTATTGTTAAAGAATGAAGGATCAGCACTTCCAATTGCAAGTACTGCAAAGGTATCTGTATTCGGACATTCAAGCGTAAATGAAATCGTTTGTGGTACAGGTTCCGCAGATATAGATGCTTCCGATGCTCCGACATTCAAAGAAGCATTAGAAGAAGTGGGAGTATCTGTTAATCCATCACTCTGGCAGTTCTATGTAGATAACATTGAAGAGTATGAAACAAACCCAAAGAAGGGTGATAATAGTATTCGTAATGGTGCGGATGGTGTAACGGCTGGTGAATATACTGTAAATGAAATTCCTTGGTCTGTATACACAGAGGAAGCAAAATCTGAATTTGCTTCATACAATGATGCAGCTATTGTTGTTATTTCTCGTCTTGGTGGCGAAATGTGGGATTTACCAGCAGACACTATGAAGGATGATCCTGTAGAAGATTTAGCAGTAGGTCTTGGTGAAAACAAACAGCAGGGTAATACAACTGAAACTGTAGATGGTTCTGGTAACTCTCTTGAACTTACTATTCAGGAAAGAGAAATGTTAACAGAAATCAAAAAAGCTGGTTTTGATAAAGTTATCGTATTATTAAACTCAACAAATGCGGTGGAAATGGATTTCGTAGATGCGGAAGAATATGGCGTTGACGCTGTTATGTGGATTGGTTTCACAGGCGTAAACGGTTTAAGAGGTGTTTCTGATTTATTAGTTGGTAATGCAAATCCATCTGGTAGATTAGTAGATACATATTGTATCGACAATACAACCAATCCAGCAATGGAAAATTTCTATGGTGCATTCTGGGCAAATGTAAATGATTTTGAATTTGACTCAATGGGTAACAGCCCTAACTTAGATGGTCAGAAATACTACAATGTATATCAGGAAGGTATCTATGTAGGCTACAGATATTATGAAACACGTTATGAAGATTATGTATTAAACCAGGGTAACCATGGTGATTACAACTATCTTGCAGACGTAAAATATCCATTTGGATATGGTTTATCTTATACAACATTTGATTACTCTGATTATACAGTAGTAGAAAATGCAGACAGCTTTGATATTTCTGTAACAGTAACTAATACTGGTGCTGTAGCTGGTAAAGAAGTAGTAGAAATTTACTTCCAGTCACCATATACACAGTATGACAAAGATAATGGTATTGAAAAAGCTGCTATTGAATTATGCGGCTTTGCAAAAACAGGCTTATTAGAAGCTGGTGCTTCTGAAACAGTAACAATCAATGTTCCTAAGCAGGAATTAAGAACATATGATGCACAGGGGTATGGAACATACATCCTTGATGAAGGTGACTACTACTTCGCAGTAGGTAGAAATGCTCACGATGCTCTTAACAATGTATTGGCAGCAAAAGGTGCTGATGCTTCCAGAATGACAGCAGAAGGTAATGCTGCATATGCATTCAAATGGAATAATCCAGCATTGGATTCTACTACTTATGCAGTATCTACAGAAAGTGGAGAAGAATATGCAATTACAAATCAGTTAGCAACATCTGACATTAACTGGTTAAATGAAAATGGTTATTTAGACCAGACTATTACATATCTTTCACGTAATGACTGGACAGGTACATGGCCAGAAGATACATATAGTGTAACATTAACTCAGAAATTATATGATGAAATTACCGGTATTAAGACATATGTAAAATCAGAAACTGATGAAGAAGTTCCAACTATGGGAGCTGAAGGAAGTATGACCATTGCCCAGATGATTGGCAAAGATTATGATGACCCAGCTTGGGAAGACTTATTAGATCAGGTAACCTATGAAGAAATGTGTATGTTAATTGGTGTAGGCTATCATGGAACTTATGCAGTGGAATCTATTGCAAAGCCAAGCACAGTAGATGAAAACGGACCTCAGGGCTTCACAATGAAGTTAACAGACGTTATGGGTAACTCTGATACAATGACAGCTTACAGCGATGAAAATATCATGGCAGCTACATGGAATACAGAGTTCATGTATACATTAGGTCAGTCTATCGGTGAAGATGGTCTTGCATTAGGAATGTCTGGTTTATACGGACCAGCGATGAATACACATCGTACAGCATATGCCGGACGTAACTTCGAATACTATTCAGAAGATGGCTTCTTAGCTGGTACAATTGCAGCTGCT
>CAYTGQ010000036.1:0-16169 GCA_964437345.1 uncultured Lachnoclostridium sp. | reverse complement strand
AACTATGATATGGGAAGTGGAGATGGATAGGAAAAGTTAAGAAAGAGGTGGCGAAAAGGGTGTAAAAAGGATATAATCGTATGTAGTACAGTAAGACGATAAAAGGTGGAATTATGAATCGATATGTAATTGGGATTCTTGCCCATGTAGATGCAGGTAAGACAACTTTATCTGAAGCACTTTTATATAAAAGCGGTAGCATCCGAAAAGCCGGAAGGGTAGATAATAAGGATGCTTTTTTGGATACCCATGAATTGGAGAGGGCAAGAGGAATCACGATTTTCTCCAAGCAGGCGGTATTGCAGTTTGGAGGCAGCAGTGTCACTCTTTTAGATACTCCGGGGCATGTAGATTTTTCTGCCGAAATGGAGAGAACTTTGCAGGTACTGGACTACGGGATTCTGGTTATCAGTGGTGCTGATGGAGTGCAGGGGCATACTAAGACTTTATGGCGTCTTTTGAAAAAATATAAAATTCCAACGTTTCTGTTTATTAATAAAATGGACCAGCAGGGTACGGATAAAGATATTCTTTTAGGAGAACTACAGAAGAAGCTGGATAGCGGTTGTATTGATTTTGGAACAGAAGGTACAGCAGAGTTTTATGAGAATGTCGCAATGTGTGGGGAAGAAAGTCTGCTGGAAGAGTTTTTAGAAAATAACAGAATTTCTAAAAGTGAAATTGTTAAGCTGATTAGAAAAAGACAGATATTTCCTTGTTTCTTTGGCTCAGCCCTTAAGCTGGAAGGGGTAGAAGAATTAATTGCGGGTATGAGTGAGTTTATGGAAATGCCTGTTTATCCGGAAGAATTTGGTGCGAAAGTATTTAAGATTGCAAGAGATGAATCGGGTAATCGTTTAACCTATATGAAGATTACCGGTGGAAGTCTTAAGGTGAAGGAACCAATAGGGGAATTACAGGAAAAGGTTAATCAGATTCGTATTTATTCCGGTGAAAAATACAATGCAGTAGGTGAAGCAGAAGCAGGTTGTGTCTGTGCTGTTACAGGTCTTTCTCAAAGTAAACCGGGAGAGGGACTTGGAATAGAGGATGATTCTGATTTGCCGGTATTAGAGCCTGTATTAACTTATCAGGTTATCTTACCAACGGGTTGTGAGCCACTTACGATGTTACCTAAGCTTCGTGAATTAGAGGAAGAAGATCCAAAGCTTCATGTAGTCTGGAAAGAAGAATTGCAGGAAATTCAGGTTCAGATTATGGGACAGGTACAGCTTGAAATCCTAAAATCCATGATAAAAGAAAGATTTGGTGTGGATGTGGAATTCTCTTCTGGAAATATTGTTTATAAAGAGACGATTGCCAACGCGGTTATTGGAATCGGGCATTATGAACCATTAAGACATTATGCAGAAGTACAGCTTTTATTAGAACCGGGTAAACCGGGCAGTGGACTTAGATTTGCTACGGATTGCAGTGAAGATGAACTGGACAAGAACTGGCAGAGACTGATTTTGACTCACCTTTTGGAAAAAGAGCATAAGGGAGTGCTGACAGGTTCAGCTATTACTGATATGAAGATTACTCTTCTTGCAGGAAGAGCACATTTAAAGCATACAGAGGGTGGCGATTTCCGTCAGTCTACTTACAGGGCGGTTCGGCATGGATTAAAAAGAGCAGAGTCTGTATTATTAGAGCCGGTTTATGAATTCCGTCTGGAATTACCTGAAAATAATATTGGACGGGCTATGAGTGACATGGAAAGAATGCATGGAGTATTTGAAGCACCATTTTCCGAAGATGGAAAGATGATATTGACAGGAACAGTTCCGGCAGCTTCATTAGGTGATTACCAGCAGGAAGTTATTTCTTACACAAAAGGACAGGGAAGTATGTTCTGTGTATTGAAAGGATATGTACCTTGTTATAATGCAGAAGAAATTATTGCAAAGATGGGATATGATTCTGAGCGTGATTTGGAGAATCCGACTGGTTCTGTGTTCTGTTCCCATGGAGCCGGATTTGTGGTGAATTGGGATGAAGTAGAGGATTATGCGCACCTTAAAGTAGAACTTCCGTCAAGATGTCTGACAGATGGTGAAGCAGGTGCCTATGGCAGTGGTACAATGTCAGAAACTGGTGCAGGAATGTCAAAAGGTGAGGACAGCGAGGCAGAGGAAGACTTCTATGAAGAAGAATGGATAGGAACAGAAGAAATCGACTCCATCTTAGAAAGAACCTTTTATGCCAATAAAAAAAGTCAGCCAAGACCGAAAAACGGTGTAGTAAGAAGAACCAAGAAGGAATATGTTCCTCCAGTTACCAGAACTTATACCCCACCTAAGTCTCAAGAAGAATATCTGCTTGTAGATGGTTACAATGTTATTCATGCATGGACAGATTTAAAGGAACTGGCAGCAGTGAATATTTCCAGTGCCAGAGAAAAGCTTCTGGATGTGATGTGCAACTATCAGGGAATCAGAAACTGTAATCTGATTGTAGTGTTTGATGCTTACAGAGTAAAAGGCCATGAAACAGAGGTTTCGGATTATCACAACATTCATGTGGTATATACCAAAGAAGCAGAAACAGCCGACCAGTTCATTGAGAAGTTTGCCCATGAAAATGGACGTAAATATAACGTTACCATTGCAACCTCAGATAATCTGGAACAGATTATTATTAGAGGACAGAACTGTCATTTACTTTCCGCAAGAGATTTGGAGTGGGAAGTAAAGAATGCCAGTGAGCAGCTTCGAAAAGAGTATATGGAAAAGACACCGGAGAAGATGAATTCAATGGAAGAACTGTTACCAAAAGAAATTGGCATCTCAGACAAAAAATAACATTAGAAATCTTGATGAAATCTTAACGAAGTTGTGGTATAATATACGCGTAAAGAAAACCAAGCGGTGCTGTAAGCGACTATTACCATAGAATATCAGTTTCTATGGAACAGAAAATGTTGTATAGTAAAAAAATGAAAACAGCTACCGATTTGGACTTTACAAATGGGAAAAGAGAAAGTAGGAATACTAAGATGAAATTTGATATGCATTGCCACACCAAAGAAGGTTCTTTGGATGCGAAAGTGCCAATTGAAGAATATATTGAAATGTTAAAAGCACAAGGTTATGGTGGTATGCTGGTGTCAGACCATAATTCTTACAATGGATACCGTAAATGGAAATATACCATAAAAGGTAAAAAACATGAAGACTTTATAGTATTAAAGGGAATTGAATATGATACCATTGATGCAGGACATATTCTGGTTATTATGCCGGAAGGGGTGAAGCTTCCAATATTAGAGCTTAGAGGTCTGCCAGTGAAAATGCTGATAGATATTGTTCATCGGTATGGTGGGATTTTGGGACCGGCGCATCCTTGTGGAGAACGTTACCTGAGTATTGTAAAGACATGGAAACGTAAAAACCAGGAAGAGGTTATGGGCAACTTTGACTTTCTTGAAGAATTTAACTCTTGTGAAGATGAAGAAAGTAATGCAGGGGCATCCATGTTGGCTCAAAAATATGATTTGCCCGGATTTGGAGGAAGTGATTCTCACAGAACCAACTGTATTGGGACAGCCTATACAGAATTGCCAGAAACCATTGAAAAAGAGTCTGATTTAATTGCCTATCTGAAGGAAGGTGGAGAAGTTTCCTGTGGAGGAACACTTTATCATGGAACAGCCAGAGAAAAGCTTGGAATTGTCCATAAGCTGGTAATTTTATCTTTTCTATTCTATAACGTGATAGGTGGGGCTTACCGTTGGAGAAGAAGAAATGGGGAACTCAAAAAGAAGGAATTAAGGAAAATAGAATTGAAGGCCTAAGCTGTTATGCTTAGGCCTTTTCAGAACTTGCTTCTTTGTAATGTTTATCTAATGTAAAACCGCGGCCTTTTACTTCACGAATCTGTTCTACAATCATAAATGCCTTTGGATCAATTTCCTGTACTAATTCATTGAGGCGGGCATGCTCTCGGTTGTTGATTACAGTGAGAACAACCATAGTATCTCTGTGCTTGTATCCGGTTTCTGCTTTCAGAAGAGTAGCCCCTCTGTCTAACTGGCTAGTAATTGCTTCTGTAATTTCCTGATGATTTTTGCTGATGATTTTTACCTGTAACTTGGAATTACCAAATAAAAGCACCTTATCTAATACGAAAGAATAGATAACAACCAGAAGAATTCCATAAAGTACACGTTCCTTATCTTTGTAAATCATCTGTGATAATAAAACAAGACAGTCTAGTACATATAGAGATATGGAAATTGGAATACCAAATTTCTTATTCAATACCAATGGAGGAATATCCATACCGCCGGTAGAAGCACCGGAACGAATTACCAGTCCAATACCTACACCAATCATAAGTCCTGCATAAATGGTTGCTAAAAGCAGGTCATTTGTCATGTCAGATAAAAATGGAAAACGCTGGAAAAACTCCAGAGCAACTGGATAATAAAAGGTACTAATAAGTGTGGTAAGTGCAAATTTCTTTCCAAGTACCCAGAATCCCAATAAAAACATTGTAACATTAAAGAAAAGTACAAAGCTGCTGATAGGAATGTTAGTTACCTGATTAACAGAAAGTGCAAGACCTGTAGTTCCCCCGGTAATCAGTTCGTTAGGAAGAATAAACATGGTTACGCCTAATGTATAAATGGTATTTCCTACCAAAATAAGTATTAAATGAAGTAAAAAGCTGCTTACTTTTTTTGACATGATAACTCTCCTTGTATTGTAATTATCCACTAACGTTTTAACTTTTTAATCTAATAAAGAGCATAACAAAAGGCACACGTCTGAGTGTGCCTCATTCCTTCTCTATTATTTATATCAAAAAATGGAAAGAAAGTAAAGAAGATTTTTGACTTCTTTGGCAATTAAGATTATACTATAAAAAATAGTTTTTGGAAGCGAGGAGAAAGAAATGTCAGGTTCAACTTTCGGTAATCATTTTAAAATTATGACATGGGGCGAGTCTCATGGAAAAGGAATTGGAGTTGTAGTAGACGGCTGTCCGGCAGGACTTACAATCAATGAAGAAATTATACAAACTTATCTGGATAGAAGAAGACCGGGGAGTAATCCATATGGAACTCCACGTAAAGAAGGAGATAAGGTAACCATTCTGTCTGGAATTATGGATGAAAAGACTACAGGTACACCAATTTCTATGGTAGTATATAATGAAAGTCAGCGTTCATCCGATTATTCAGAAATCGCTTCTTATTATAGGCCGGGACATGCAGATTATACTTATGATATGAAATATGGTTTTAGAGATTATCGTGGCGGTGGACGTTCTTCCGGAAGAGAAACCATCGGAAGAGTAGCAGCTGGTGCCATTGCCATGGAAATTTTGAAGCAGCTGAAAATAGAAGTGAATGCTTATGTAAAATCTATTGGTTCGGTATCTATTGATTACCAAAAATGTAAAAAAGAAAATATTACTATGAGTGCAGTTTATATGCCGGATATGGAAGCTTCTGAGAAGGCAGAGCAGTATTTGCAGGAACAGATGAAAAATCAGGATTCTGCTGGCGGAGTGGTTGAATGTATTATTACAGGAATACCGGAAGGTGTTGGGGAACCTGTTTTTGAAAAACTGGATGCAAACCTTGCGAAAGCCATCATGTCTATTGGAGCTGTAAAGGGCTTTGAAATTGGAGCAGGCTTTCAGGCAGCAGAGATGAGTGGTTCTGAGAATAACGATGCCTTTTATATAGGAAGTAATGGCGTGACAGGTAAGAAAACCAACAACGCCGGGGGGATTCTAGGAGGAATCAGTGATGGTTCTGAAATTGTATTCCGTGCTGCATTTAAGCCAACGCCTTCTATTAGTAAAGAGCAGGAGACTATTAATAAGGCAGGGGACAATATTAAGGTCAGCATCAAAGGCAGACATGATCCAATTATTGTGCCAAGAGCCGTTGTTGTGGTAGAAGCAATGGCAGCACTTACTTTAGTAGATATGCTTTTTGACAATATGAGTTCCCGTTTGGAATATGTAAAGCATTTTTATAAAAATTAAGTTCCTTCATGACCAAATATTCCAGAAAACATATATTAATTATGTACATGGCAAACATTTGTAAATGCTGTAAAATATGCAGTAAGTAGGAAATGCAGGTTTGTTAATGTAGAATTTCATAAATGTTTTTTGAATGGATTGATGATTATGGAATATAAAAATGAAAGGAATTTATCTGCTGGGACAGAATATAGTAAGAAAAGAGAAGCCTCAAGGCTTGTGATTGAAGACAATACCATCTATGAAATTGACTTGGAATGTCAGAATAGAAAGGATTGTAGTTGTAAGAAATGTAAATCTGGCAGCAATCAAAAGGGAGTGTAACCACACTCCCTTTTTGGAATTAATAAGACAGCTGTGAAACGAGCTGAATTTATAACTTTAAGGTTGTATTTTACTAGCAACCGCAGCCAAGATTGAAGCCATTTCCATTGCCATTGCAGAAGAAGAGAAGAAGGATAATAATCCAACAGCTATTGTTGCAGTCTCTTCCACCAAAGATACCATTGTCATTGCCGCAGATACAGCTTAATAAAATAATGAGGAAAAGAATTCCACATCCATTGTTATCATTACATCCACATCCACAGTTTGTTGCAGCTAAATCGCTCATAATTGAGTCCTCCTAAAAATCATTTACACTGTATCATATGTGAAGGGGATTAGAATGGTTCCTGATTTAATAAAATAATACATGCAAAATATTTGCATGATAGTTGTCAGGGTGGTAAAATTGTTATGTGAAAAATTGAGAAATAGAAAATAGAAGAAAGGAAAGCCACAGGCGAATGTCTGCGGCTTGGTTTGAATATGAAGAAGTTAGGACATAAGTTTTGGATGGCATTGGTGCTGTTTGGATTAATCGGTCAGGTTGCATGGACAGTAGAAAATATGTATCTGAACGTATTTGTTTATAAGATGTTCCATGCATCTGCAGCAGATATTTCCTTAATGGTTAGTGCCAGCTCAGTGGTAGCAGCTCTGACTACTATTTTGATAGGAGCACTTTCAGATAAATTGGGAAAAAGAAAAATATTTATCTGTGGTGGTTACATAGTGTGGGGAATTACCATCTTAAGCTTTGGACTTATTAAAATGGAAGCTTTGATGCCTGCTTTTGGAGATACAGCCAAGGCTGCGGCAATGGGAGTAACCTTAGTTATTATTTTGGACTGTATTATGACATTTTTTGGTTCTACAGCTAATGATGCAGGTTACAATGCATGGATAACAGAAGCCGGCAGTGAGAATGGAAGAGGACAGATTGAAGGCATCAATTCCATGATGCCGTTGATTTCTACTTTAGTTGTATTCGGCGGATTTATGGGCTTTGATTTGGAAAAGGCAGAAAGCTGGACAACAATCTATACTATTATTGGAGTTGTAGTTCTGATAGTGGGAATTATAGGATTTTTCCTGATAGACGAGATTAACCCGGCAGGGTCGACAAAAGGTATGACTAATAGTCAAACAAAAAGTAAGTCTTCATACTGGCATAATGTAACATATAGTTTCCGTATTAGCACAGTAAAAGACAATAAACTTCTTTATGCGGTTCTTGGTGCTTTTGCTTTGTTCGGAATTTCCATTCAGACTTTTATGCCATATTTGATTCTGTATTATGAACAGACTTTGCAGATGGAAAATTATGTAATTGTTATGGCACCGGCAATTATTATTGCGGCTATTATCACAGGAATATATGGTGGATTCTATGACCAGCTTGGATTTCAGAAAAGTACCATTCTGCCTATGAGTATGTTAGTAGGTGGTTACATTATTTTGTATGTATCCACTGGTACAGTTCCTGTGTTTATTGGTTCGCTGTTTATGATGAGCGGGTATCTGACAGGAATGGCAGTATTTGGTGCAAAGATTCGTGACCATATTCCACAGAATATGGAAGGAAGATTTCAGGGAATACGTATTATAGGTCAGGTTTTAATTCCGGGTGTGATTGGTCCAGTAATCGGAGCATTGGTTCTTCGCAATGCAGAACAGATTAAGAATTCAGATGGAACCTTTTCTTTTATACCAAATAGAAATATCTGGTTGGCAGCTATTGTAACAGCCATAATTGTAATTGTTGCATTATATGCTATTTTTGTTATGATTAGAGAAGGACATTATGACCTTTGGACCGAGGCAGGAGAAAAATATAGAGATATAGAAGGAACTGAAGCTGGCAGCAAGGAAGAACGGGAGCATGGTAATGGTTGGAATCAGTATCCAAGACCACAGATGAAAAGAGAAGGCTGGAGGATTCTTGATAAGGACTGGAAGCTCAATGGGCACTCCATTCGCATGCCATTTCCACCACAGTCTCTGTTGGCTGACTACCCATATTCAGCCGGAACTAATCTTAATTACGAAACCACATTTACTGTTCCGGAAAGCTTTAATAAAGAAAGAATCCTGCTGCATTTTGGGGCAGTTGACCAGATTGCTGAGGTTTTAGTAAATGGTGTGTCAGTAGGAAAACACGAGGGTGGTTATCTTCCATTTTCCTTTGACATTACAGAACATGTTAAAAAAGGTGAAACTAACAGCCTGACTGTAAAGGCAGTGGATACACTGTCCAAGGAATATCCATATGGAAAACAATGTAAAAATCGTGGTGGTATGTGGTATACACCAGTCAGTGGTATCTGGCAGAATGTATGGCTTGAAAATGTAAACCATTCTTACATAACGAAAGTATTTTTGACGCCGGATTTAGAAGGTGTGAATATTCGGCTGGAGGTAGAAGGAGAAACAGAGCAGGCCGTTACCTTTAAAACAGTTGTCAGCTTGGAAAATGGAGAGGTTCTGGAAACAGAATTTGAAGGTCTGGCAGGAAGAATTATAATTCCTGAACCAAAGCACTGGACAGTAGAGGAACCCTATTTATATTCTTTAAAAATTGTTTTTGAGGAAGATGTGGTGGAAAGTTATTTTGCACTTCGTACCATTGCTATAGAAGAACGAGATGGAATTAAACGGGTATGTCTCAACGGTAAGCCGATATTTATGCATGGTATTTTGGATCAGGGCTATTACAGTGATGGTATTTATTTACCTGCAGAACCGGAAGAGTATGAAAGAGATATTCTTCGTATGAAGGAAATGGGCTTTAATATGTTAAGAAAACATATTAAAGTGGAACCGGAATGCTTCTATTATTATTGTGATAAACATGGTATGCTAGTTATGCAGGACATGGTTAATAATGGTGGATATTCTTTTATTTTTGATACAGCACTTCCAACTATTGGTATCAAAGAGAAAAAGGATACAAAAGGCGGTAAGTACGATAGAAGAAAGCTGTTTTTCATAGAACACACAAAACAGACCATTGAGCACTTGTACAGCCATCCTTGTATTGTGGCATATACAATATTTAATGAAGGATGGGGACAGTTTGACAGTGACCGTATGTATGACTATGTAAAAGAACTGGATTCCAGCAGACTAATTGACTCTACTTCCGGTTGGTTCTGGCAGCAGAAAAATGATTTTGACAGTGAGCATATTTATTTTAAGACAATTGATCTTGAAGTAGGAGAAAGGCCAATGTTTGTTTCAGAATGTGGAGGCTACTCACGTTTGGTTGACGGACATTATTACAGCAAATATAACTGCTACGGCTATGGAAATGCTAATACAGATGAAAAATTAACGGGTATGATTATTGATATGTATAAAAAGATGATTGAACCGGGAATATCAAAAGGTGTCTGTGGCTGTGTATATACTCAGCTTAGTGATGTGGAAGATGAAGTAAATGGTCTTTATACATATGACCGAAAGGTATGTAAGGTAGATAAAAAGGCGATGTATGAGCTCGCAAAAGAATTAGAAAAGGCAGTGCATAATTAGTGCACTGCCTTAGTATTTATTTCTGACCGGAAATAACAAGTCCCAGTTCTTCACCAAAGCTTGCCATATCTGCAGGAAGCCATACATTGTCAGAAAGAACACAGTCAACGGTGATTTCTTTTATTTCTTCAGAAGGAGTTACAGCAAGATATCCGTCGATAAGATTCTGTGCATAAGCTTCCGTTGCGATAGCAAGAAGCTCCTCTTCATCAGTAGAACCAGATTCCTGCATGACAGCAATGGCGTCATTGGCTGCTTTTTCATCAAGAGCTGCTTCGCTGAAATAAGATGTTTTTAAAACGACAACAGCAGTAGTTTCGTCGGAGGATACCAGTTCACAGGAAGCGGTCATACTTTTTAAAGCTTCCTTTCTGGCTTCGACAATATCTGCAATGACAGAATCTTCCATAGTGAGTCCGGCAGATGTAATATTGGCATGAAAAGAATCAGTCAAAGCCTGATTATATGAATCTAAAACAGAAGTCACATCTTCTTCTGTCATTCCAAGTTCCATAACACCGGAGGATTCTTCTAAGATATATAAGTTATAAAGAGCTAAGACAGATTCTTCAGGAGTTAATTTAGGGCTGGAGCATCCTGTCATTGTAAGTACAGTAATGCAAATAAACAATAAAGCTGATAAACATTTTTTCATAATATGATTTCCTCTTTCTACAATAGTAAACTCAAATTATTATATATGAAGAAAGAATGTTTCGCAATAGGAAAATATAAGGAATTTATTAACCGAAGCCTGATACAATGAATATGATATAGAAAACGAAAGGTGCCGGAGCTTATGAATCGGGTAGCTGAAATTATAGATTTAAGGTGGGCACACAATCAAAATATAACAGGGAAGAATATCGGAGTGGCTATTTTGGATACCGGAATTGAAACACACCCTGATTTTATAAATAAAAGTAGTCGAATTGTTGCATTTAAGGATATTATACACGATAGAAAAATTCCTTATGATGACAATGGGCATGGTACTCATGTAGCCGGTATTTTAGGTGGAAATGGGATATCTTCTGCCGGAACCTATATTGGAGTTGCACCAGACTGCAATATTATTTCCGTTAAGGTACTGGACAGAAAAGGAAATGGAAATATTGCAGATGTTTTGAAAGGTTTAAAATGGGTACAGGAAAATAAAAAGAAATATAATATCCGAATATTGAATATATCTGTAGGTACTCCTGCGGAAAAGGAATTAGACGAAAGTTCGCAGCTAGTACAGGCAGTCAATGAGGTCTGGGATAATGGAATTATAGTAGTAGTTGCAGCAGGAAATAATGGACCGCTCCCCCAGTCCATAGGAGCACCGGGAAACAGTAGAAAGGTTATAACAGTAGGAGCTTCTGATGATGCAGCTTTTGTAGAACTTGAAGGGAGTAAAATAAAGGACTACTCCAGCAGGGGGCCCACAAAGGAATGTATTGTAAAGCCTGACATTGTTGCGCCGGGAAGTAATATTATAAGCTGTAATGGAGTTAGAATGGGAAAAAATAATATGTATAGTATAAAAAGCGGGACATCGATGGCAACCCCTATTGTATCAGGTGCAATTGCTCTTTTGTTATCAATATATCCCAATATGTCAGGAAGAGATGTAAAAGTACGTTTGAAAAACAGTGCAAAAGATTTAGGTTTTCCTATTAACCAGCAGGGATGGGGCTGTTTAAATGTAAAAAATCTGTTACGGTTAAATGAATATTATTAAAGGGGACAATATTTACACTGTCCCCTTTTAGCTTTTATTGGTAGATTGCATTTATGTATTCTGAGTAAAAATACATTAATTCTGGCTATTAATATAGTTGATTAAGCCTTCTGATTTGATAATTTTCTGCATAAATTCAGGGAAAGCCTGTCCTTGGAACTGAGTGCCTTTTGTATGGTTATAAATAATACCGCTGTCAAAATCCACTTCTACATCATCACCGGCTTCAATACCCTTGGCAGCTTCCGGACATTCAATAATTGGAAGGCCAATATTGATGGCATTACGATAAAAGATTCGTGCGAAGGTTTCAGCAATGACACAGCTGATTCCGGCACATTTAATGGATAAAGGTGCATGTTCTCTGGAGGAACCACAGCCAAAGTTTTTATTGGCAACCATAATATCACCTTTTTGTACTTTGTTTACAAAATCTTTATCAATATCCTCCATGCAGTGTTTAGCAAGCTCATTGCCATCAGAGGAATTTAAATATCTTGCTGGAATGATAACGTCTGTATCAACGTTGTCACCATATTTATGAACAGTACCACGTGCTTTCATATTAGTAGCTCCTTTCTTTATAATCCCAGTTCACTAGGCTGACTAATTTTTCCTGTTACTGCACTGGCAGCAGCAACGGCAGGACTTGCCAGATAGACTTCAGAATCAATGTGTCCCATACGTCCAACAAAGTTACGGTTTGTTGTAGAAACAGCACGTTCTCCGGCAGCCAGTACACCCATGTGTCCGCCAAGACAAGGACCACAGGTTGGAGTGCTTACAACAGCACCGGCTTTAATAAAGGTCTGAATTAAGCCTTCTTCAATAGCCTGAAGGTAAATAGCCTGTGTTGCAGGGAAAATGATAGCACGAATTCCGTCTGCAACATGTCTGCCCTCTAATACTTTGGCAGCAGTACGAAGGTCATCAATACGCCCATTTGTACAAGAACCAATGACAACCTGGTCAATTTTGACTTCTCCGGCTTCCGCTACTGTTTTTGTGTTTTCAGGAAGATGAGGAAATGCCACGGTTGGTTCTAATGTAGATAAGTCAATGGTGTATGTTTCATCGTATACAGCATCCTCATCTGGTTCATAAATAGTATATTTCTTGGAAGAATGTTCTTCCATATAAGCGATAGTCTTTTCATCTACAGGGAAAATACCATTTTTAGCTCCGGCTTCAATTGCCATATTAGCAATTGTAAAACGGTCATCCATGGAAAGATTCTGAATACCATCGCCGGTAAATTCCATAGATTTATATAATGCACCGTCTACGCCAATCATGCCAATAATATGTAAGATAATATCTTTGCCGCTTACCCATTTTTGTGGCTTACCTGTTAACACAAAACGGATGGCAGAAGGAACCTTAAACCATGCTTTTCCGGTAATCATACCGGCGCCCATGTCAGTACTTCCTACACCAGTGGAAAATGCACCTAAGGCACCATAAGTACAAGTGTGGGAGTCTGCTCCAATACAGGTTTCTCCGGCAACAATCAGACCTTTTTCCGGAAGCAGAGCATGCTCAATTCCCATTTCGCCAATTTCAAAATAGTTGGTAATATCATGAGCTTTTGCATATTCTCTTACACATTTACAGTGTTCTGCAGATTTAATATCCTTGTTTGGAGTGAAGTGGTCTGGAACTAGTGCAATTTTATCCTTATCAAAAACGGTCTTTTTGTTCAATTTTTCTACTTCATGGATAGCAACCGGTCCGGTAATATCATTGGCAAGTACCAAATCCAGGTTAGCTTCGATAAGCTGTCCGGCAGTTACTGTTTCAAGACCTGCATGAGCAGCCAAAATCTTTTGTGTCATGGTCATTCCCATAGCTAGTACCTCCTTTAAAGTGTTAAAGTGAAATGTTTATAATCTCCTATTCTAGCATAGTCTAAAGCGGAAGTAAAACAAAAAATTGAAAAAATCAAAAAAGTTGAAAAATATAATGAAAAAAGTAGAAAAAAAAACAAATATAATGTATAATATGAAAAAGCAATGCCTAATATACAGAATACTATAAAATAATGTATTACTACTAATATATTACAGGAGGAATTGATATGGCTAAGAAGGAAATGCAGGAACAGTATTACTATGCCAGCTTGGAAAATCAGAACAGGAGAAATAATAAAGTAAATATAACAACCTTAACAGCAGTATGTGTTGTTATGATTGGTTTGTTTCTTTTGCAGATTTTAGCTGGCAAAGCAACTCTTACAGTTACTGGTGGTACAATTTTATTATTTATTTCTTTAATAAGCAGCATCGTGTGTTATCTTAAGAATAAGGCAAGTGAACGTTTGCTGGCTGTTGAGTTGATTACATTTTCAATTGCTTATATTTTTGTACTTTTAACAAGTAGCAGTGCATATATCTATGCATATATCATTCCAATTATAGCAGCAGCTACTGTTTCCAATAACTATAAATTGATTCAGAGGATGTGTCTTGTAGTTGGAGTAGCTAACATAATGGAAGTAGTTATGACAATTGCTGCAGTTACAGACAGAAATTCAGCAGAAGGGTCTAATGCAATCAGTACGGCAGTTGTACAGGCAGTTGTTATGCTTTTCTTCTTAATGACAGCAGCTAATGTGGCAGCTACAAAAGCTATTTATACGAGCCACACAGCTGATAAGCTGGCAGAGCAGGTTGATGCAAGTAATGATATGTTAAAAGATGTATTAGATATTGCGGAAGCAGTAAAAGAAGGTACTGAAAATGTAGAAAGCCTTATGGCAGACTTGGAAGATGCAACTCATGCTATGCATACTTCCTTAACAGAAATCGGAGACAGTACACAGATTACAGCGGAAAGTATTCAGGAACAGACTGTAATGACAAAGAATATTCAGGATTCTATCAATAATACGAAGGAATTATCCAGAAACATGGTAGAAGCAGCTAAGAATTCTGAAAGTGCAATTACGGAAAGTGTAGCCACTCTGAAAGAAATGCAGGCGCAGTCTGTTATTATTAAAGATACCAATGAAGAGGTTGCTGCTTCCATGGAACAGCTTCAGAATAAAACAAGTGAAGTACAGAATATTGCCAATATGATTTTCCAGATTTCCAGTCAGACTAATCTGTTAGCTCTGAATGCATCTATTGAAAGTGCCAGAGCAGGAGAAGCAGGTCGTGGATTTGCTGTTGTAGCTGACCAGATTCGTCAGTTAGCAGAACAGACAAGACAGTCTACAGAAAGTATTGCAGCAATTATTGGAGAACTGAATGAAAATGCAAATCAAGTTGCAGAAAAGGTACAGAGTTCTGTAAATGCAACTAATCAGCAGAATGAATTGCTGGATGTGGCAAGCGGACATTTCGAAGTTCTGGATACAAATATCGTTTCACTTACAAATAATATTTCAACAATGGATGGTATGATTGAAAATCTCTATCAGGCAAATGATACTATCGTTGAAAATATCAGCCAGTTATCTGCAACCAGTGAAGAAGTAACAGCAAGTACAGATATGGCAGCAGAATTCAGTGAAAAGAATGCAAAGAATTTCAGTGAAGCAAAGGATCGTTTGACAGAAGTTGTAAATGTAACAAAGAACTTAGAAAAGTATATGGATAACTAGTATTTACATAGCATCAGTTGCTTTATTGATATGTTTGAATTTTCTGAAAATTCGTGAATATTTATAAAATTAATAGCGTAGTCCAGTGAGAAAAGGTAAATTTTCAAAAGAAATTCGATTTTCCACTTGACTGCGCTAAAGTTTTTTTATACTATAAAAGTTATATAAACATCAGGGTTATAAAGATATGTTTTAAATAGTAGAGTTATTTGGTAAGGAGTGTGTACATATGGAATTTCATGTTGCAGTCATTCCAGGGGATGGAATTGGACCAGAAATTGTGGCAGAGGCACAGAAAGTGCTAAATAAAGTGGGAGATAAGTTTGGTCACAAATTTGAGTATACCGAACTTTTGATGGGAGGAGCATCCATTGATGTTCATGGAATTCCTCTTACGGATGAAACAATTGAGTTGGCAAAAAATAGCGACTCAGTATTAATGGGTTCTATTGGTGGGAATACAACTACATCACCATGGTATAAGCTGGAACCATCAAAAAGACCGGAGGCAGGATTATTAAAAATCAGAAAAGAATTGAATTTATTCGCAAATTTAAGACCTGCTTACCTTTATGATGAATTAAAGGCAGCATGCCCATTAAAAGAAGAAATCATTGGTGATGGTTTTGATATGATGATTATGCGTGAGCTGACTGGCGGACTTTACTTTGGTGAAAGAAAGACAGTAGAAGAAAATGGCGAATTAAAAGCTTACGATTCCCTTACATATTCAGAAACAGAAATCAGAAGAATTGCAAAACGTGGTTTTGATATTGCAATGAAGAGAAGAAAGAAAGTAACCAGCGTAGATAAAGCCAATGTGTTAGACTCCTCCAGACTTTGGAGAAAGGTTGTTGAAGAGGTAGCAAAGGATTATCCAGAGGTTACATTAGAGCATATGCTTGTTGATAACTGTGCAATGCAGTTAGTAAAAGATCCAAAGCAGTTTGACGTAGTTCTTACTGAAAACATGTTTGG
>CAYTGQ010000035.1:0-16191 GCA_964437345.1 uncultured Lachnoclostridium sp. | reverse complement strand
TAGTGCGACAAACTGCAATTTAATTTCCTTTATTGAAGAAGTTCGTCAGATAAACTACATTTGAAGTATTCTCTTTTTTGCACAAATCATAGGCTTTCTTTGCATCTTCTTCCTTTTCGAATAAACCGAATACAGTAGGACCGCTGCCACTCATAAGAGAGTTCATGGCACCACAGTCTAACATAATCTGTTTCAAGGTGCGGATTTCTGGATATGCAGGAATTGTAACGGTTTCCAGTACATTTTCAAGGCGCTCTGCAATGCCAGAAAGACTGCCGGCTTTGATGGCGTCTACAATGCTGTCAATGTCAGGATGCTTTTCCAATGTATCCAGCTTCAAGTTTTCATATACGAATTTAGTGGATACATGAACTGGCGGTTTGGCAATCAGGACATGGCACTGTGGAACCGGAGGTAAAGGAGTAAGAACTTCACCAATTCCTTCAGAGAGAGCAGTGCCGCGGAGAATGCAGTAAGGTACGTCTGCGCCTAAGGTTACACCGTATTCCATTAAGGTTTTTTGGGATAATTTTAAATCAAATAACTGATTCATTCCAACCAGGGCGGCGGCACAGTCAGAGCTTCCGCCAGCCATTCCTGCAGCAACAGGAATGTGTTTTTCTAAGTCAATGGAAACACCTGTCTTAATCTGATGTTTATCTTTAATGAGTTTTACAGCTTTGTAAACTAAGTTGTTTTCATCATTTGGTAAAAATGAAAGGTTGGTTGTAAGGATAATTTTATCTTCTTCTAAGAGGCTCATGGTAAGCTTGTCGTACATATTGATGGTCTGCATAATCATGCGAACTTCGTGATAACCGTCAGCTCTCTTTCTGACCACATCTAAGCCCAGATTGATTTTGGCATAGGCATTTAGTTTTAATGTATTCATGGTAGTCTCCTAAATATAGTTTGTTTATAAATAAATGATGTGTGTCCTGATAACTTAATAAAGGTCTTCACACCATTTTGTATAGATAATTTTGTTGTTATCTATATATTATAAAGGTAAAATTGTGTTAGTGTAAAGTCCTTTATTTAGTTATCAAGGCACAAATTTTGTGTCAGTGTTTTTAGAGGAGGAAAGAAGTTAATTTATGCAAAGATTTTCTCTGATGTATAAAATTGATTTATATTCATGGTATATATTTCCAAAATCTGTTCATACTTTAGCTACATTACAAAGAAAGGACAGCTTCAGGAAGGATTTGAGGAAAATGAATTTCTGAAAAAAGGTTTTGGAATATGTATTACATAAATAAGAATAATAAAATAAGTAAGAATATCAGCAAAGAATTAGTAATAAGTATAATAGGAATGATAATATTAGCAGGACTTCTTCTGGTAAATGCGAAGTTAGAGAGAGAAAAGCAGGTAAGTGCGGTTTCCTATCAGCAGCAGATTGCCGGGGAAGTCCTGCGCTTTCATGTCATTGCTAACAGTGACAGTGAGGAAGACCAGAATTTGAAATTAAAGGTTAAAGAGGCAGTTCTGGAAACTATGCGGCCAAAACTTGCCAATGCAAAAACAGTGGAAGAAGCAGAAGAGATTATTGCTTCTGATATGGACGAAATAGAAGCGGTGACAGATAAAGTTATTAAAGAAGCAGGCTATACTTATAAAAGCCGGGGAGTTCTTGGAAAGACAGCATTTCCGGTAAAGCAGTATGGAGACATGGTATTCCCTGCCGGAGAATATAAGGCATTTCGGATTCTTCTTGGTGAGGCAGAAGGGAAAAACTGGTGGTGTGTAATGTTTCCTACTCTTTGTTTTGTGGATGAAACCTATGATGTAATCACAGAAGAAAATAAAGAACAGTTTAGGGAAATTCTTACAGAAGAAGAATACGAAAGTCTTCTGATAAGCAGTAACCAGGAGAAGGACGCAGAGGGTGAAGAACAGCAGAATACGGAGGGAATCAGGTTCTTTTATAAATTGAAATCCATGGTATGGCTGAATAAAGCTATTGATTATTTTTGGAAATAAGGCTATACTACAATAGATAAAGTGTGTGTATAATAGTGTACAAACAATCCAACAAAGGTACCCCGATGTATCGCATCGTAAGTCACCTTTGTTTGGATTATTTATACACTTATAAATATAAAAAGGAGCGTGTACAATGAGCAAAAAAACAATTGCAGTGCTGTTTGGCGGACAGTCCTCCGAGCATGAAGTTTCCTGTGTATCAGCAGCCACAGTTATTTCTAATATAAACGAAGATAAATATGAGAAGGTTTTAATTGGTATTACAAAAGAAGGTAAATGGTTAAAGGTTAATTCCATAGAGGATATCCAGTCTGGCAAATGGAGAGAAGGCAAGATAACAGCAATTATTTCTCCAGATGCAACCCAGAAAGGAGTTCTTTTAGTAGAAGAGGATAAAACCACATTGGTAAATGTGGATGTTGCTTTCCCTGTTCTTCATGGTCTTTATGGAGAAGATGGAACCATTCAGGGACTTTTAGAGCTTGCTAAAATTCCATATGTAGGCTGTGGCGTTCTGGCATCAGCAGTATCCATGGATAAATTCTATACAAAGACAATCGTAGATACTTTACATATCCGCCAGGCAAAATATGTGCCGGTATTAAAGCATCAGTTATCAGACATGGCTGTGGTTGTTGAAAGAATTGAAGAAAAGCTTGCTTATCCGGTGTTTGTAAAACCATCTAATGCAGGTTCATCCTGTGGTGTTTCTAAGGCAACAGACAGAGCAGGGCTTGAAAAAGCACTTCTTGTGGCAGCAGAACATGACAGAAAGATTTTGGTAGAGGAAACTATCGTAGGCAGAGAAATCGAATGTGCAGTATTAGGTGGAGCTGCTGATGTAAAAGCAACTGGTGTTGGTGAAATCCTTGCAGCGGCAGATTTCTATGATTATGATGCAAAATATAACAATGCAGAGTCTAAAACAGTAATTTCTCCTGAGCTTCCAGCAGGTGTTGCAGAAGAAATTGCAAAGAATGCGGTAGAGATTTTCCGTGCTGTAGATGGATTTGGACTTTCCAGGGTAGATTTCTTTGTAGAAAATGGAACAAATGAAGTTGTATTTAACGAAATTAATACACTTCCAGGCTTCACATCTATCAGCATGTATCCAATGCTCTGGGCAGAAAAAGGTTTGGATAAAAAGGAACTGGTAGAAGAATTAATTCAGCTGGCATTTACCAGATAGGAGGAAATATTATGGCAAATAATGCTCCGATTGGTGTATTTGATTCGGGTGTAGGCGGTCTTACTGTAGCCAGAGAGATTATGCGTCAGATGCCGGAAGAAAAAATTGTATATTTTGGAGATACAGCCAGAGTCCCTTATGGAAGCAAGTCAAAGGATACCATCATCGGCTTTTCCAGACAGATTGTAAAATTTCTGCAAACTAAGAATGTAAAAGCTATTGTTATTGCTTGTAATACAGCAACGGCATTTGCGTTAGATACTATTCAGAAAGAGCTTTCTATTCCGGTTATCGGCGTAGTTAAACCGGGAGCCAATGTGGCAGCAGAAGTTACAAGGAATGGAAAAATTGGAGTCATTGGTACAAAAGGAACTATCAATAGTAATATTTATACTGAATATCTTCATGAATTGAATCCGGAGCTACAGGTCTTTCCAAGAGCCTGTCCGTTATTTGTTCCATTGGTAGAGGAAGGCTGGATTTATGATTCTGTTACAATTGAGGTGGCAGAACGTTATTTCAGCGAATTAAAAGGATATGGAATTGATACTCTGGTACTTGGCTGTACCCATTATCCATTAATCCGCCATGTATTACAGAAAATTATTGGTGAAGATGTTACTCTGGTAAATCCTGCTTATGAAACAGCAAGGCAGTTAAAATCAGTTCTTGCAGAAAATAATTTGATTAGTGATAAGCTGGAAGGTGAGCATTTATTTTATGTAAGTGATGGGGCAGAAGCTTTTAAGACATTTGCTAATACCATCCTGCCATGTGATGTACAGGAAACCAGTGATATTAATATTGAGCAATATTAAGTAAAAGTGTGGTAACAATAGATAAAGGACATAATTATGAATCAAGATATATTAGTAGCGATTGCGGGACTTCAGTATGAAGTAGATGAGGATGAAGCAGTAGAAGTGGTTTCGCCGGGAAAATACAAATATATAGATGGAAAGCATTTTATTTCCTATGAAGAAACCATGGAAGCAGATGGAAATGATGAAGGTGGTGTCAGCAAGAACCTCCTCAAAATTTCTTCAAACCTCATAGAACTGTCAAAAAAAGGTTATAGTAATGTGAATATGGTTTTCGAAAGTGGTAAGAAAACCATGACCTATTATAATACACCTTTTGGTAACCTTTTGATTGGGATTTATACAACGAATATTCAGGTATTAGAAAAAGAAGAAGGATTAATTGCAACCATCCATTATACACTGGATATAAATTATGAACATATATCAGACTGTACTATTACCATAAAAGTAATAGACAGGAATTAGGAGGAATTATGCGTACCATATTAGTGGCATTATTTTTGGCATTGTTTTTTATAATCAGCATCCCATTATTTGCAATTGAATATATTATAGGTAAATTTGATAAAAGGCTGCAGGCATCCAGCAGTCAGATGATTGTTAGAAATGTGTTGAAATTTATTTTATTCTTTTGTGGAGTAAAAGTCGATGTTTCGGGAGTAGAAAATATTCCAAAAGATCAGGCAGTTTTATATGTGGCTAACCACAGAAGTTATTTTGACATTCTGTTAGGCTATACAACAGTGCCAAACCTGACAGGCTTTGTCAGTAAAATAGAAATGGCAAAGGTTCCATTTATCCGGGTGTGGATGAGATTTATGAACTGTCTGTTTCTGGACAGGGATAATCTGAAAGAAGGGTTAAAGACCATTCTGAAAGGAATTGAGCAGATAAAAGAAGGCTATTCTATATTTATTATGCCGGAAGGTACCCGCAGTCAGGGTGAAGAGATGCTTCCATTCCATGAAGGCAGCTTTAAGCTGGCACAGAAAAGTGGCTGCCCGATTATTCCGGTGGCAATTCATAATACTGATGCGGCTTTTGAACAGCATATACCTTGGATTACTAAGGCGAATACAGCCATTCGTTATGGAGAACCGATATATATGAATGAACTTACAAAGGAAGAACAGAAATTTGTAGGGGCACATGTGCAGGGAATTATCAAAAATATGCTGGCAGAAATGCAGTAAATTTAGGTGAAAATATATTTTTTCTATTGGCAAGATAGTTTATTCATGGTATAATCACCAACAGAGTTAAAAGGAGGTACATATAGATGAGTACAGGAATTATGCCGGTTATGGCGACTGGCTTACAGATTTTCTTCGGTGTGCTTGCAGTAGTAGTAGTTGCAGCAGCAGTAGCATTGTATTTTTATGGAAGCAAAATGCAGAAAAAACAGGAAGAAGCAGAAAAACAGATGCAGATTGGTGCACAGACTGTTTCTTTGTTAGTTATTGATAAGAAGATTATGAAGTTAAAAGAAGCTGGTTTCCCAGAGTTGGTTCTTGAGCAGACACCTAAATATCTTCGTGGTTCTAAGGTGCCTGTAGTAAAGGCTAAAATCGGACCAAAGATTATGACCTTAATGTGCGATAACAATGCTTTTGAACTTCTTCCGGTTAAGAAGGAAGTAAAGGTTGTTATGAATGGTATCTACATTATGGAAGTAAAAGGTGCCAGAGGCGGTCTTGAGCAGAAAGAAGAAAAAGTTGGTTTCTTCAAGAGAATTGCTAATAAATTTAAAGGCAGTAACAAATAAAAAAGCCAGTTGCAATGAATGTATAAATAGAGAGTGTTATCAGTGTTAAGGTGAGGTTATGATGCTGATAATACTCTTTTTTATCGTATAGAAAATTGCGTTTTACATGATAAAAAAACAATCTGTGAAAAAATATACCCGGGTGCAGTGAATATAAAAAGGTGCTAAAATTAAATGTGACTTACTGCATATGTTTATAGTCACAGGAGGAAAAGCGTGTGAAGAAGAAATTAACTTTACCAATGGGAACTATGAAACGATAGTTCTTTTCAATAGTAAGCAGATTGATTATTGAAAAAATATGTACAACATGCTATTATATAATCGTTAGAAAGTGTGCAGATGTGGGCTGTCGTGAGGAGGCGAAGTCAATGTTCTGCATTATAACCAATAATCCTGAATGCTATGAGAGCCGGCAGGAAGCATTAAAACGAATCAGATTCCGTATCGTTCGGTTAACATTAAAGATAAAGCTTTCGACCAGGATGAATATTTCCGGTCTTGTGTAATGATTGAAAACTGTATCGAGAACTATCATAGAATTATGAAGGGAAAGCCGGTTGTAGACTGGCCGGAGAGAATGCTGGATGATTTTCAAGATGCGGATATTTCATTATTTGATGGAGCTTATTGCAATTTGAACTCATAAAATACTTTATTAGGAGGAGAAGAAAAGATGAAACTTGAATTAGGATATATCGACATTAAAGATATTCAGTTTGCATCCGAATCCAAAGTAGAAGACGCTGTTATCCTCACTTCTACATGAGGTACTTGTACACGTTGCGGTGCAACGACGGTAAAAGAAGTTGAGGATCAGACAATCTTCGAATAAGATTGAATACGTTTAAAGAGATAGGAGATTCAAAAATGGGCAAAATTTATGACGTTATCATTCTAGGAGCAGGACCTGCTGGTTTAGCTGCAGGCCTCTACTCTGGAAGAAGCAGACTTAGTACTTTAATCATTGAAAAAGGTAAAGATGGCGGACAGATTGCGATTACTAACGAAATCGAAAACTATCCTGGTCAGATTGTTGAAGGTGAAAGTGGATCATCCTTAATTGCCAGAATGACAGAACAGGTAAAGAAATTTGGTGCTGAAAGAGTATCTGATATTATTAAAGAAGTACAGTTAGAAGGACCGGTTAAAAAGGTAATCTGTATAAATGGTGAATATGAAGGCCGCGTTGTTATTATTGCTACTGGTGCTACGCCAAAGCCAATCGGATGTAAGAATGAAGCTGAATTCGTTGGTAAGGGTGTATCTTTCTGTGCAACATGTGACGCTAATTTCTTTGAAGACTTTGAAGTATATGTAGTTGGTGGCGGAGATTCTGCAGTAGAAGAAGCTATGTATCTTACAGGTTTTGCACGTAAAGTAACATTAATTCACCGCAGAGATGAACTTCGTGCTGCTAAGTTTATTCAGGAAAAAGCGTTTAAGAATCCAAAATTAGAATTCATGTGGGATACAGTTGTTGATGAACTTTTCGGTGACGGAATCCTTTCTGCTATGACAGTTAAGAACGTTAAGACTGGTGAAATCACAAGAATTGAAGCTGATGAAGAAGATGGATTTTTCGGATTATTCGGATTCATCGGTTACAATCCAAAGTCTGACCTTTTCGAAGGACAGGTTGAGATGGAAAACGGGTATATCTTGACAGATGAGAATATGCATACTAATGTTGAAGGCGTATTTGCTGCCGGAGATATCCGTAAGAAGAGCTTACGACAGGTTGTTACAGCAGCAGCAGATGGTGCTATCGCTGCTATGCAGGCAGAACATTATCTTGCAAATGGATGCTCTGAATAGTAAAAAACAAAATTTAGGAGGGCTTGCAACAGGTTATAATTAACAAAGGACGCATTTGAAGCTGAAGTATTACAGGCAGAAGGGGAAGCAGCTTCTTTAGCAACTGAAACTGTAACTGCAGGTGTTCCTATTTATGCAGGTCCATTACCAGGAGTCCAGTTGGGACTAAGTGTATATCATGTATGTGAAGAAACTATCAAAGCAGAATCTGATGCTGGCGTATACGATGATCAGGTTGGAATGATGGAAATGGTTGTTAATCCAAATTCCGAATACTTAAAAGAGCTTCCAAGTCACTTAAGAAGTTACGAAGAAGCAGTTAATTACCTTTCAAACAACATAATGTTATAGTTCAGCCATGCAAGCTCCAGTTGGCTGCGTTGCAGCCTATATCGCTATGGGCAGAACGCCTTTCTTTGCATGGCTGAACAGTTGCTTGAATTGGCATAAAAATACAAACAACTATATACAATTCAACTATATACAATTCAAATATATACAATTTCGGCACTTAGTACATTGACATATTTATTGAAACTTGTTAGAATATAGCTTAGCCAGACATTGTCTGGGAGTAGATAGGTTGCTAGTGTGCCTCGCGGTCTTCAAAACCGTTGTGGGGGTGGAGCCTCCTGGGGGGTCGATTCCTACTTCTCCCGTCTTATAAGCATGTTGACGTTGAAGGAAAATGAATATGAGTAATCGAAACGAACATTTGCGTAAGATTCCAAAGATGGACGAGATGCTGTTAGATGGCAGACTCGTTTTTTTATTGGAAAAATATCCTAGGGCAGTTATCATAGATGAATTGTGCAATATCATTGATGATATTAGAAAAGAAATTCTGGCGGATGAAATCACAGAAATACCTTCAACAGAAGACATTGTAAGCCTGTTGGAAGAAAAAACAGGGGAGAACAACCAGTTCGGTCTTCGCAGAGTTATTAATGCAACAGGTGTTGTATTACATACTAATCTGGGGAGAGCCTGTCTTTCTGATAAGGTATGTAACAATATTAGAGAAATTGCAGGACATTATTCTACTTTAAGAGTATGATTTAAAGAAGGGTGCAATAGGGTCCCTTCATTAGCATGTTGAGAAGATAATTTGTAAAATTACTGGTGCCGAAGCCGCAATGGTAGTAAATAATAATGTATTAACGGTACACACAAGTAACTACAGAGTGCTTGGTTTTACTCAGGAAGTTACTTTAGAAGAAATAGTTGAGCTTGGAAAAGAAATGAATCTTCCTGTTATTCATGATATGGGAAGTGGTTTGTTAGTAGATTTATCACGTTATGGTGTAGAAGAGCCTTCTGCTTTAGCGGCTATGAAGGCACATCCATTGGCGAGAGCTTTCTGTGTAGACAAGATGGCTTAAATTGCAGCAGAAGCAATAAAAGAAGCAATTGAGAAAGTAGCACCAGAGTTTGAGTGTGAAATCGAAGAATGTGAAGACAGTGTTGGTGGAGGAAGCGCTCCTACCTCTGTATTAAAAGGATACTCTGTAAAATTACATCTGAGAAGTTCACAGCAGAAAAGCTTGAAAGACAGCTTAGAAAACAGAATATGCCAGTTATGCTTTTAGAGACGTTTGATTCTAAGAAGCTAAACTGTTAAAGTAGGAGATGCAAGAAAACTCAAATGGGAGGAAAGTGGTATGGATTTTAAACAAATAGAAGCATTTGTAAATGTAGTTAAATATAAAAAGTTTTCCAGGGCCGCAGACGCTTCTTTTCTTACACAGCCGACAATCAGTACCCACATTAATAATCTGGAAAAGGAATTAAATGTTGTGCTTTTAAATCGTCAGGGGAGAGAAATCACTATGACTAAGCAGGGAGAAGCATTTTATTCCTATGCAGTAAATATTTTGAATTTGAGAGAACAGGCTGTGCAGTCCCTGCAGGGAATGCACAGAGAGGTAGAAGGTGTTGTAGAGCTACAGTCGTCTTCTATTCCGGGGCAGTATTTTGTTCCTAAATTATTAGGAGGCTTTAGAGAACAGTACCCGGGAGTTAAGATATTTTTGGAACAGTCTGACAGCCGGATTGTTATGGATAATATCTTGAATCAGAAAGGAGAAATTGGTTTTACAGGTACAAAATTAAGTAATAACCTAATATATGAAGAGATATTTACAGATGAGATGATTCTCATTACTCCAAACAGAGGAAAGTTTGCAAAAATGCAGAGTGATACTGTTCGAATTGAAGATATTGTAGGTGAGAATTTTATTCTTCGGGAGGATAGCTCAGGAACGAAGAAGGAATTTGAAAAAGCAGAAGTTCAGGGAATATCTATTCTTAAAATGGTAAATGTAATTGCACATATGAATAATACAGAAGCTATTAAAAGTGCAGTTATTAATGGGCTTGGAATTTCCGTGCTTTCAGCCTGTGCAGCCAGTGATCTCCTTGTAAATGAACAGTTAAAATGCTTTAAAATTGCGGGATTAAATAGAAAACGTCATTTTTATATGGTTCGCAACAGAACTTACTGTTTATCACCGGCGGCAGAGCGCTTTTGGGATTATGTATTATGGGTAAGAGATAACGATCCTGTATTTAAAAACTAAAATAATAAAAATTATAGAATAATCTGGAAACTATAGATAAAATCAATAGTTGATGAAAAAGATTAGGGAGTATGAATTTAAACATTATTACGTCCTGTTGTAGACTAATAAGAGAACAGCGAAAATTAAAAGAGTGTACATATTTTTCTTTCGTTTAGAAGTCGATGATAAGTATGTACATTTTTTTTGAGCAATCTGCAAACAAAAACACCAATTGATATCATGAATAAAAGTTAAAAATTTATTCACAATATCAATTGGTTCGTTTTATAAATATTATTAAGTTAAAACAGTTTCAAATTACTGCTCATTATGGTTAAGAATGGTCTCGTTATAATCCTCATTTTCAACATCAATAGCTGTACCATAAGAATCATCGCTCTGAACAGAATCACTTGGAATGTAGCCATAATATTCTTCCATGGTAAGATTATTTTCAGTTAATTCCTTAGCAAGCTCTTCGCCTACATAGCGGATATGCCAAGGCTCATAAGCGTATCCTGTAATATTGGATTTGCCTTCTGGATAGCGTATTATGTAACCATATTTCCAACAGTTTTCAGCCAGCCATCGTCCCTCTGGAGTACCGCTGAAGGTAACATCAAGACGGTTGTTAATGGAGATAGTAGAAACATCAATAGCAAGACCGGACTGATGCTCGCTGTAACCAGCCATTGCAGAATACTGACTGGTACGCTCTAGACCATTTTCTGCTAAGTTCTTATTATAAATGGTTAACTGTCTCTGATAAGAACGATAACCGGAGACTCCGTAAAGATTTAATCCGGCTTTGGAAGCTGCTTCAAATAAATCCTCTAAAGCAGAGGAGGCTTCTGCACGCATCATTTTCTTTTCACTATAGCTTGTAAAACTAAATGGAATGTCCGGAATAGTCAAATCAGCAGGTACATAATCTGACGGAAGTGAAAAATCCTTATTGATGAGAACAGTAAGGCTATCTGGTGTTGTGTCAATATAATCGGAATATTTATAAGAAGTATCGGAACTGGTCATAGTAACCTCTTCAATGTATTCAACCTCATTATAATAATATTCCTCTTCTAAAGGTGTGTTACTGGCATGAGATTGAGTGGGAAAAGAATTATATATGACGAATCCGATAACAAGAAAAGCTGTTATAACCGAAATCGCTTTTTTCATGAAAACTCCCCTTAAGTTTTATATCATGTGTTTGTAATGTACGAAACGTAATGTACCAGCTCAAAAACCTACGGTTTTTCATAGTTCTTTCAGAACTATTGCTGGACTGTGCTTCGCACTATAAAAGTTTAACTATATGTTGTGAGTAATGTATAAGTACGTATTCACAACATAGTTAAACTTATACATTACTCAGTATACCACATCTGGTGGAAAAATCTACATAAAATTACAAAAAAACACAAGAAATTTCAAATTTCTTGTGTTTTTAAATCGTTTTTACTATAATACAGCATCCCAAGATATAGAATTTTGAAATGTGTAAAACTAATTTTCTACAGAATGATAGGTATTCAGCAATTCATGTTTCATATCCCACAGATTCTTAGATAAATCCACATAAACCTCCTGTGGATTAACAAGACGGCGGGTTTCGTCCCAGAGAGTACAAAGCTCCTGCTGGCAGTAATTACGAATCTCCATAACTGGTTTGGATTCATATACACACTGTCCACTCTGGAAAATTGGAACAAGAAGTTCTTTTACAATATAAGTGCCCGGCTGGAGCAAGGTCTTTTTCCATGTTGAGATTGGATCGAATAAAAGTAGAGGTTCACTTTCGTCAATTTTGTCACTCACAAGAGTAATTAAATCTGCTTTAATCTTGCCGGATGTTTTGTCATAAATGCGGTATAGACGTTTGTTTCCAGGATTAGTGATTTTTTCAGTATTTTCTGAAAGTTTAATCTTTGGAATAACAACTCCGTCTTTTTCAATGGCAGCCAGCTTATAAACACCGCCAAAGGAAGGGCAGTCCTTGGAAGTAATCAGATTAGTTCCAACACCCCAGGAATTGATGGTTGCTCCCTGAGTTTTAAGGGAATTAATCAGTGTTTCGTCTAAATCACTGGAGGCACAGATAACAGCATCTTCAAATCCGGCTTTATCTAACATGACACGAGCTTTTTTGGAAAGGTAAGCAAGGTCGCCGCTGTCCAGACGAATACCATAGGAACGAGGCATTTTTCCTGCTTCCTTTAACTCTTTGAATACCTGAATGGCGTGAGGAACACCAGAACGCAGGGTATCATAAGTATCTACAAGAAGCGTTGTATTATTTGGATAAAGTTCAGCGTATTTACGGAATGCAGTTAGTTCATCTTCAAAGCTCATAATCCAACTGTGTGCATGGGTTCCAAGAGCAGGCATATCAAATTCTTTGGCAGCAAGAACATTACTGGTTCCGATACAGCCGCCAATTACAGCAGCTCTTGCACCATAAATACCGGCATCCGGTCCCTGTGCACGGCGCAGACCAAACTCCATTACAGGTTCACCTTTTGCAGCATAGCAGACACGGGATGCTTTGGTCGCAATCAGACTCTGATGGTTTATAATATTCAGAATGGCAGTTTCGATCAGTTGGGCTTCCATAATCGGTGCAATAACCTTAACCAGTGGCTCCATTGGAAATACAACAGTGCCTTCCGGAACAGCATAAATATCACCGGTAAAGTGAAAACCAGCCAGATAATTTAGAAAGTCTTCATCAAAGATTTCCAGACTTCTAAGATAGGAAATGTCATCATAATCAAAATGAAGTCCCTTAATGTAATCAATGACCTGATCCAGACCGGCACAAATAGCATAGCCGCTGCCAGATGGATTTTTTCTATAAAATGCATCAAATATAACCTTTTCGTCACTCTGGTTTTTGAAATATCCCTGCATCATGGTTAACTGGTAAAAATCTGTTAATAACGTTAAATTTCCAGTCATAAAATACTCCTCCTATAGATAGATTAGTGCCAATTGTCTTGTGTTTAATTAAAAAGAAAAACTAATTGCTATAATAATGTATCAAACTGGAATAAATGTCAAGTCAGAGAAGATTTGAGTTTCCGTATTTTTTGAAACTCTTCAGTACTGTAGAAGGGGCACACCGGCAGCACTTCCCCACTCCGGTTAGTAAATTGTAAAAATCTTGCAGGTGTGTTTTTTCGCCAGACAACATAGGACTATTAGAGACACTTATGCTTTTAAGACGTTTGCCAACATGCACCGCGGAAACTTGTCTGAATGGGTTGTTGGTAGTCACAGGTACTTTTAGAGGACGTTCCCACTAGACTTGCGTACTACAACGGTACTAAATGCCACAGCGTTATCTTATAAAATGAAACAAGCTAACACTGTGGCATTAAGGACCGGTGTACGCAAAGCTCCTCTAAAAGTACCATGTGCTACCTCAACCCATGAGTTTAGTTGTGAGCGGTGCATAATAAAGGGCAAACGTCAAAAGCATTAGTGTTTCTTATAGTCCGTAAGCGTTGCAAGAAAAAACATACCTATAAGATTTTTACTATAGACAAATAAGAGTGGGGAAGTGCTGCCGGTGTGCCCCCGCTACGATAGCAAGAGAGTTTCAAAAAATATGGAAACTCAGGAGAGAAAGGTATACAGACGGAAAAAGTAAAATTATCATAATTGTGGAAAAGTGATTGTGCTTTTTTACAAAATAAGGTATAATTTACGCGTAAAGAAAACCAAGCGGCGCTGTAAGCGATATTTGGTTTTCTGCGCGATAATGAGCAAACAGTCTGCAGCGCAGACAATGAGCACGTAGTGCGGGTTTGCAAGTGTGTTAAATAAATATTATTTAAAGATATGATATAATGAATAGAGGATATAGAAAATGAAGTTTATTAAAACATATTTGCTGGAGGCAATAGGGGCGATAATCCTTCTATTTGTCATGTTAATTTGTGTCAATGGAACAACACAGCCTACGTTCAGTTCAAATGTTGTTTCCTATGGTGAGGCATGGGATATTGAAATTGATGGAGTGACAACTCATTATCAGGATTTACCGACCAAAATTGATAATCCCAATATGTCACCGATTATATTAAAGAAAAAAATGCCATCTGTCATTACAGAAGGAAAGAATGTGGGCTTTTTTACCTGCCATCAGAATGTTACAGTTTATATAAATGATACAGAGATATATTCTTTCAGGGTAACAAGTGGAACACATAGTAAGACTCCGGGTAATGCATGGAATTTTGTAAAAATAAAAAAGGTTTACGCAGAAAAAGAACTTCGCATTGTTTTAGAACCGAGCTATAAAGCTACAAGTGATGTGATTCCGGAGATGTATTATGGGGATAAGGATGCTTTGCTGTATGACATTATCAAAAATGCCATTGTCCCACTGATTCTTTGCAGTTTTACTTTTGTGATGGGTGTCAGTGTTCTTCTGGCAGCTATCTTTCTTAAAAAACAGCTGCATATTCCGAAGGAATCTGTATGGCTGGGGTTATTTGCCATATTCCTTGCCCTGTGGTCGGGGCTGGAGACTCAGATGTTCCCGATATTCTTAGGTAATCATCTGTTATTTAATCAGCTTACATTTGTCAGCCTTCATCTGATATTTGTGCCAATCATGATGTTCGTGCGTTATACATACAATCTGGAAGATAATCGTGTTATGAATTTCTTCTGCGTTGCAAGTATGAGTCTGTTTTTTGTTTGCAGTATTTTGCAGGCATTAGGTGTAAAAGATTACAGAGAGTCTCTGGCTATCAGTCATGTACTGATGATTTCAGGTGCACTATGGGTGCTTTATCTTACGGTTCGTGCCATGAGGGAGGTCGATGATGCACGGAAAAAGGTTATTAAGTACAATGTAGTCGGAGTTGGAATCGTGGCGATTTGTGCTTTAATGGATTCCGCAAGATTTTATGGCAATTCCAAGGATGCAGCCTATTTTATACGATTTGGATTTTTGATTTATATAGTAATGCTGATTGTAATGCTTTTGAATAACTCCATTCAGTTAATGCGAATGGGTGAAGAAGCAGAAGCAATCAAAGAGGTGGCTTACCTTGATGCCCTTACTAAGCTTGGTAACCGTAATGCTTACGAAGCATATCTTGGCAAATTAGAACAGGCAAGATGGAAGATTACGAGTGTTGCCATGTTTGACCTGAATAACCTGAAATACTTTAATGATGTTCATGGACACAGCATGGGCGATTATTATATTATTATCTGCAGCGAAGTGCTTCAGGATATTTTCGGCAGGAAGGGTATTGTGTTCCGTACCGGTGGAGATGAATTCTGTGCAGTAATGCAGAATGTGACTGATGAAGAATTTGAGGAAATGAAATCAGAAATGGAAGCGAGAATCACTTCACTTAGCGGAACCTTCTTCGAGGGCAAGATGTCTATGGCTTCAGGTTTTGCACGTTATGAAGCAGAATTAGATGAGAATTTCAATAACACAATTACCCGTGCAGATGAATGTATGTATGCCTGCAAGCAGGAAATGAAAAAGAATACAAAGCTGGTTGTTCCAATCAAGAGAACACCAGAGAATGTGTAGAAAGATTGTTTGAAACTTGACAATCTGTGTACTTTTGGTGTATCATAGTGCATGTGAGTAAAATAAAGAGTAAAAACAGTGATGGAGAGAGTACAATTACATAGAAAGCTACAGTGAGCCGGAGATAGTGGGAACCCGGTGTGAGTACAGTAAAAGGAAAATCACTCCTAAGTTGCAGATTGAACCTTGGTTGACGAGTAGTAGATTGAGCCGGTGTCCACCGTTATATGGAACAGGTATAAACGATTTCTTTATGGGGAAGAAATTGGAGTACATGAAATAGGTGGTAAAATGATAGTATATAGGCTTTCATCCGATTTCAGGGTGAAAGCCTTTCTTTATATCAAAAGAAAGGAAGAAAAACATTATGTCAATGTACGAAAAAGTATCTCCTAATCTCAATTTTGTAGAGAGAGAGAAACAAATTGAAACTTTTTGGAAAACAGAAGACATCTTTAGAAAAAGTATGGAGAACCGCAAAG
>CAYTGQ010000034.1:13519-16201 GCA_964437345.1 uncultured Lachnoclostridium sp. | reverse complement strand
AACTATAAATTAACCATCCAATATGATGGTACTAAATATAACGGTTGGCAGCGCCAAGGTAATACAGCCAATACGATACAAGGAAAATTGAATGAAATAATAGGTAAATATCTGAATGAAGAAATTGACATAGCCGGCTCTGGAAGAACGGATGCAGGTGTACATGCCTATGGACAGGTTGCATCATTTAAAACCCAAAAGGAGTTAAATCTGGAACGGTTTCATACGGATATGAATCATTATCTGCCGCAGGATATTAGAATTTTAGCTGTGGAATCAGTCAATGACCGTTTCCATGCCAGACTCAGTGCAACATCCAAAACCTATGAATACGTCATTGATAATGGTAAGGTAAGTGATGTATTTGCAAGAAAATATTCATGGCGTATAGAAGAACCTTTAAACATTGACAATATGAGGAAAGCAGCCCAATTTCTATGTGGAACCCATGATTATAGCAGCTTTTGTGGAAATAAAAAGTTTAAAAAGTCTGCGATAAGAACTGTGACTGAAATTACTGTAAAAGAAGTAGAGGATAAAATTATTATGGATTTTACCGGAGATGGTTTCCTTCAGAATATGGTACGAATTATGGCAGGAACATTAGTAGAAGTAGGACTTGGTAAAAGAGAAGCAGAAACCATGAAAGATATTATTCATGCAAAGTCAAGAGAAGCAGCAGGTATGATGGCACCGCCGGAAGGGTTGTTTTTAAAGGTTGTAGAATATTAAAAACTGAATAGTCGGAAATAGAAAACCACAGTAGGAATGTATATATTTACATTTTACTGTGGTTTTTAATAACATATTTTATTTTACATAGTTACAAATCATTTCCACACATTTCTCTCTGCCAATAGAAGCATCGATACAAAGATCATAATTATGTGGTTCTGTCCAGTTCTGACCGGAAATGCTGCGGTAATAGCTGGCTCTTGCATTATCAGAGTGTTTAACATTCTGAACAGCAGATTCATAATTGTCACCATACATTTCCATAATTTTATTAACACGGTATTCCTCTGGTGCGTAGATGAAGATACGGACTACATCTTCATAGTCGCGGAGTACATAGTCAGCTGCACGTCCTACAATTACACAAGTACCATTGTCTGCAATCTTGCGGATGATTTTTTCCTGTGCAATCACTGCCTGTTGAACTACATTAGTACTTAAATATAAGTCATGAAGAATAGATGGAGAGTTTAGGTTAATATCAGAAATAAACTCTTTATCCAATCCACTTTCCTGAGCAGCAAGTGCAGTCATTTCTTTATAATAGAATGGTATTCCCAACTATTCAGCAACGAGCTTACCAATCTGTTTTCCGGTAGTACCATGCTCTCTGGCGATAGTAATAATAGTACCTTTTTTAGAAGGCTTGATAACAGAGGTTTCTGTTTCTGAAATTGGTGCTTCTGTCTGTTCTGCCGCCTTTTGGTTTAATGTGCGGAAGAAAGGAATTGTCAGACAGACTACTACCACAATAGCAACTAAGTCAGCAATAGGAGCGGCTAAAAGGATTCCATAAATACCATTTCCAGCAGTTCTGTTTTCAAATACATAAGGTAATAAAATTGCAAGTGGTGTAAAGCATAAAATGTCACGGACTAAAGAAGCTACCACTGCTTTTACAGATTCTCCAATAGACTGGAAGAATACTGCGGACATTTTGAATTGGGTCTAATATTATGTTAATAATCGCACCGACTAACATTGCAATCATAGCAAAGGTAGGTATTTTTTATGATTTAGAACGGTGTAATGGAAATGTAAGATAAAAGTAAGGAAACTGGGAATAATATCCGTACTCATTTAGTAGAAAAAAAGATTAAGATGTGGTAAAATGTAGAAGTAGTGAGCATTATTTGTATAGTTTAGTATAGATATACAGATAATAAACATAAGAAAATACTTAAATTTACACGAATAAAGGAGAATGAAATGAAAAGAATTATCAGCACAATTTTAGTAATGACAATGATTTTGTCATTAACTGCCTGCGGTGGTAAGGTGGAAAATGAAGAACCGACAACAGTGGGAGGAATCTTACTGGCAGACTTTAAAGGGACTGTAAGTGAAAATGCAGAAATAACTGCACAGGAATTAGCAGATAAGGTATTAGCCAATGAAATTATTCCATTTATGGGAGCGACTATGCCTGTAGAACAAGGATTATTAACTGGATTTGGTAATACAGAAATCACAGGATTTAAAGAAGGTGTTATGTTTGCACCAAATATTGGAACTATTCCTTTTGTAGGTTATGTGTTTATACTTGAAGATGAAGTAGAACCGGAAAGTTTTGTAAAGACATTACAGGATAATGCAGATCCTAGATGGAATATATGTACAGAGGCAGAAGAGACAGTGGCTGACTATGTAGACAATAAAGTGTTTTTTGTAATGTGTCCTGCACAGTTTGAAACAGAAGAAACAGATACAGAAGCTACTGTAGAAACAGGCTCTGACGCAGTAGTAGAGGTTATTGAACCGGAACAGACAGAAGTCGAATCTAATACCAGTTCTTACAATCCAGAACAGGATAAACCGGCTGCAGCACCAGAACAGAATTCCGCTGACAATGATATAACAGATAGCAAGCCGGCAGAGACTGAAAAGGAAGAACCTAAAAAAGAAGAAGTGAAAGAAGAAGTGAAGGAAGAAACAAAGGAAGAAACA
>CAYTGQ010000034.1:0-13419 GCA_964437345.1 uncultured Lachnoclostridium sp. | reverse complement strand
AAGGAAGAAACAAAGGAAGAAACATTAGGACAGACTCTTCTGGCAGATTTTAATAATCGTGTGACAGATTCTTCTCTTACTGCCCAGCAGTTGGCAGATGCATTAATTACCAATGAAGCAATTCTGTTTATGGGTGGAACAGTACCAGTGGAACCTGGCTGGTTAAGTGGATTTAGTGCAGATATTACTGGCTTTAAGGAAGGTGTAAGCTTTGGACCAATGATGGGTTCTATTGCATTTATTGGTTATGTCTTTGAATTAGAAGAAGGAAGCGATGTGGAAGCCTTTATGGAAACATTAAAAAGCAATGCAGATCCGAGATGGCAGATTTGCGTAGAAGCAGAAGAAACAATTGTTGCTTCTGCCGGCAATAAAGTATTCTTTTTAATGTGTCCTCGCGGCTTAGAACAGTAAAAAATAAGAAATGATTAATCAAACGGGTACGGAGGACTCCGTACCCATTTTTTCTATATAATATCGGAGGTGATAGTTTGCTATTTTCCAGTATTACATTCTTATATTATTTTTTGCCTTGTGTATTGATTTTATATTTTATTGTGCCTAATAGTATTAAAAATCTGGTGCTGCTTAGTGCCAGTCTATTGTTTTATGCATGGGGAGAACCAAAATATGTTGTACTTATGCTGATTGCCATTGTAAGCGGCTATATATTTGGTTTATTAATTGATAAATATCGATATGACAAAAAGCTTAAAAAGGTCTTTTTTGTTCTCTCTGTAGCAGTCAGCCTCGGATTACTTGGATATTTTAAGTATGCCAACTTTTTTATTAGTAATTTCAATGCACTTACAGGGCAGGAAATTCCGCTAGCAAAGATAGCACTTCCAATCGGAATCAGCTTTTATACATTCCAGATATTAAGCTATACCATTGATTTATATCGTGGAAATGTAAAGGTACAGAGAAATCTGATTTCTTTTGCTGCTTATGTGGCACTATTTCCGCAGTTGATTGCAGGTCCTATTGTAAGATATGCAGATATTGCAGCCCAGTTATCAGACAGAAAGCATTCATTAGACAGGGTAGCAATGGGAATCCGAAGATTTGTATTAGGTCTTGGAAAGAAAATACTGATTGCTAATTCGCTGGGAGAGCTTTGTGAAATATTCCGTGATTTAGATAATAAACCTGTATTGTTTTACTGGTTATATGCCATTGCTTTTACACTGCATATCTATTTTGATTTTTCAGGATATAGTGATATGGCAATCGGGCTTGGAAAAATCTTTGGCTTTGAATTTATGGAAAACTTTAATTATCCATACATTTCCTCCAGTATTACAGAATTTTGGAGAAGATGGCATATTTCTTTGAGTTCATGGTTCCGTGACTATGTATATATTCCAATGGGCGGCAATAGAGTGTCGAAGTTAAAATGGTTTCGTAATATTTTAGCAGTATGGTTTTTAACGGGATTCTGGCATGGAGCCGATTGGAATTTTATCGTATGGGGCTTATACTTCGCTGTAATTCTGGTAGTTGAAAAATTCTGGCTGCTTGAAAGAATAAAAAAATTAAAAGTATTAAATCACATCTATGTCTTGGTATTAGTAGCAATCAGTTTTGTTATTTTTAATGCTGCAGATATGAGAGAAGCCTTTACTTATATAGGTGGAATGTTTGGCATTGGAACAAATTCATTTGTTACAGCAGAATGGATTTATTATATGAGAAGTTATGGAGTTATACTGGTCACGGCAATTGTGGGTGCAACACCATTGCCTAAAACAATAGCTGCCAAGCTGGAAGAAAATAAATATGGACAGATGGTTCTGACTATTGTAGAACCGTTGGTTTTAGTGGGACTTATGCTTGTGATGACAGCATATCTGGTAGATGGCTCATTTAATCCATTTCTTTATTTCAGATTTTAAGGAGGCATGAGAATGAATAAATATAGAAATATTACTGTGATTCTGGTTATGACAGTAACTGTACTGGGGCTTTCATTCTGGTGCTGGGGAAAAGAAAATGTAGATTTTTCTGAAAGTGAGAGAAGAGTGCTTGCTGATTTTCCGGAGATGACAAAGGATACAATTCTGAATGGGCAATTTATGGAAGAATTTGAAAACTATGCAATGGATCAGTTTCCTGCAAGAGATAGCTTCCGAGGATTGAAATCAGCGGCAGTTTTAGGATTGTTCAACCAGTTGGATAACAATGAGCTTTATGTAAAAGATGGTTATATTTCTAAAATGGAATATCCATTAAAGAAAAATATGTTGGACAATGCTTCTGAGCATTTTAAGTATTTGTATGATAGTTATATAAAAGGAACAGAGGCAAAAGTATATTTTTCTATAATACCAGATAAGAACTATTTTCTTGCAAAGGATAGTGGACGGCTGATGGTTGATTATGCTGAAATGACAGAGTATTTGCAAGAAAAAAACGAGTATATGAGCTATATTGATATTTCGGACATTTTATCTATTGAAGATTATTATAGAACAGATACTCATTGGAGACAGGAAAACATACAGGATGTGGCAGAAAAACTGGCAGAGCAGATGGGAATTATATTGAAAGATGAATATTCTATTAATACACTGGATAATCCATTTTATGGAGTTTATTATGGACAGCTTGCACTGCCGTTAGAACCAGATACCATACAATATCTTACCAGTGAAACATTGGACAATTGTACGGTGACCTGTCTTGATACAGGTATGCCGGAAGAAAAGCCTGTTTATGATATGGACAAAGGGTATGGGAAAGATCCTTACGAAATGTTTCTTTCTGGTGCAACGGCCCTCGTTACAATCGAGAATCCAAATGCTTCTACAGAAAAAGAACTGATTGTATTCAGAGATTCTTTTGCAGGAAGTCTGATTCCATTTCTTGTTGAGGGATATCAGAAAATTACTTTAGTGGACATTCGTTATGTGGAAAGTGAAATGTTAGGGAATTTCCTTGATGTCGAAAATCAGGATATTCTTTTCCTGTATAGCACTATTTTATTGAATAATAGTATGGGATTAAAATAAAAATTATGTAAAAAAATAAACTTTTTCATATAATTCGACAAGAAAAATAGAGGTTTTGCCCGTAAAAACGTTGGAATTTATTGGGAATAGAAAAACTAATGTCGTTTTTTGCGAAAACATTTGATTGAAAAAGTAGAAATAGTTAGGTATAATGCGAAAGTAATATTTTCCAATCGGAATATGTGCTTTTGGGAAAAATAATGTTGGAAGAGGAATTATGTCTAGGAGGGGAGGAAAGAAAAAGCATATATAGAGGGAAATGAGGAGAATTTTTAGAGGAGAAAAAGAGTTTATTTGTGAGTGAGGATTAAAAACAAAAAATGGAGGATGGGAAATGCCAAAAATCAGTGTTGCAATCGTAGATGATAACGAAAGGATGGTAAATCTCGTAAAAGATATCTTAGAGGAGGACGAGGAGATAGAGGTCGTTGGTACTGCAGAAAATGGCTTGGAAGCTTTAGACATCATTGAGGAGAAAGAACCGGATTTGGTACTTTTAGATTTAATTATGCCAAAATTAGATGGTTTAGGAGTGATGGAAAAGGTAAAACAAAGCAGAAGCGACAAGAAAATGCCAGTTTTTATTGTAGTGACCGCTGTTGGTCAGGAGGGAGTGACTGAGAACGCGTTCGAACTGGGGGCCGCCTACTATATGATGAAACCATTTGATAACAACACATTATTGTCACGTATTAAGCAGATTAAAGCGGGGAATAAGACAAAACTGATAGATGCAAACAGAAAGAATACATGTGAAAACAAAGAGGAGTATCTGGAAAGAAATCTGGAATCTGATGTAACAAACATTATTCATGAAATTGGAGTTCCTGCACATATAAAAGGATACCAGTATTTGAGAGATGCAATTATGATGTCTGTAAATGATGGGGAAATGCTAAACTCAATTACAAAGCTTTTATATCCAACTATTGCGAAGCAGCATAAAACAACACCAAGCCGTGTAGAAAGAGCGATTCGACATGCAATTGAAGTGGCGTGGAGCAGAGGGAAAATGGACACAATCGATGAATTGTTTGGATATACAGTCAGCAATGGAAAAGGAAAGCCTACAAATTCTGAATTTGTAGCTTTGATTGCAGATAAAATCCGTATAGAATATAAATTGAGGGTATAATAAAAAATTTACTATTTTCATTTTGAAAGAAATAAGGTATACTTATTTATAAGAAATGGAAGTAGTAATTTTTTTATTAAACAATACGGAGGTCATAGGTTATGAAGAATATACTTTTTGTTGCTTCAGAGGCGGTTCCATTTATTAAGACCGGTGGTTTGGCAGATGTAGCAGGAAGCTTACCAAAATATTTTAATAAAGAAGAATTTGATGTTCGTGTCATTGTACCGAAATATCTGGCAATTCCTCAGAAGTTCAGAGATCAGATGTGCTACAAGACTCATTTCTACATGGACTTAGCATGGAGAAATCAGTATGTAGGTGTGTTAGAGATGGAATATGATGGAGTGACTTTCTATTTCATCGATAATGAATATTATTTCTGTGGTGAAAAACCATATGGTGAAATCTATCAGGATATTGAAAAATTTGCATTTTTCAGTAAGGCAGCTTTATCAGCACTTCCATTAATTGGTTTCAGACCTGATGTTATTCACTGTCATGACTGGCAGACAGGTTTAGTTCCTGTATATCTGCATGATACATTCAGTCTGAATCCTTTCTTCCAGGGAATTAAGACAATTATGACAATTCACAATCTGAAATTCCAGGGTAAATGGGATGTTAAGACGGTTCAGAATATTACAGGCTTAAGCAGTTACTACTTCACACCAGATAAGCTGGAAGCATACAAAGATGCTAACTACTTGAAGGGTGGTATCGTATACGCAGATATGGTTACAACTGTTAGTGATACATACGCTCAGGAAATTAAGATGCCATTCTATGGAGAAGGCTTAGACGGACTTATCAATGCCCGTTCTAACTGCCTCAGAGGTATTGTAAATGGTATCGACTATAAAGAATTCGATCCTGAAACAGACCCATTTATCGCTAAGAACTTTAATGCTAAGAACTTTAGAAAAGAAAAAGTTAAGAATAAGAGAGCACTTCAGAAGGAATTGGGTCTGGAAGAAAACGACAAGAAGTTTATGATTGGTATTGTATCCCGACTGACAGACCAGAAGGGGCTTGATTTAGTAGATTATGTAATCGAAGAAATCTGTGCAGAAGATACTCAGCTTGTTGTTCTTGGAACAGGAGAAGATAAGTATGAACACTTATTCCGCCACTATGCATGGAAGTACGGGGACAGGGTTTCTGCTAATATTTATTATTCTAATGAGTTATCTCATAGGATTTATGCTTCCTGTGATGCATTCTTAATGCCATCCCTGTTTGAGCCTTGTGGATTAAGCCAGTTAATGAGCTTACGTTACGGTACAGTTCCAATTGTTCGTGAAACAGGCGGATTAAAAGATACAGTTGAACCATACAATGAATATGAAGGAACTGGAACAGGCTTCTCATTCTGTAACTACAATGCTCATGAGATGTTGAATACAATCCGTTATGCAAAGAGTGTTTATTATGACCGTAAGAGAGAATGGAATAAGATTGTTGACAGAGGTATGGAAAAGGATTTCTCATGGAACAATTCTGCTAGAAAATATGAAGCTCTTTACTATGAACTTGTATAAAATTAAATAAAAAAGTAAAAAAATACCATATCTAGAAAATTTTAACTTCAAAAATGCTGAAATTTATCGAAAATTTATTTGCTATATTGTGAATTCTGTGGTATGATTTTATGAGGAGAGAAAGACAGATGTGTTTTGAAAACCACCTGTCTTTTTTTCGGAAAAAATAAGGAGGAAAAGTAATTATGAAAAGAAAATTAGCATTATTACTTGCAATGGTCTTAGTCATTGGTTCTTTAACTGCCTGCGGCGGTGGAAGCAGTGAAGAAGGCGGAGATGCTTCTACATCTACAGGAAGCACAATGGACACATTAGTAATTGGTACACAGGCATTCAATGGTGTATTCAACTCACTGTTCTACAACAGTGCTTATGATGCACAGGTAATCGACATGGTTCAGTCTTCTGTTGTTCGTTTAGATGAAAACGGTGAAGTTATGGACTGGTTAGGTCATGTTGAATCCGAAGAAATCGTAGCAGAAGATGGACACACACAGGTTAAGTATACTGTAACCTTACAGGAAGGTTTAGTATTCTCTGATGGTGAACCTGTAACAATCGATGACTTATTATTCAGCTACTATGTAATGGCTGACCCAAATTACGATGGTAACAGTACATTCTCTACACTTGATATCGTTGGTATGAAAGAATACTACTACGATACACCTAACTATGCTGAGATGGTAGCAGAAGTAGAAGCAAACTACTCTTTAGAAAATATTTCTGAAGAAGATTACCTTGCTTACTTAGTTGCTACAAACTTAGAAGGATGGTGGGATGAAACTCTTCCTGGTGACCTTGATGGTGCTGGTATGACATGGGCTGATTACTGTGCAGGTTACGGCGTAGATGCTTCTGCAGTTACAGACCCAGCAGAAATGTTAAATATTCTTGCTAAAATCGAATATGATAACTTCTTTGACAGCTATGACCCATTAACATACTATCAGAAACAGATGGTTAAGGGTACATTAGAAGATGGTATTGATGTTACAACTATCTCTGGTATTGAAAGAGTAGATGATTTAACATGTACAGTATTATTTGATTCTGTTAATATTTCTGGTGATAAGTTAGTTGCTTGGCAGGTAGTAACACCACAGCACTACTATGGTCCAGAATGGTCTCCAGAAACATCTAAAGGTGACTTAGCAAGCATTAAAGCTTTAAATGGTGAACCTTTAGGAGCAGGTCCTTACAAATTTGTAAGCTATGAAAACAATATCGTAACATTAGTTGCTAACGAAAATTACTTCAAAGGCTGCCCAGTGATTCCTAATCTTAAATTCCAGGTAGTTAACGAAGAAGATAAGGTGGACTTAGTAGTAGCTGGTGATGTAGATATTACAGATCCATCTGCTTCTCTTGAAATCATTGCTCAGTTAGATGCAGAAGAAGGAACAGAATACAGCTTAGTAGATAATCCAGGTTATGGTTATATCGCTATCAATGCTGAAAGAATTCCTGATATCAATGTTCGTAAAGGTTTAATGCACTTAATGAACAGAGCACCAGCGGTACAGTCTTATTATGGCGAATTAGCAGAAGTTATTGAAAGACCAATGACTCCTACAGTAGCTGAATATCCAAAGGATGCAAAAGAATACTACGGATATGATCCAGCTAAAGCATTAGAATACTTTACAGCAGCAGGTTATGAACAGGTTGATGGTAAGTTAGTGAAAGATGGTAAGCAGTTACAGGTAACAGTAGGTATCGGTGATGCTTCTACACATCCATCCACACCAATCTTAACTCAGATGGCTAACGATATGGCAGCTATGGGTGCTGAATTGATTGTTAACGATTTACAGTTCTCCGTACTCTCTAACATGGTAGAAGCCGGTGAAATCGATATGTGGGTTATGGCTTGGGGTAACTCAACAGACTGTGACTTAACACAGATTTTTGGTAGCAAGGGTAACTCTAACAGACATAAATACTACAGTGCTGAAATTGATGCTCTTCAGGCAGAAATTTTAAAAACACTTGATTTTGATAAGAGATGTGAATTAGTAGCGAAAGAATTAGATTTAATCATGGAAGGCGCTGTATACATGCCAGTATACCAGAGAAAGAACATGGAAATCTATAACGCAGCTAATGTTAATACAAGCACACTTCCAGAAAATACAACAACTTACTGGAACTACACAGCTCAGATTGAAACTTTAGAAATGAACTAATTTATAGTTTTTAGATAAGTTTTTAATCAAATAACAGCTAAACATGGGGTTGCCTTTTAAGGTAACCTCATGTGTGCTGTCTAGGAATAATTTAGTGAGTTAAACTTGTGAAGAATGAACGCTTTACGAGGTTGATTCTCACAGGTTTCACATAGAGGCAGGTTCCTCTGTGTAAACAGGAAAAGAAAGGAAAGAGAAAGATATGAAGCAGTATATTGCAAAACGATTATTCATAAGTATTTTTGTTCTTTTCGGTATTTCTGTTATGATGTACGGTATCTGCCGTTCTGTACCAGGAGATTATGTTACGAATATTACATCGGGTAATCCAAACGTAACTCCAGAAATGCAGGAAAGAATGAGAGAAGTATATGGTTTGGATAAGGGACTTGTAGAAGGTTATATTTCGTGGGTAGGCGATGCTTTGCACGGTGATTTTGGTACATCCTTTGTTTACCAGAAACCAGTATTAGAAGTAATTGCGAAATACATGGGACCTACAGTTGCATTGTCCAGCATCGCTTTTCTGATTGAATTTATGATAGCGATTCCCCTTGGAATCTTAGCTGCTAGAAAACAGTATTCTTTAACAGATTATACGATTGTGGCAGCTTGTATTTTTTGTAGCTCATTGCCATCCTTCTTCTTTGCGGCAGTATTAAAAAGAATTTTTGCCATCGGTCTTGGTGTGTTGCCAATCTCCGGTATGGTAACAGCCCGTGCAAACTATACAGGAATTATGCACATTCTTGATATGGGAAAACACTTTATTTTACCTATTACAGTATTTGTACTTACTGGTGTTGGTGCTCGTATGAGATATGTTCGTACTAACATGTTAGAAGTATTAAATGCTGATTATGTTCGTACAGCAAGAGCAAAAGGGCTTCCTGAAAAGAAGGTTATTGGAAAGCATGCTTTCCGTAATACGTTAATTCCAATCGTTACTATGATTGGTGGTATCATTCCGGCACTCTTTAGTGGTGCGGTTATTACCGAAAACTTATTTGGTATTGAAGGTCTTGGTAAGATTGCCTTAGAAGCGGTTTATCAGGGAGATATTCCTTATCTTATGGGCTTCAATATGTTTATTGCGATTTTATCGTTAGTGGGTACGTTGGTTTCCGATATTCTTTATGCGGTAGTAGATCCACGAGTAAAATACTAAAGGAGGTGCAGCATGGAAGAATTAGATTTACAGAAAAGAAATCAGCAGGAACAGGATGAATTCGAAAAAAATCAGGTAATTCTGACTCCGGGACAGTTGGTTATGAAACAGTTCTTACGCAATAAGTTAGCGTGCTTTGGTGTAGCTATTATTGTATTTATGTTTCTGTTTTGTATGATAGGACCACTCTTTAGTCCTTATGGAGAATATGAAATCTTTTATATAAACAGCACAACAGGGGAAGAAGTTCGTATGACGGAAGGAGAAGTTGGTGGTGCAGAAATGCTCGTTAATGTTAAAGCACCAATTTCTTCTGCACATTGGTTAGGTACAGATACTGATGGTCGTGATGTATTTACCCGTCTTATGTATGGTGGAAGAATTTCCCTTACCGTTGGTATGGTGGTAGTAGCATTAGAATTGTTGATTGGTGTAACTTTTGGAGGAATTGCCGGTTATTTTGGCGGTGTGGCAGATATGATAATCATGCGACTGGTAGAAATGTTTAATGCCATCCCATTTACACCACTTATGTTAATCCTTTCAGCGGTTATGTTTTCTTACGGTGTTTCACCACAGTATAAGATTTACTTTATCATGATTGTAATGGGGGTTCTTTACTGGGCAGGTGTTGCGAGAAACGTGCGTGGACAGATTCTTTCTCTTCGTGAAATGGAATATATGCAGGCAGCAGAAGCAACAGGTATCAGCACAAGAAAGAAGATTTTCAAACACTTAGTTCCTAACGTTATGCCAATTATTATCTTAATTGCAACTATGGATATGGGTGGAGTTATCCTTACAGAATCTGTACTTTCCTTCCTTGGTGTAGGCATTGCATGGCCTTATGCTTCCTGGGGAAATATGGTACAGGCAGTTAACCAGTCTGTTGTTATGAAGAACTATATGAATATCTGGCTTCCACCAGGAATTTGTATTTTATTAACTGTATTAGCATTTAACTTTATCGGCGATGGCTTAAGAGATGCCTTCGACCCTAAGATGAAAAGGTAGGTGAGAACTTTGGCTGAAACAAGAGAAGAAAAGCTTGCTAAAAAGAAAAGATTGAAAGAAATCAAAAAGTTTAATCTTCAGAAATATAGAGAATATAATAAAGAATTAAAAAGAAAAATTCCAGAGTCAGAGTATCTTACTACAATGAAGAATGAAGACAATATTTTGGAATTTGATAACTTACAGAGTTATTTTTATACTGATGCAGGTACTGTAAAGTCCGTAGATGGTGTTACTTTTGAAATCCCTAGAGGAGCAACAGTTGGTGTAGTTGGTGAATCCGGCTGTGGTAAGTCTGTAACCAGTCTTTCTGTAATGCGTTTATTACAGGGACCACAGGGACAGATTGTTGGAGGTTCTATCCGTTATAATCAGTCTTCCAAAGGCAGAGCAATTGACCTTGCTAAGACTTCTATTAAAGAAATGGAATCCATTCGTGGTAATGAAATTGCTATGATTTTCCAGGAACCTATGACAGCTCTTAACCCAGTATTTACTATTGGTGACCAGTTAAGTGAAACCATTCTTCTTCATAATCCTTCTATGAGTAAGGAAGATGCAAAGAAGAGAGTGTTAGAGGTTCTTAAAATGGTAGGTATTGTTCGTGAAGGTATTTATGATAACTACCCTCATGAATTATCCGGTGGTATGCGTCAGCGTGTCGTTATTGCTATGGCACTTTCCTGTGACCCACAGTTAATTATTGCTGACGAACCTACAACAGCTCTTGACGTTACAATTCAGGCTCAGATTCTTGACCTGCTTCGTAACTTAAAGGACAAGATAAATGCTTCTATTATGTTAATCACACATGACTTAGGTGTAGTTGCTGAAATGGCTGACTACGTTGTAGTTATGTATGCAGGAAGAATTGTAGAACAGGGTACAGCAGATGATATTTTCCATCATCCGGCACACCCATATACCATTGGTCTTATGAAATCTAAGCCAATGCTCAATGAAAAAGTAGACAGATTATATTCCATTCCGGGTAATGTACCAAACCCAATTAACATGCCTTCACACTGTTATTTCAAGAATCGTTGTGAATCCTGCATGGAAAAATGTAATGGTGCATATCCAGAATTAATCAGCCTTTCACCAACTCATAAGGTAAGCTGTCATCTTTTCTTAGATGAAAATAAAGAAGGAGGTAACCAGTAATGGCAGATAACAACAATATGAATGCTCAGCCAGTGGAAAATGTTGTTGAAGTTAAAAATCTTCAGAAATATTTCCCAATTAAGTCTGGTATCCTTCAGCGTACAGTAGGACATGTTCGTGCCGTAGATGGCATTAGCTTTAGTATTAAAAAAGGTCAGACATTTGGTCTGGTAGGTGAATCTGGTTGTGGTAAGACAACAGCTGGTCGTTCTATTTTAAGATTGACAGAGCCAACAGGTGGAGAAATCAAAATTAATGGTGTTGATGTCTTATCCTTAAGTAAAAAAGAACTTCGTCCAATGCGTCCAAAGATGCAGATGATTTTCCAGGACCCATTCTCCTCTCTTGACCCTCGTATGCCAGTAGGTGAAATTATTGGAGAGGCCGTTCGTGAACACAACATTGTTCCAAAGGAACAGTATAGAGATTATATCTTAAAGGTAATGGAAGACTGTGGCCTTAGACCATATTATATTGACCGTTACCCACATGAATTCTCCGGTGGTCAGAGACAGCGTATCTGTATTGCAAGAGCATTAGCTCTTAATCCTGACTTTATCGTATGTGATGAACCTGTATCTGCTCTGGACGTATCCATTCAGGCACAGATTATTAACTTAATGAAGGATTTACAGGAAGAACGTCAGCTTACTTATCTGTTTATCTCTCACGATTTATCTGTTGTAGAGCATATTTCAGACGTAGTAGGTGTTATGTACCTTGGTACAATGGTTGAAAATGGTCCAAAGGATGATATCTTCAGAGAACCATTACATCCATATACACAGGCATTGTTCAGTGCGGTTCCAATTGCAGATCCAGATATTAAGATGAATCGTATCGTATTAGAAGGAGATATTCCTTCTCCAGCTAATCCACCAAGTGGCTGCAAGTTCCATACAAGATGTTCTAAATGTATGGAAATCTGTAAGAAAGAGGCTCCAAAGTATAGAGAATATGCTCCAGGTCACTGTGTAGCCTGCCACTTATACAATGATAAGCCGGAAGTAACACAGGAAGCTGCAGCAGAAGCAGCTAATAAGTAATTTATAAATATTAATAAGAAAGAGTTCATGAAAAATGGATTCTTTCTTATTTTTTTGAAATGAAAAATGTATAGAGAGATACCATTTTACCAATAATAACTGATGTATCAAGCTGGAAGGCAAGAAAATAACAGAAAGCTTTTTAAAGCTTTAGAATGGAGGTCAAAATGGGAACTATCAGTGAAATGGAGTTACAGAATATCCGTCATCTTTTACTGGCAAGTGAAATGGAAGAAAAGAAGTATAAAGACTATGCAAATCAGGCAACAGATCCACAGGTAAAACAGTTTTTGGAAAAATCTGCACAGTCTGCAACACAGAACAAACAGACATTTTTAAAATTCTTGCAGTAGGGAAAGGGGTATATTATGGAAGAAAAAGTAATGGTAGCCGATGCATTGACAGGAATCAATGGTTGTTTAACAAGATATGAAGAAATGATTACACAGACAGAAAATCAGCAGTTAAGACAGACTTTACAGCAGGTTCGTAATTCTACAGAAACTTCTCAGTATGAATTATTTACACTTGCTAAGAATAAAGCATATTATGAACCGGCTGCAAAAGCAAAGGAAGATGAAATTAAACAGGTGAAGTCTTTGGTTTCTGGCTGTTAATTAAATATTATAAAAAAGTCCTCAAAAAAATGTTCATTTTGAGGACTTTTTTGTAAGGAAAGACAATTTTTTCAGACTTGTTAAAAAAACTACAATTAACACTTGCATTTTTGGGAATTATTAGTTAGAATGTAAGAGGAGTTTGCAATGGAGTAAATATTTTGCAAACAGTAATATTTAACTTAAACACTAAATTTAATGTTTTTAGGAGGAATTTAAAATGGCAGTAAAAGTAGCGATTAATGGATTTGGACGTATCGGACGTTTGGCTTTCAGACAGATGTTTGGTGCAGAGGGATATGAAGTAGTAGCTATTAACGATTTAACAAGTCCAAAAATGTTAGCTCATTTATTAAAATACGACTCTTCTCAGGGAAGATACAATGGACATACAGTAGAAGCTGGCGAAGATTCTATTACAGTTGATGGAAAAGAAATCAAAATCTATGCTTTCCCAGATGCAAACAATTGCCCATGGGGAGATTTAAAAGTTGACGTTGTATTAGAGTGCTCCGGATTCTATACATCCAAAGA
>CAYTGQ010000033.1:0-16531 GCA_964437345.1 uncultured Lachnoclostridium sp. | reverse complement strand
AAGATAACGCCCCATTATGTGATGTGCAAAATACGGAAATTCAAGGGAATATTACAACTTGGCAGGTTAGAGATGAAAATAAAATGATAATAAAAAATAAAATTGGGTATTTACAAACAAAGAAAACTGGTATATTATAGTTTTAAGTGAAATACAGATAACTCTAATTTTCAATCTGCCTTTGGCAGTATCTAATTATTTCTAATTAATCTTATTTGTTTTCTTGTATTTCATAATCCGGATTATTACAACTTAAAAGAGGAGGAATGTAAGTGAAGATTGCTTTTTGGAGCAATGCACATGGGAAAAACGGGGTTACCAGTAATCTTGCATGTATCAGTATTATGGAAATACTGGAGCAAAATCGAAAAAATGTATTATTGGAAAATCATTTCAGTATCAACAATCTGGAAACTGTTCTCAATCAGGCAATGTCAAGAAACAGGTTAAATGAATACAATTTCTATAACCAGAAGGGCATTGAACATCTGATTCGAAAAATTCATTCTGGCTTTTCCCTTGAAAATGCAGTAAACAACAGTGTTATGACATTTATGGAGGATAAAATGAATTATCTTCCCCAAAACTATTTAATGAATCAGGAGGTGTTTGATTATGAGTTTAATCAGGTTGTTAATCCCATGTTTCAGCTATTGGAGCAATTTTGTGACACCGTATATATAGATACGGCAGTTGGCAATACATTAAGTTCTAAAATTATTCTGGAGGAAGCAGACCTTATCGTAGTAAATCTAAGTCAAAATCTTTACATTCTGGATGATTTCTTTGAACATTACCAGTCTTTGATGAAAAAATCAGTGTTTCTTCTTGGCAATTATACGCCAGAGTCAAAGTATACCAGAGGCTATATTATAAGAAAATATCATATTCCAAGAGACCGAGTCGCAACGATTCCATATAATGTACGTTTCAGAGATGCTGTAAGCAATGGAAGCCTGATTTCATTTTTAAACAATAATTATCAGTGTGACAGAAAAAATGAAAATTATTATTTTATGAGGGAAGTGAAAAGAGCTGTTTCTATGATTGAAACCCATAGAAAACGCAGGGAGGTGACAGCATGACTATCGAGGAATTAAAGGAAGAGGTTATGAATACCTTTGCCCAGATTTTAAGGGAAAATCCCTATGATGGCAATCTGAATCAGACACAGGTGGAGGAGAGAATGACTCACAAAAAGCTGCTGAGAAAGGCATTGAAAAGCTGTGCATATGGTGACAGAAACGCAAAGCTTTATGTGAAGGATTACATAAAAGACTGCCTGCTTCGAAAAGGGTTGGTGTGTCAGGAAAATATTGATGAGATTATTCCTTTTGAAGCAATGTATGAGCTGTCAGCACAGGATAAATTCTATATTCTTCTTTATCAGTATGAAGAGGAATATGGCAGTGAAGCGATGGAACAGTTTATCATCGAAAATGGGCTGGATATGCCAAAACAGGATACAAATGGGATGTCATGCTATGAAATTACAGAAGATGATATTGAAAAAGTATATGAGGAAAGTAGAAACGCAGCATTAAGCTTTAATGACAAGCTGAATATTTTAACACAGCGGGTTTATGAGCTATATAAAGGAAATGGTGTTATTGATCAAATTAGGGATATGAAAATTGATGGTATCAGTGTTGGTGTGTCAGGAATTCCGGAAAGTAATAATTGGGGTGGAAATTTTGTCAGAAATGACTTTCCCGTTGCCCATGACAGTGTATGGATATTCTTTCAAGGCAAATCTATTTATCTGTCCTTTTTGAAATTTGGAAGTGAAAAGGAATTAATCCGTGTCTGTAGAAACAGTTATCGCTATAATAATCCCGGGCAATTGTCCCAGGTGAGAGGGTATCTGGTTACAGAAGCAAAGGATGGTGCCAGAGTTGCAGTGGCAAGACCGCCTTTTTCAGAAAGCTGGGTTATGTTTATTCGAAAATTTGATACGGTGAAAAAAGAAGAGATTGAGAATCTAATTACAGACAATAATAAAGAGCTTCCAATTGAACTGATAAAGTGGCTGATAAAAGGCTGCCAGATTACGGGAATTACCGGAGAACAGGGAGTAGGTAAGACGACGCTTTTAATGTCTGTGATTGGTTTTATCAATCCGGCATATAACCTGCGAATTCAGGAAATAGCTTTTGAATTGCAGCTTAGAAAGCTTTATCCCAAAAGAAATATTGTGACCTTCAAAGAGACAGATTCGGTTTCGGGAGAAGAAGGCCTTAATTTTATGAAGAAGAGCGATGGCAGTGTGACAATTTTAGGAGAGGTTGCCAACAATGAGGTAGCAAGCTGGCTGATTAGTACATCACAGGTTGCATCCTTATTTACACTTTTTACTCATCATGCCAAAACAGCAAGAGATTTAATTATTTCCATGAGAAATGCCCTGTTATTAAAGGGAGGATTTCAGAATGAAAGGGTCGCATTGGAACAGGTTGTGGAAGCCATTCACTTTGATGTACATATGAAAAAGGATTTGTCAGGACACCGTTATATTGAACGAATCACAGAAATTGTTCCGGATAAAGGAGCTGTTTTCAGAAAGATTTATGGTGGGGAGGAAAGAGAGGCATTTTCAATTAGGGATTTGGTTGTTTTTGAAAATGGTGCGTATCACTGGAAGGAAACAATGAGCCAGCAGGGGAAGGACAGAATCAGTGCCAGTCTGACTTTGGAGGAAAAAGCAGCATTTCAACGGTTCATGGAGCAAAGGAGTATGGCAGTATGAAATTAGAAAACTGGTTGATATGGCTATATAACCGATTAAGTACATTTGGTGTTACAAAGCATGTGATATGGAGGATTCGTAAACAGTATGAGATGATAAAACCAGCTTCTGAGAAGGTCGTTATTCTGGGGACTATGAGGATTTTTAGCCTTTGTATGTCAGCAGTGGCATTATTGTCTGGTTTTGCAGTTATTTTTCGGGGGGCTTCCATCTATACTTATCTGATTTGGTTTTCATTGATTTTTATGGTGACAGGGCAGATTATAAGCGGAAATCTCTGGAAGGAAGAATATAAGCTGCTGCTTCAAATGGAAAAGTATCTTGGAGATGTAAGACATTATTATCATATTGGAGGTATGGTGGAGGAGGCAGTCTACGATTCTCTGGAGGAAGCTCCTTATGAAGTTTCTCTGCATATGCAAAAAATATATGATGTATTGGGTTCAGAAGAAGAAATTGACAAGTATAAGGATGTTGCACCTAATAAGTATATAAAGGCATTTTTAGCTTTATGCCAGATTACTGTTGAATATGGGGACAGTATACGGGAAGGCAAGTCTTTGTTTTTAACCAATCTTAATCATCTGCGTAGCGAGATTCATATAGAACTTTTAAAAAGGGACAAAATCCGCTATACCTTTTCGGGATTGATTATGATTACTATTCTTCCGGTATTTTTTCTGAAAATTATTGAAGACTGGAGTATTTCTAATCTTCCGGAACTGGGGAAATATTATCATGGGAAATATGGAATTGTAGTATCTGTTGCTATTTTTCTTACTACAGTTTTTGCATATTTTTTAATTAATTCTTTGAAAGAGGATAGGAAGGTGATAAAAACAGAGCATCCGGTTTTACAAAGAATAATTCAGATTTCATGGGTGAAAAAGAGATTAGAGGATTATTTTTTTAAGAACCCTAAGAAAACATATTTTTATAATCAGCTTTTACGAGGTGCAGGAAATGAAATGTCTGTCAGTGAATTTTTGGTACAAAAGCAGTTGTTATTTTGGGGGACTGTGCTGGTAAGTATTTTAATATGCATCAATATTTCTATGACAGAGAGATATAATGCTGTTTATGAGGTCCATGGTTTCAAAGGTGTTACGCTGGTAAATCAGAAAGAAGAAATTGAAGAATATCGAAAAATCATACAAGCAGGGGTGGAAAGGTACAAAGAGGAAGAAAATCTCCAATGGGTAGAGGAAAAGATTAAGAGTGTATTGGAAGAAAGTGAATTTGTAACAGGTGAGCCCGTAATAGATGCATTATGCAAAGAAATTATGACCAGAATAGAGACTTATCAGAATAGCGGCTTTCACTGGTATTACATAATTTATAGTATCTTTTCAGGAGTTATGTTGTGTCATATACCATTATTCATATTGGAGATAAAAAGGTACTTTTTGAAGGGAACTATGGAAGATGAGGTTATGCAGTTTCAGACAATGGTTGTTATGCTTATGCATATTCCACGTATGAATGTAGAGATAATTCTGGAGTGGCTTGAGAATTTTAGTGATATATTCAAACAATCAATTTGGGAATGTATTGATTTATATTATTATGATAATGAGAGAGCCTTAAATGAATTGAAGGAAAAAGAACCATTTCCACCTTTTGTCCGTCTTGTAGAGGATTTGCAGGCATGTGACAGAGTTGGTGTGGAAGCGGCATTTGATGAGGTGGCAGGTCAGAGAGCCTATTTTTTAGAAAAAAGGAAACAGGACAACGAAATGCTAATATCAGATAAAGGTGTAATTGGAAAAGTAGCAGCTTATATGCCGATGACACTGGTGATTGGGTTATACCTGATTGTACCATTTGTACTGGAGAGTCTGGCACAGCTTAATGGATATATGCTTCAAATGGAGATATAAATTAAAAGCAAATAGGAGGAAAAAAGTATGGAAAACAGTTTAAAAGGATTATTATTGGCAGCAGGAACAATTATTACCTGTGTGATTATCGGATTAGGATTTTACATTGCAAGAGAGGCAAGAGATACGGCCGCAAATGGAGCGGGACAGATTAGTAAGCTGAATGCTGAATTTAATGAAAGTGACAAAGTAATCTATGATGGATTGAAGGTTTCGGGAAGTGAAGTGGTAAATGTTATTAATAAATTTAAGAATGAATCAATCAGTATTAAGGTAACAACAAAAAAAGGCACATCGTATTATAATTATGGATTAAACAGTGAAGAAACTGCCTTGGGAAATGAAGGGGGTGCATCGATTAAAGGGGCACAGGACAGTACAAGCAGTAACTATATTAATCCTAATGAACAGTTTTTAGGAACGGTAATACGTGATGTAAATAATACGATTATCGGAATTTCTTTTCAGCAGCAGACCTAGGAGGAAAAATGGAGCATATATTTGATATTCTTTATGAAGGAGCATCTGTGTGGATTTTTTGTATTGCAACAGCTCTTTTGTTTAGCTGCTTTAATCAGATGAACCTGCAGACTGATTATGTAAAAGCGAATATTTACGAACAGCATATGCTTTATGGAGCAGCAATTGATTAGAAAGGCGGTGGTATATGGATTATTTAGGAAGAGTAGCAGAAATACTAGTGACAGTCATTCTATTGTTTTTGGTTCCATTAAGCTATATGTCTGCAAAAAATGAAATGCTTTGTCAGACTTATGTAACAACAGAAACCACATATTTTGTGGATTCTGTCAGAAATATTGGATTTTTAGACCAGCAGATGTATGAGACATTTGTAAAAAAGCTGGCAGTAACCAATGTTCCTTATGAAATCAGGTTGAGCCATTATAAAGCTAAGTTAAAAGAACAGGAGTTAGAACAATCGGAAGTGACATATTCTCCTTATTATCAGGGGATTTATCATGAAGAAATGCTGGATAGCATATTGAATACAGAACAATACTTTTTCAATAAAGGAGACTTCTTTTCTGTATCGGTTCGAAAAACAGGAATGACCTGGGGTGACTATCTGGAATCCTTTTTAACAGGAAGAAACCAGAGTGAATCAGAAGTACAAGTTGTTTATGGAGGAAGTATTCGAGATGAAAGCGACTAGATTAGGTCTTGTATTTGCAATGATATTTTTGTGTTTAATGGTTCCTGATTACCAGAAAGCAATGGAAACCAAGGCAATAGCAAAATTGCAAGCGGATTATAACAGGGCACTGGATCAAGCGGTGGAAGATGCCATAAGCAGTCTTGTAGAAAAAGATGATGGAAGGCAGGTATGGCTTAATAAAGACGAGGCAGTAACGCAGTTTTTTGTAAGCCTGTCTGTCAATCTGAATAAGATGGAAAGCTATGGGGACAGAAAGCTTTTGTATCAATATGTTCCAGCAGTTCTTGTTGTTGAAAAAGAGAAGTTTTATATTGGCTGGAATCTGGAAAATATCCAATGGGAAGAGCACTATTTTTCCAAAGAATATGATGGTTTTCAGGTATACTATTCCCTTGGGGATTTTGTAATAGTCAAGAATCTGGATACTGGTGAGAAAGAAGAAGGAGATTACCATGATTTAAGAGAAAACTATGAGCTGTCTTTTTTTAAAGAAGACTCTTTGTTTCAAGAAGAGAGGAGAAAGGTTATTGTAGGACTTTTGACAGCATGTTTTAATGAAAAGGTTGCAGAACATAATCAGATAGCACAAAAATATGGTATTTCATATAAATTCACACTTCCGGTTATTAAACTGGAGGAATGGTACAGAACAATTGATGACATTGGCTTTGTAGCATTATTTCAGGGCTATCCATATGGAAATGGCTATACCGGTTATTACAATCGGGTAGCCTTAGGTGGGGCCAGACTGCATTTGCAGAATTGAGAGTAGGGAAAGAAAGGAAATAAAATGAAGCAGGAAAAACAAATTAGGAAAGTGCTGTTGGCAGTAATTTTGATAGCAGGGATAACTGGAAATTGTAATGTGAGTTTTAATTACGCATTTGCGGCACAACAATCATCACAGGCAGTAAAGAAGAAAAATATCAGCGTGGAAGCTTTTGCTGCAAAATTGGAAAAGGCAGCAGGACTGAAAGGCGGCACACTAATTAAAGGCGGCGAATTTGCTGATACTACAGAAATGGTTACATGGAAACAGGCGGCATTACTCCTCAATCGGGCAGATGAATTGAAAAATGGAACAGATTATGATACAGACCTATATAAAGAGGTAGTAGATGGGAAACGTCTGACTGGATTAAAAGGACTTAGTGAAGAAGAAAAAAAGGCAGCCCGCCTATGCTTCGTAAAAGGAATTATTTCGGGCAGTTCTAAGGGGAATTACAGCCAGAGCAGAGCTTTTCGTGCATTGGATGAAATAACCATGTCAGAAGCAAATACTGTGGCATCACGTTTGAAGAACCTGGAAAAAAGAGTGAAATTAAGCCCGGACGGTCAGGTGATTAGAACCACTAACCTGCCTAAGAATTATAAAAAGTTTGATTATATTCTGGCAAGCTTTCCAAATGAATTTTATGAGAGAAGCTTTGCTTATCAGTTAAAAACTTACTATTATGAGCCGGTAAATTTAGAAGATTATGCATGTCCAAAGGATATGGAGAAATTAGTTTATAAAGATGGCAGTATGTTTTCTCAAAAATATGAACTGTATGGAGATATATGGCTTGAAACAATCCGTACTAATCTGGAGACTCGTTTTAACTTTGATTATTGTACCGTAGATAATCAATGGATTAGCCAATTGGCAGGAACCTATATCTATGATGATAACAGCGACTGGAATAAGCAGGTAACAGATTATATTAAGAACTATGTAGAAATGGCAAAGAAGAATCATGTGATTGTCAAGGCAGATAAAATTGTCATAGAGCCATCAACATTTTATTATAGCGGTGGAGAGTATTATGTCAGATGTTTTATCAAGTTTAAAGTAAATGCAGATACTATATATGCAGCAACCTATGGAGAGCCTAATAAGCAGCATGAACTTATTTTTAGTGGAGTACCATTGGTGTTTCTGGAAAATCTAAAGAAAAACCAATGGTATGAAATGAGCATAGATGTAACTGTAAGACAGACACTTGGCAATCAAAATCCGGCAACTTATTCCATTGGAACAGATTATATATGGCCTTGGAGTTAAGAGGTGCTGCCATGAAAAAGATAATGCTATTTTTAGGTCTTGTAATGCTGATAAGTTTTTTAAATATCCAGAATGCATCTGCTGCCGAAGAAAGCTTAAAAGGGAATAAAGCATATATGACAGAAAAGGGGGAGGTTATATACGAAACTTATGATACAACTGCAACAAGTGGAATCACTTGGCGGACAGAGGGTTTTACGGTAAAGTCAGTAGAATGTCACGATGGAAATCCTATGTATAAACCTTATGGAACATTCTGGCTGACAGAAAACAATAAAGATAGTACAGAGTTACCTGATGGGAGAACACATACCATATTTACTTTCGATGAGGAAGAAGTAAGTAATGTTTTTGATGATGCGGGAATCAATGGCGATGCTTTGGAAACTAGCGGTGGCTGGGTTTATCTTAATGGCATTTTTCGTGTATACCAGAATGGAACTCCGATATCTGGCTATAAGAGAACACTGGAAGCTATTATGAATGCAGCAGCATGGCGTAATCCTGATGATTTTAAAGACCATTTTAATATTGAACTGGGTTATAAAGGAAAACAGCAACCGGTTTATCTTACGATTATGAAACGAACGTCAACAAAATTTATTTTGGTAAGCAGAAAGCTTTTGGCAATGGAGGAAGAAAGACGTAATATTCGTACTGATTCAGATATGATACCGGGAACTATAGAAGGTACAGATGGAAAACTATATCTTTACAGAACTCACTGGGCGAAGTGGTCTGATGAGGAAGTGGAGCATAGTAATGGAACCTATAGAAAAGTCAGAGATAAGTTGCAGACCACTATTAACCCACTTACTGCATGGGAGGATTACAAGGAGTCTTTAAAGGAGTTAAGAGGAAGAAAGTATTCCGTTGCCAATGGTGGTATCGAGATTGTTTGTGTTTATAAGCATTTTAGCGAAGAGGAAAATTCTGAAGAATCAGAATCAGGAAATAGCGGAGAGCTAGAGGAACCTTATGCCAGAGCTATTATTCAGGCTGATGACAGAGGGGATGAGCAGTTTGACTCAGAGGAGGGAATTCCAACTACAGAATACCAGTATGTTAATGTTATAACTGATGAATATCTGGCACAATATGAGTTTAAGAACTATTCCGGTACAAAAACCTATCAGCAGAAAATTCCAGGAGAGACAAATGAAGATGGAACAAAAGAAGAGGATACCTATGAAGATGTAGACAGAGATTATTCGTATTGGAAAATTGAAAGTCTGAATATATACAGGCTTTCTGGTGCAGATATAGAAAATGAAAGTCTTCCGGGAGTCAGTGTTCATCTATCACCCGGTTTCTCTTATAAAGTTCCAACAGTGTCTTATACTATTCATTCCACTAATATGAAGGAACCAAGAAATAAGCAGGAAGAAATTGATGAAATCCAAGTTCGTAATGATAAGTTGATTTTTAATGGGGAAGTCATTATGGATGGAAGCTGGAATGAAACTTCTACTGATGTACCTTCTGATATTCCTAAAGCAGAAGCTATAGATGAAGATGCTTTGTATCAATCGGGACTCCGGATACCAGAAAATAAAGCAAATGGTGAATACGAAAGTCTGGGAATTGTGACTTATAGCCGAATCTGTCACTATGGCAATGAGGATGATGGAAATATTTTAGAATATGATATTGAAGATATTAACAGTGTGCTCGTACATACTCCGACAATCTGTGATGCAAGGATAGAAGATGTGCGTAAATATAACCAGATGCTTCAGCCAAACCAGTCTGTTGCAGGAATTATACTGGATAGATATTTTAAAGTAGAGCTTCCTACAGAAGGCTACCATACTGAAATGAGAGGTTATGAATACAGGGATTATGATAAGTATATTGCAAAAAGAGAAGTAAGCTTCCCCTTTGATGTCTATAAAGGAAAGGTTTACTACAAAGCAGATACATGGATTAAACTGACATCAGATACTACAGAATTCTATTTGCCAATATGGGTAGATGAAGGAGAATATACAGTAGAATTTAGAAGTATAGCAATTAATTGTGAAGCTAATGATGGGTATAGTCAGGAAGAGGAGCTTGCTAATGCAGACTATGAAAATTATGTAGCAGTTGATACAGTAAATGTAGAAATATCAGGACGAATCTATGGTCTTACTCTCTATGATATATCTGATTCTATCATATGGAAATCTGTTTTTCGAAAAGAAAATTCCTTGGATTTAACAGGGTTTACCTATACAGTAGGCGATAAAAATCAAAATGGAATATTTTCCGGGCAGAACGGTAAATATACCTTCGTTATGGTTAATGGAAGTCATCCTGATAATCCGGATTTAGGAGTACAAAAAACTGGATATGTATCCAGATTTTATTTAACAACCATTGGAAATTTATATTCGTCTGAAGATTATATTCGTGTAAAGCCTAAATTTTATTATATTGATCAGTGGGGTAATCGAAAAGAGGTTGATTTATATTACACGGAAACTATAGAGGGTAAAAGAAACATTTTGGTAAAGGCAGGGAGCAGTATTGATTTATCTAATCAGAAAATAATGGTAGCAGGGAATGTTTATACCAGTATTCCGGAGGAAGAGCTAATTGTAAAAGCTGAATTAGAAAATAAAACATTAAAAGAAGTAAAAGAGAAAAGCCGAAATGTATATACATTTACGAATATTATGATTCCCCAGACACTTCGCACTTATATTGGGCAGAATTACACACCAACAGGAGCAGTTCCATCGGGAGTAGAAAAAGATAAAATATCAAAATCTATGCAGAAATGGTATTTTGAATATTATCTGCCTGGTGAAATACATATTTGTGAAAGTGGGCTTGATGTGGCAGAGTATTCAAAAAATCATGGCGGTTTGGATATGAAAGAGGAGTTTTGGTTAAGAGACGGATATCTATTAGTCAATTTTGAAATTCATACAGTCAAGGATGGAGTATGCAGATTAAGCTATACCAATTTGGATAATGCAGATAATGGCTATTGCAATATGTGGGAGTTGGAAGGGTATCATTATAAAAAAGCAGATAGTCAGAACAGAGAGTACATATTTAAAGATGGAGATATATTATTGTATTCTTTAAATGAATCTGCACAATCAGATTATTTATCTGGCGGAACTCATTAATCAGTCCCATTCTGTCGATATATAAAGAAAATAACTTGACAGAGAACGACATCAGGGCAGGAGGAAATGGGTATGGCATTGCTGGACTTTTTGAAAGAAAAGAAAAATGAAATACAACTTGGGATTCATCCATTAGCAACAGAAGATGATGAATTCAAGTATTTATATTGCTTTGGTCTTGCCACTTCATTCTGCTTAAATGAACAATTATACAAGGAAGTAAGATTTGTTTTTGAAATTATTATCGATTTGCTTGGGCTACATGAGAATTATAAAACACGTATTTTAGAGGATGTGGTTCTGGACTTTGATTATCGAATATATCAGGTATTTGAAGCAATTGATACAAGGGAAAAGAAATACTGTTTTTTTAGTGATTTAGTCCGTATGGAATCGAGAACTTTGTGGGGACAGGATTATTTTAAAGATGTTATGGACGTTTACATGGAGGTTTTGGGAATCACAAAAGAGGAAGTTGAATTTTTACAGAACTTTTGGCAATGTGCAGAGATGCATGAACAGGAGCAGGCAATTGCCTTATATAATGAATTTTGCAAAAATGGCAACTATATTAGTTTTAAACTTTTAACCTATATTTATCCATCAATTGTTTTGAAAGACAATTATGGAAGCATGACGATAGAAGCAGGTGAAAAACTGATAATTGATAAGCCCACTTCCATAAAAGGAACAATTCAGGTTAAAAATGGAGGTATTTTGATTATTCAGGGAGCTGCCATAAGTTTAAATGGAAAAATACTTGTTGATGGTGGAAAATTAGAGATTGGTAAATCGCGTATTCAGATAAAAGAAGCTTCAGGAACTTATGCTATAGAAATAGTTAATAGTGCAGTTATTTCTTTGGAAGACACGAGGATAATAGGTAACTATCAGTGTGGTCTTATAAAACAGGAGGGCGGACACCTTATTATCCGCAATTCCCAGCTGAAATGCGCAGGTAAGGAGCGGGCAGTTTCCTTTTCAGGAAAAAGTATTTCTTTGCTTCGGACAGAAATACAGGATTGCCAGAATGGTGCAATTAATAATTGTGGTAATAGTCGTTTATTGGCAAAAGGGTGCCAGTTTACAGAGTGTGTAGCTGAACATGGAGGTGCAATACACTCGGATTCGACAGAAGATGTTCGAATTAACCAGTGTATCTTTAAAAGATGCAGAGCTGGATTTCTTGGAGCTGCTGTTTATTTTTCTTACAAAAAATATGGGCAGACAGTAACGGATTGCATATTGGAGGATTGCGAGCCGGAAGAGAATATTATATACAATTCATTTTCACCGCAATAATGAGCAAATAGTTTGTGCTACTGGTATAAAAAGTGCACATAGCAGCATTTGCGAATTGTTAGATAAGGAAGGAGCCTTCATATGGGTGGAGAATTACTGAAGCGATTGCAGAATAAGAAAAAAATGTGGGTAACGCCAAAACACCCACTTTATTTCCAAAGCATTGAATATAAAATTATTTATGGAGCCGGTGTCTTTATGCATGCAGGACTTCATAAGAATGTAAATACACTGAACAATTTTGAATTAGAGCGTCTTTTATCTAAAGGCTTTGTTCTTGACCAGAAAGAAAAAGCAATGATAATTCGAATGGCACAGGATGAAAAGAAAATTGTTGACAGTATTATCCGTATTTTAAAGACATCGTTGGAAAAAGAACTGTTTTTAATGGATTTAATCAGCGTATCCATGGGCTCAGATGTAATGTCGGAGGAAGAAAGAGAATCAATCAATTTATTTGCAGAGCTCCTTTCTATTGGAGAATACAAGAGAAAATTATTAGAGCAGTTTGTAGTCAGTGCTTTTTTGCGTGATAAGATAACAGCGATGAAAACAGTAGCAGCCATTGAACGTGCAGGAATGGCAATCACAATGGCTGAATTAAAATACTACATGACCGATTTAGAATATGTTAAGAAGGCAGAAAGTAAAATGCTGGAGGAGGGTAATCTGCTTCAGCTGGTTGATCAGTGTGTGATTAAAGAAGAACTGATAGTCAAACAGGGACAGACTCTTATTATTTCAAATGCACAGATAGAAATGTATGGGACCATATTAATTGATGGCGGCATTGTACGAATTCAGGGAAGTCATTTTGTAAAACGTTCCAAAAACAGCAAACCGTTGATACAGATAAAGAATTACTCTGAACTGGATATCGTTGATAGTGAATTTTTATGTAAGAATCGTTGTAGTGCTATATATCAGGAAAATGGACAGCTTTTTCTGAAAGATTCTCAGATAAAAGAGACTTTGGGAGGAGCGGTTATTTTTAACGGAAGAAAGATACAGATTGATAATGTGAAATTTGACAATTGCTTTTCTAACAGTAATGGTGGTGCAATTTGTCTTGGTAATGGAGTTGGACAAATTAAAAATTGTAATTTTTATGACTGTCAGGGTAAAAGAGGCGGTGGAATTTATGGCAGAAAAGGTGTTAGAATCCTAAATTGCAATTTTGACTTTTGTAAAGCAGTGGAATATGGTGGTGCTATATTTTATGAAGGTGAAATAGGAGAAAGCATAGTTCAGTGTAACAGCGTGCAATGTTATCCAAAGGGAGAAGAAATCATTCAGCATTTAGGAGAACCAGAGCTTAAAGTAATTAAAGAGGAATATAAGATACAGTGGAGTACACTTTTGGATCAGCCAATTTTGATAGAAGAGACAGGGATGCTTATAATGGAGGATTCTTTTGTTTACCTGAATCAGCCTGTGCAATGTAAAGGATTTTTAAAAGTAGTCAACTGCAGGGTGCGTGGCATAGAAATGGAAAATAGAGATATGTTTGTTCTGGAGAGAGCAAAAGGAGCAGAGCTTTTACAGAGTGACTTTGATGGTAACTTGAAATACGGCATTTTTTATGCAGATGGAACCCGTCTTAAAATGGATGGATGTGTAGTGAGAAATACTGCCAGTGGACGCGGAATCTTTAATATGTATGCTTCAACTGTAGAAAATAGTGTATTTTCATTCTGTCAGAAGGGTGGTATTTACTGTCAGGGGAGCAGGATTAAGAACTGCCATTTTGTAAACTGTCGGGGGAAAAGTGGAGCTGGTATTCTGGCTTATGGAGGTAATACAGTAATTGAAGATTGTACATTTATTCGATGCATTACAACCTACAGTGGGGCAGGGATTGATGCAACTGGAAGAAACATAGTCAAGAACTGTACTTTTGAAGAATGTAAACCAGATAATATGAGTTAACATATAAGCAGAGATATATGCTGGAACTTGACAAGAACAAAGGAGTAATGTAAAATACTCATCTGAAAAGGAGATGATGAAAGTGGACCCGAGTGATATGACGCAGCTGCTCATAATATTACTTTTAATTATGCTGTCAGCATTCTTCTCTTCCGCCGAAACGGCACTTACTTGTGTAAACAAGATTAGAATCCGTAGTCTGGTGGATGAAGGAGTAAAGAAAGCGCAATCCGTCAATAAATTAATTGAGGATCCAACAAAAATGCTTAGTGCAATCCTAATAGGAAATAATATTGTTAACTTATCGGCGTCTTCTTTGGCAACCACATTTGCAATGAATATTTGCCAGAGCTTAGGAATGCCGCAACATGAAAGTATTTTCATTAGTGTAGGCACAGGCGTACTTACTATTTTAGTTTTACTGTTTGGTGAAATTACACCAAAGTCTCTTGCGACTAGAAATGCAGAGAAATTAGCTCTGTTGTATGGAGATGTTATTTATTTCCTGACACAGGTACTGACACCGGTTATTATTATTGTAAATAAGCTGGCGAGTGGTCTTATGCTTCTTATGAGAATTGACCCAAATGAAAAGGCGGCTTCCATGACAGAAACAGAGCTTCGTACTATCTTAGATGTAAGTCATGAGGATGGTGTTATTGAAAGTGAAGAACGCCGTATGATTACCAATGTAGTAGATTTTGGAGATTCGTTGGCAAAAGATGTTATGGTACCACATATTGATGTAGCATTTGCAGATATCAATGCAACTTATGACGAATTAGTAGAGATTTTTGAGGAAGAAAAGTTCTCACGTCTTCCAGTATATGAAGAATCCAGAGATAATGTGGTAGGAATTATCAATTTAAAAGATGTATTTTTCTATCGTGGAGAAAAAGAGGATTTTCAAATTAAAGATTTCATGAGAGAACCATATTTTACTTATGAGTTCCAGAAGACATCAGAACTTATGGTAGAACTTAGAAAAGCATCTGCTGCCATGGCTATTGTATTAGATGAATACGGTGCAACGGCAGGTCTTATCACCTTAGAAGATTTGTTAGAAGAAATCGTAGGTGAGATTCGCGATGAGTATGATGAAGATGAAGTAGATCCAATTCAGAGACTATCTGAAGATGAATACTTAATTGAAGGTTCTACGCGTCTGGAAGAAGTAAACGAAGTAGTTGGACTTTCTCTTGAGTCGGATGATTATGATTCCATAGCAGGACACATGATTAATCTGTTAGAACATCTTCCAAAGGTGGGAGAGACTGTACAGGAAGATAATATTGTTTTTACTGTAAAGGCTATGGATAAGAATCGAATTGATAAAATCAGCTTAAAGGTTCTTCCAAGGGAAGAAGATGATGAGAAAGTTGATGAAGACTAATGAATACAAAAAGGAACGCACATCGCGTTCCTTTTTTATATGTGTGTAAATAATAGATTTTAATCTTCGTCTTCTTCAGCCTGTACACTAAGAATCTGTCTCTTACGAGCCATTTCATCACTGTCAAGGTATTCATCGTAAGTAGTAATCTTATCGATTAAGCCGTTTGGAGTAATTTCCATAATACGGTTGGCAATAGTCTGAATGAACTGGTGGTCCTGAGAAGTAAATAATACAACGCCAGGGAATTTGATAACACCATTGTTAAGTGCGGTAATGGATTCCATGTCTAAGTGGTTGGTAGGTTCGTCCATTAATAAAACGTTAGCTCCCATAATCATCATCTTAGAAAGCATAACACGAACTTTTTCACCACCGGAAAGTACATTTACTTTTTTAACACCATCATCTCCGGCAAATAACATTCTGCCCATGAAACCACGTACATAAGTTACATCTTTTTCTGGAGAGTAAGGCATTAACCAGTCTACAATTGTTTCGTCACCAGAGAATTCTTTTGTATTATCCTTAGGGAAGTAGGCCTGGGAAGTAGTAACACCCCATTTGTAAGAACCTTCGTCTGGTTCCATTTCCCCCGCAAGAATTTTGAATAATGTAGTAGCTGCTAAAGTGTTAGAGCCTACAAAAGCAATCTTATCTTCACGTCCAACGATGAAAGAAAGGTTATCTAATACCTTTACACCATCAATTGTTTTGGAAAGGTTGGTAACAGTTAATACTTCGTTACCAATTTCGCGGTTTGGACGGAAATCAATATATGGATATTTACGGCTGGATGGTTTAATATCATCAAGCTCGATTTTTTCCAATGCTCTTTTTCTGGAAGTTGCCTGTTTAGATTTGGAAGCATTAGCACTGAATCGCTGAATAAATTCCTGTAATTCTTTGATTTTTTCTTCTTTCTTTTTGTTAGCTTC
>CAYTGQ010000032.1:1940-16602 GCA_964437345.1 uncultured Lachnoclostridium sp. | reverse complement strand
TAGAATTCTGCCATAAGATCGGTCTTGACTATGTATCTTGCTCACCATTCCGTGTGCCAATCGCAAGATTAGCGGCAGCACAGGCAGCTATCAATAACAAATAAGATTCTTTATTAATAAAAATATCTCCTCTACAATTTTGTAGGGGAGATATTTTTTTGATATATTTTACTTTTAAATTATCAATAAGTAAATTGCTTTGGCTACATCTGTCGCCGAACAATACGATATTCATCGTTAGATTTAAAATATGGACAGCTTTTATAATTGCTCTCCATAAAGCGAACCATATCATCTTCGTCCATATTTACGGAACAATAATAGCATTCATCATTTTCATCATATTCATTGTATGCGCAAAAATCACAATTTGTCTGCATAAGTCTATTCCCGCCTTTTTCTAAATTTAATTGAGTTTGTTTTCAATATTATATGTCATTTTTTTGTTTTCGATTTTATCATATTATCTGTATAAGCACAAATAAATAATATAGAATTGTTAGAAAGCAATTTTTGTTATACAATGGAAACAAATATTTAAATGTTAACATTGTAGCGGGAGGTCTATTATGAACACAACTCAAATCAATCAAATCTTCACGGATACTGCCTATATCCGTATGGGTGGCAGCGAAAGGGAGTTAAAATGCGCCAATTATTTAAAAGAGAAATGTGCAGAAATGGGGTTAGAAGCTCATTTAGAAGAATTTGAAGTCGATATGGCTGATATAGAAGAAGCAGAACTTATTGTAGATGGCAAATCCATTCCTTGCAAAGGTTATCTTTGCTGTGGAAGTGGAGAAGTGACAGCTCCTTTATACTATATGCCGGAGGATGATGCCTGTTCCCTGGCGGCCTGCAAAGGTAAAATTGTATTAAATGACGGCTATATGGGATATTGGAGATATCAGGATTTAGTGGAAAATGGTGCGGTTGGATTTATTACATATGATGGAAATGCCAACTATGTAGATGAAGATATCGACCAGAGAGAGCTTCGTTCTTATGTAAGTAAAGGAAATAAAATTCTTGGTGTAAATATCAATGCAAAGCAGGCCATTGAACTGGTTAAGAATAGTACGAAAGGTGCAAAAGAAGTAACCGCAACTATTCGTATTAAACAGAACGAATACAAAGGAAAGTCTCATAATGTGATACTCGACCTTCCAGGCAACACAGAGAAATGCGATGGTACAGAGGAAATTATCATTTTAACAGCTCACTATGACTCTACTTCTCTTTCTCAGGGAGCTTACGATAACATGTCCGGCAGCATTGGATTACTTGGAATTGCAGAAAAATTTGCAAAAGAACCACATCGTTATGGGCTTCGTTTTATCTGGTGTGGCAGCGAGGAAAGAGGTCTGTTAGGCTCTAAAGCTTATGTGGCAGCCCAGGAAGAAGAATTGAAAAAGGTTGCACTGAACATCAACCTAGATATGATTGGCTGTATTATGGGTAAATTTATTGCCTGCTGTACATGCGAAGAGAAATTAGTCCATTATCTGGAATACATGGGTTGTGTAGAAAGCTTTGGGATTAAGCCATATCAGGATGTGTATTCTAGTGATTCTACACCTTTTGCGGATAAAGGAGTACCGGCAGTATCTTTTGCCCGTATTGCACCTCAGAATACTGCAACCATTCATAACAGCTATGATACAGCAAAGGTTATGAGTGCAGAGCAGATGCTTGTAGATATTGACTTTATTAATCTTTTTGTTTCTCAGATGGCAAATGCAGGAAAGTGTCCGGTATCCAAGGAAATGCCTGAAAATATGAAAGAGAAGCTAGATATTTATCTGGCAAGAAAAAGAGATAAGAAAAAGTAAATGATGTGGGATTTAGATAAATAATTTGTGAAAAAATAAACTTTTATTGACAAAGTATACATAGATTTATATAATTAAATTAACAATTTCGGACAAAAAGAGAAGGATTCAAGAGAGATATTTGTGCAATATGTACAAATACGCCGAAGGGGAAAGAGAAATCGAAACTCTCAGGCAAAAGGATTGAATCCATACGAAACTCTGAAGAATTTTCGACAGGGAAATAAAAGTTGTAAAACTTCTATTTCTCTGTTTTTTTGTTGCAAGATATCAGAGGGAGAAGTAAAAGTAATGTATTCTGAAGTTGTGTAGTAACAACTATAAAAAGGAGGGAATTATAATGGAACTTAAAACACCACTTTATGACCCACATGTGAAAGCCGGAGGTAAGATTGTACCTTTTGCAGGGTATCTTCTTCCTGTGCAGTATGAAGGTGTAATTAAGGAGCATATGGCAGTACGTACACAGGCAGGTCTTTTTGATGTGTCTCATATGGGAGAGATTCTTTGTAAAGGAAAAGACGCTTTGGCGAATTTGAATATGCTTTTAACAAACAAATTTGACAACATGGTTGACGGACAGGCGCGCTACAGCCCAATGTGTAATGAAAACGGCGGAACAGTAGATGATCTTATCGTATATAAAAAGGGAGAAGATGATTATTTTATTGTTGTAAACGCATCCAATAAAGATAAGGATTATCAGTGGATGTTAGATCACCAGTTTGGAGAGGTTACATTTACAGATGTTTCATCAGAATATGCACAGCTTGCACTTCAGGGTCCAAAAGCTATGGATATCTTAAGAAAGTTAACAACTGAAGAATATATTCCACAGAAATACTACCATGCAGTATTTGATGGAGTAGTAGCAGGAATGCCATGTATCGTATCTAAGACAGGATACACAGGCGAGGATGGTGTTGAATTATATCTTGATGCATCTTTAGCTGAAAAAATGTGGGATACGATTTTAGAGGCAGGCAAGGAAGAAGAAATTATTCCATGTGGACTTGGTGCAAGAGACACACTTCGTATGGAAGCAGCAATGCCTCTGTATGGACACGAAATGGATGATGAAATCACACCATTAGAAACAGGTCTTGGATTTGCTGTTAAAATGGATAAAGATGATTTTATAGGAAAAGCGGCATTAGAAGCAAAAGAAATCACTAAAAAACGTATTGGTTTAAAAGTGGTTGGACGTGGAGTTATCAGAGAACACCAGGATGTGTTTGTAGGTGACAAGCAGATTGGAATGACAACGTCAGGAACCCATTGTCCATATTTGGGATATCCAATTGCTATGGCACTTGTAGATGCTGAATATACAGAAATCGGAACAACAATGACAGTTGAAGTAAGAGGACGTAAAGTAGAAGCAGAAGTGGTAGCATTACCATTTTATAAAAGAGCAAAATAAAAAAGTGAAATAAATAAAAAAAATAAAGAAAAGTGAGGATTTTATCATGGAAGTAAGAGCTAATTTAATGTATTCAAAATCACATGAGTGGGTAAGAATGGAAGGTGACGTAGCAGTAATCGGTCTTACAGATTACGCACAGTCAGAACTTGGAGATCTTGTATTTGTTAATTTACCAGAAGTAGATGACGAAGTTACAATGGAAGAAGCATTTGGTGATGTAGAATCAGTTAAAGCTGTTTCAGATGTATACTCACCAGTTTCAGGTGTTGTTTGTGAAATTAATGAAGCACTTTTAGATGCACCAGAAAGCATTAATGGAGCACCATATGATGCATGGTTTATTAAAGTAAGCAACATCACAGATAAAGAAGAATTATTGACAGCAGAAGAATATGAAGCATTTGTAGCAAGTGAACAGTAATATTTAAATAAAGAACAGAGAAAGGTGGTAACTGTAACATGGGAAGTTATGTACCAAATACAGTAGATGAACGTAATCAGATGTTGAATGAAATTGGATTTTCAACAATGGATGATTTGTTCAAGCACATTCCTGAAGAAGTGAAAGTAAAAAATGGTCTGAATATTCCAGAGGGCAAATCAGAACTTGAAGTGCGCAGCTGTATGTCGAAAATTGCTGCCAAAAATAAGATTTTTGATACTGTATTCCGCGGAGCAGGGGCATATCGTCACTTTATTCCGGCAATTGTAAAAAGTGTTATTTCTAAAGAAAATCTTTTAACTGCATATACACCATATCAGGCAGAAATTAGTCAGGGTATTCTTCAGTCAATCTTCGAATATCAGACAATGATTTGTGATCTTACAGGTATGGATGCATCAAATGCATCTGTATATGATGGTGCTACAGCAGCGGCAGAAGCTGTAGCTATGTGTCAGGAAAGAAAACGTAAAAAAGTACTTGTTTCAGCTACAGTTCAGCCAAGCGTATTAGATGTTATTAAAACATATTGCTATGGCAATGGAATGGAAATTGTAGTAGTTCCGGAAAAAGACGGATTAACCGATATGGCATTCTTAAAAGAAAATATAGATGAAACAACAGCTTGTTTATATATTCAGCATCCAAATTATTTTGGTGGGTTGGAAGATGCAGAAGGTCTTGGTGCTATTGCGCATGAAGCAGGTGCAAAATATATTATGGGCGTAAATCCAATTTCTCTGGGTTACTTAAAGACACCAAGAGAATATGGTGCAGATATTGCTGTTGGCGATGGACAGCCGCTTGGTCTTTCTCTTTCATTCGGTGGACCATATCTTGGATTTATGGCATGTGTAAGCGCAATGACAAGAAAACTTCCTGGACGAATTGTAGGACAGACAACAGACCATGATGGCAAGATTGGTTATGTATTAACACTTCAGGCACGTGAACAGCATATTAGAAGAGAAAAAGCTTCAAGTAATGTATGTTCCAATCAGGCATTATGCGCATTGGCAGTAGGTGTTTATCTTGCAGCTATGGGTAACGAAGGTCTTGAGAGAGCAGCTGTATTGTCTACTTCAAAGGCACATTATATGGCAGCAGAACTTGAAAAAATTGGTTTTGCTCTTGAAAATAAAGGAGAATTTTTCCACGAATTCGTTACAAAATCAGAAAAGAGTTCTTGTAGTGTATTAAAAGCATTAGAAGACAAAGGAATTCTTGGCGGTCTCCCGTTAGATGAGCACAGAATTTTGTGGTGCTGTACAGAAATGAACAGCAAAGAAGAAATCGATGCTGCAGTAAGCATCTTAAAGGAGGTGTAATGGCATGTTGGTATTTGAAAAAAGTAGAGAAGGTAGAGGTATGAGTCAGCTTCCAGTATGTGATGTGGAAGTTGTATTACCAAAAGACAAACGTGAACTTGCATTACATATGCCGGCACTTTCAGAAGGTGAATTAAGCAGACATTACACAGAGCTTGCTAAAAAATGCCATGGTGTTAATGATGGTTTTTATCCATTGGGATCTTGTACAATGAAGTATAATCCAAAAATCAATGAGGATATGGCCGGTTTACCAGGTTTTACAGAGATACACCCACTTCAGCCAGAACATACAGTTCAGGGATGTATGGAAGTATTAAAGCTTGCAGAGGAATATCTTTGTGAAATCACAGGAATGGACAATATGACATTCCAGCCAGCAGCAGGAGCTCATGGAGAATTTACAGGTTTATTATTAATTAAGGCTTATCATGAAAGTCGTGGGGATGGAAAGAGAACAAAGATTATTGTTCCTGATTCAGCTCATGGAACTAATCCTGCAAGTGCTACAATGGCAGGATATTCCGTAGTTAGTATCCCTTCAGGTCCAGACGGATGTGTAGACATTGAGAAATTGCGTGCAGTTGCAAATGAAGAGATAGCTGGTTTGATGTTAACTAACCCAAATACAGTTGGTCTTTTTGATAAAAACATTCTTGAAATTACAAAAATTGTTCATGAATGTGGTGGACTTTGCTATTATGATGGTGCAAACTTAAATGCAGTTATGGGTCAGGTTCGACCAGGAGATATGGGATTTGACGTAATACATCTGAATCTGCATAAGACATTCTCAACACCTCACGGTGGTGGTGGACCAGGAAGTGGACCAGTTGGATGTAAAGCTATTCTGACACCATTCCTTCCATCTGTAAGAGTAGAAGGGGAAGATACACTTAAGTTCGTTAGAGCAGAATCCAGTATTGGAGAAGTGAAGAGCTTTTATGGAAACTTTACAGTAGTTGTAAAGGCGCTTACATATGTTATGACATTAGGTAAGAGCGGTATTCCAGAGGCTAGCCAGAATGCAGTATTAAATGCAAACTATATGATGAATAAATTAAAAGATCTCTATACAATGGCATATGATGAAGTTTGTATGCATGAGTTTGTAATGTGTTTGAAAGACCTTAAAAAAGCAGGTGTTTCAGCATTGGATATTGCAAAAGGACTTTTGGATAATGGAATTCATCCACCAACAATGTATTTCCCACTTATTGTTGAAGAAGCATTGATGGTAGAACCAACAGAAACAGAGTCAAAAGAAACATTGGATGAAGCAATTGAAGTATTCCGCAAGTTATATGAATTAGCAGGAACAGATCCGGAAGCGCTTCATAGTGCACCTGTAACTACACCAGTTACAAGACTGGATGAAGTTGGAGCGGCAAGAACACCGGTACTTCGTTATGAATTTTCAAAATAATAATCTGTAAAGGCGGTGCCATAGGTGATTGAAAAAATATCCTATATAGAAAGCACGGTGACTTGCCCTTATCAGAATCTTGCAATGGAGGAGTATTTACTCCTCCATTGTGCAAAGGGAGAATGTATCCTTTATTTGTGGCAAAACCGGAATACTGTTGTTATTGGGAAGAATCAGAATGCATGGAAGGAGTGCAAGGTTGATAAATTGGAAGAAGAAGGTGGAAACCTTGCCCGTAGACTTTCTGGTGGTGGTGCAGTTTATCATGACTTAGGCAATCTGAATTTTACATTTATTGCACAAAAAGATAATTATGATATTGAGAAACAGACCAAAGTGATTTTAAAAGCAGTTCAAAAATTGGGGCTTCATGCGGAACAGACAGGTCGAAACGATATCATATTGGACGGAAGAAAGTTTTCTGGTCACGCATATTATGAACATGGTATATATTGTTACCATCATGGTACAATTATGGTGAAAGTGAATAAAGAAGATCTTTCGAAATATCTGACTGTATCAAAAGAAAAATTGAAATCAAAAGGTGTGGATTCTGTTCGGTCAAGAGTATGTAATCTGACAGAATATTTACCGAATCTTTCTATAGAACAGTTGAAAAAAGTCTTATTAGAATCTTTTGAAGAAATATATGAAAAAAAGGCATTTCATATAGGAATAGATGAATTTGATAAGATAGAATTCGAAAAAGGTGTAGAGCGGTTTTCCTCATGGGAATGGCGATTGGGGAAGAAGATAGATTTTCAGTATGAACTTTCAAATAGATTTTCGTGGGGTATAGTTACCTTACAGTTGACAGTAAAAAATGGGAAAATAGATGAAGTGGTATTTTTTTCAGATGCCATAAATACAAATGTTATTGAGACCCTTCCGGAGTATTTAAAGGACATCCGATATGACAAGCAGGAAATTCGGGAAGCAATTGCACGATATCAGCCGGCTGACGATGTGGAAAAAAATATGATAAAAGACATTGATGATTGGTTCGGATGGGTGGAATTATAAGGAGATTAATATGGAAAAACATTTTGATTTGATTGTAATCGGTGCTGGTCCAGGGGGATATGTTGCTGCAATAAAAGCAGCAAAATTAGGTTTTAAAACAGCAATTGTAGAAAATATAAGAGTTGGCGGAACATGCTTGAACAGAGGCTGTATTCCAGCAAAAGCGATGATTCATGCGTCTTCATTATATCAGGAAGCGAAAGAAGCTGAAAGCTATGGTATATATGCAGCGGATGTAAGCTTTGATTACGAAAAAATTCTCACATACAAAGAAGAAACAACAGAAAAGCTAGTGCAAGGGATTGAGCAGCTGTTAAAAGCAAATGGAGTAACTCTTTTAAATGGAACAGGAACACTTTGCGCTAATAAGGAAGTAAAAGTGACTTCAGAAGAAGGAACAGAAACTTACACAGCAGATAAGGTGATTTTGGCTGCAGGCTCAAAACCACTTGTTTTACCACTTCCAGGAATGGATCTTCCAGGGGTGCTTACTAGTGATGAATTGTTCAAATTGAGAGAAGTTCCAAAAAGCCTCGTAATTATCGGTGGTGGTGTAATCAGCGTTGAATTTGCGACAGTATTTGCGGCGCTTGGTTGCAAAGTAACTATTGTGGAAGCATTGCCTAGACTGCTTCCAAACATGGATAAAGAAATTTCACAGAATCTGAAAATGATTCTCAAGAAACGAGGAATCGATGTATATACATCTGCTGCTGTAAAAGGGGTAGAGCAGGACGGAGAGGAATATGCGTGCGTATTTACTGATAAGGATAATGAAGTAAAGGTTACCGGTCAGTATGTGCTTTGTGCTGTTGGACGTATTCCGAATACAACAGATTTGTTTGCTGAAGGATGTGCACCAGACATGGAGCGAGGCAGAGTGCTTGTTGATGAGAATTTCAAGAGCAGCATTGATGGCGTGTATGCAATTGGTGACCTGATTTTTGGTATGCAGCTTGCACATCTTGCAAGTGCACAGGCAGTAGTAGTTGTGGAAAAACTTGCAGGAAAGGAACCATCAATTAATCTTAATTGCGTTCCAGGATGTGTATATACAAATCCAGAAATTGCTTCAGTGGGAATGACAGAAGATGAGGCAAAAGAGAAAGAAATCAACGTAAAAGTAGGTAAATTTATCATGAGTGCAAATGGTAAGTCTCTTATCACAAAAGAAGAAAGAGGATTTATCAAAGTTGTTGTGTGTGCAGAAACAGGAGTTATTCTCGGTGCTCAGATGATGTGTGCAAGAGCAACTGACATGATTGGTGAATTTGTAACAGCAGTAGCAAATCAATTAACGGCAGAACAGTTGTTAATGGGAATGAGAGCTCATCCAACATACAATGAAGCTGTTGGAGAGGCATTAGAAGATGCAATTGGAGAGGCTATTCATGTAATGCCAAAGAAAAAGCGTTAAATATGTAGGAGGAAAAAAACGATGATGTTGGAAAAAAAGACAACAGAATTTTTAGAAGAACTTTCTTCTGCAAAACCAGTTCCAGGTGGAGGAGGGGCATCTGCAGCCGTAGGTGCATTTGCGTCTGCCCTAGGTATGATGGTGGCCAATCTTACTGTTGGCAAGAAAAAATATGCAGATGTGGAAGAAGAGGTAAAAGAAGTCAGAGAAAAACTGGGTGAGCTTCAAAAGAGATTAATTGTGTTAACAGATAAGGATGCAGAAGCATTTGAACCACTTTCAAAAGCGTATGGATTGCCAAAAGAGACAGAGGAACAAAAAGCAGAGAAAGAACGTATTTTAGAACAGGCACTGTATGAGGCTAGTCTTGTACCACTTGAAATTATGGAAGAAACTCTCGAAGTAATGAAACTGCTGAAGGTTATGGGAGAAAAAGGAAGTAAAATTGCAATCAGTGATGTAGGTGTTGGAATTTTATTTGCACAGGCAGCATTGGAAGGTGCATCTTTAAATGTTTTTATTAATGCAGATCTTATGAAGAATGAAGAACGTGCGCAAGCATTATCCAAGAAAGCAGATGACATGATTTCAGAAGGTAGAGTGCTTAAAGATGAAGTATATGGAGTTGTGCTTGGTAAAATCAGATAATGCATTTATTAAAAAGAGGTGTCGGTATGAGTACAGAGATGAATGGTGTTGAAGTGGCAAAAGCCATGAAAGAGGAATTGACAAAAAGGGTTGATGCTTTAAAAGAAAAGGGTACCACCCCTCGTCTGGCAATTGTAAGAGTAGGTGCCCGTCCGGATGATATTTCCTATGAGCGTGGAGCAGTAAAACGTATGGATTTGGTAGGAATTGATTGTACGGTCTATGAATTTCCAGAGGATGTTTCACAGAAAGTATTTGAGGATGAATTTAAAAAGGTGAATGATGATCCATCAATTCATGGAATTTTGTTGTTCCGTCCTCTTCCAGCACATCTGGATGAAGAGCCAATAAAGGAAATGATTCATCCGATGAAAGATGTGGACTGTATGAGTTCCGTAAACTTTGCAAAGGTATTTTGTGGAGACGAAACGGGTCATGCACCATGTACAGCAGAAGCTGTTATGGAAATGCTGGCATGCTATAATATTGATTTGAAGGGCAAAAAGGTAACCATTGTGGGAAGAAGCATGGTCGTAGGAAAACCACTTGCAATGCTGATGTTACAAAAGAATGCAACAGTGACTATAGCCCATTCTCGAACAGCAGACCTTCCAGAAGCATGTCGCCAGGCAGAAGTGTTGGTTGCAGCAGTTGGAAGAGCAAGAATGATTACAGCAGATATGGTTGGCGAAAATGCAATTGTAGCAGATGTAGGTATTAATGTAGATGATGAAGGCAAACTTTGTGGTGATGTGGATTACGACAATGTAAAAGAGAAAGCATCTTACATTAGCCCAGTTCCAAAGGGAGTTGGAAGCGTAACAACTTCAGTGTTGGCAAAACATGTTATTAAAAGTGCGGAATATTTTAACGCTAAATAAAGGCATGACACATGTACAATTGAAATGAACTTTATTTTATTAAGAAGTTCGCTGTGACAGGCGGACTTCTTTAGTTTTATTAATGTGATTTAGAAGAATTTTGAAGTGGTATAAAATGCATTTTATATCCAGTGATATTGTGTTACAATGAAAGATAGCAAAAACAAATGTAAAGGGAGGTACTTCATGAAGAAGCAAACTATCAATTTTGAAGAATTCAAAAACATGAAAGACGGATATATTCCGGCACCTTATGTTCTGGAGGAAGGCGAGCAGATTAATGACTTTTATTTAGAACCTGTTCTGTTCCATAATGAGAATGGACCAACTATCGGTGTGACAACCTGTGGTGTTATCGTAAAGGATGGTCTTTTCTTTAAAGATATGGACAATTCTGGTAAGCTGGCCCCTTATAAGGATTGGAGATTAGACCATGAAACTCGTGCAAAAGATATGGTTGCTCATTTACGTTTAGACCAGCAGGCAGGTCTTGTATTAAATACATTGTGGAATACACCATTATCTATGACAAGAGATAGTGCAAAGGATGAAAATGGCAACATTGTTCCAAGTAAGATTTTCAAACGTTTCAATCCGGAAGAACCAGAACCAAAGTCTATTCTTCCAGGTGTTTCTATGCGTGTTGATGATTCTGATGTATTAGTACATAAATTGACAGCAGGTGTATACCGTGGAGAAATGCGTGCAGAAGCTGGTGTTAGTGCTCTGTATCATAACATTGGTACTCAGATGTGTGAGTATGAAGCTTGCCAGGGTGGTGTGGCAGTTCCTTATTCCTTACATACCAACCCTATCAATATCGGTTATCCAGACTTCTTAGGCGTAGGTGCTGCTGTTATGGGTGATGGTAATTTTGATTTAGTTTACAATATGGCGGATACAGATCGTAAGATGATGAAGGCAGCAGGACAGAATATTATGTATGGTCCTCAGGTAGATATTGCAACAGACCCACGCTGGCCTCGTAATAGTGGAACTTACGGTGAACGCCCAGACATAACATCTGGTATTATCAAAGAATTAGTTCGTGGTTACCAGAATGGTGAAGATGGTTTAAATGAAGGTTCTGTTGTTCTGACAGTGAAACATTTCCCTGGTGATGGTCCTGCTGAAAATGGATTTGAACCACATATGCCAATCGGTCAGTGGAGATTATATCCAACAGAAGGTTCCATGGAAAAATATCACTTGCCACCATTTCAGGCTGCATTTGACATGAAGGCTTCATCTATTATGCCGGATTATTCCCGTGTCGCTACAGATGGACGCAGCAAACCGCAGTATTACAGAGGCAAATTAACTTCTACAGAGGAAGTTGGTTCTACATACAGCAAAGAATTAATCACAGATTTGGCCCGTGATGTAATGGGATTCAACGGTTACGTTAACTCGGACTCTGGTATTACAACGGTACAGATTTACGGTGTAGAAGATTTGACAATTCCACAGCGTTATGCAAAAGCAATTTCTGCCGGAACAGATGTTATTGGCGGTAATTCCGACTCAGAAAATATTGTTAAGGCAGTAGAAGAAGGTTATCTTCCAAAAGAAGATTTGGACCGTGCCAATTACAATCGTCTGTTAAGCTTATTTAAGGTGGGACGTGTGGATAATCCATACTTGGACCCAGACCATGCCGATAAAGTTCGTGCAGAAAACTTTGAAGGTGCAAAGAAAGCAGCTTATGTGGCTAACCAGAAAGCAGTTGTTCTTGCTAAGAACCATGATAATGTGCTCCCAATGGTAAAAGGTAAGAAGGTTTATATCGAATGTTTCAAGGGCATTGACCCGGGAGCAGCATTGGCTCAGTCTATGGGTGCAGGGGTTGCCGGTGGAGATGATAATGAAGCATTTTGCAGACAGTTGGCTGGAATGTTTGAAGCAAAAGGTTATGTTGTAGTAGATACTCCAGAAGAAGCAGACTATGCATACCTTCATGTATGGCCATGCAGCAATGGTATGGTATTCTACCAGTATGCAATGCCAGTCATTGAAATGGTAGATAACCAGTTATTTGAAGAAAGAGAACCAAACAAGAGCCAGAAGAAGACAGGAAAAATGGTTCCGATTACAACCTTAAAGGATGTAGATAAGATTAAAGAAATTTCTGAAACTGTCCATGGAAATGGCGGTAAAGTCATCGCAACCTGTGTAGTATGTAATCCTTGGCTCCTTGATAAGTTAGAACCATATGTTGATGGTTTGACATTCCAGTATACAATCAGCCCTGTAGCTATGGCAAATGCGTTAGGAGCACAGCTGGATGTTTTATCTGGTGAGTACAATCCAACCGGTAAGATGAGTCTGACTATGGTTTCCTGTATGGATGTTATCAAGATCACAGAAAAGGAAATTGACGGAGTGATGCGTGAAGTATGTGCATCTCCAAACGATGTTCCGGGTTATGATAAAGACCAGTATATTGATCCGGCTATCCTTGCAAATGTAAAAGGTGGCAGCTATGCTTATTATGATGAGGATGGCAATTATTATCGCGCAGGATTTGGATTAAGTTATTAGTTACAATAAAACTATAACGGTACATAGATAAAAGTAAAAAAACTCTTGTTACTTGCGTTTGTGAAGAAAATATGTTTGAAGCGTAAGTAACAAGAGTTTTAATATTTGTTTGGTTGTTTTTTTGAGGTGTTAGGATTATAATAGAAAAATATGAGATGATGTAAAATGTGGATAATATATTCAGAAGGAGTTCTTTATGCACGACAATTTAACCATAGATGATATCAAGAAAATGGAAGAAGAAATTGAATATCGTAAGCTTGTTGTTAGAAAACAGGCATTGGAAGCAGTAAAGGAAGCAAGGGCACATGGTGATTTAAGTGAGAATTTTGAATATCATGCTGCCAAGAAAGACAAGAATCAGAATGAAAGCCGTATCCGTTATCTGGAAAGAATGATTAAAACGGCAAATATCATTTCAACAGAATCAGAGGACGATGAAGTAGGGATTAATAATACCATAACTGTATATTTTCCGGAAGATGATGAAGAAGAAGTTTATCGCATTGTGACCACTATCCGAAGTAATGCACAGAAAAGCTTAATCAGCAATGAATCTCCTCTTGGAAAGGCCTTGATTGGTCATAAGGTTGGAGATAAAGTAGAAGTAAAAGTAAATGATAATTATGCTTACGTGGTAGAAATTCGTAAAATAGAGAATACAATGGATGAAGGAAATGATCAGATAAGACGTTTTTAGTATAAAGAAAGTGTAGTAATAGAAAGAATATATGAAAGAAAAATAGATTCACCTATTTCAGGACTCCTTACTATAATAATAGTAAGGAGTTTTTGTTAGGAGAAAGTAAAGTGGAAATAACGAATCCAATTTTACTGGCATTAGCAGGTGGTTTGTTTACCTGGGGAATGACTGCTTTAGGAGCAGCAATGGTAATTTTTTTAAAGGAAATTAGTCCGAAAGTATCCAATCTTATGATGGGATTTACAGCAGGAATTATGATAGCGGCCTCATTTTGGTCATTACTATTACCGGCGCTGGAGCTTTGTGCAAATGAAAGAGAAATGATACTTAATATAGTCGCAGGATTTGGAACGGGAGCGCTGTTCCTTTATCTGGCGGATGATTTTATAAATTATGTGATAAGAAAAGTGGAGTCTGAAAAGGAGGAAAAGAGACGTATATTTTTGCTTATTCTTGCAATCACAATTCACAATATTCCAGAAGGCTTATCCTTTGGTGTAGCATATGGAAATGCGGTAGCAGGAGCAACAGCATTAGCAATCGGAATTGGACTCCAGAACTTTCCGGAAGGAGCAGCAGTATCTATTCCCTTACGCAGAGAAGGTTATAGCAGAAAGAAAAGCTTTCTTTGCGGGCAGGCATCGGCAATTATAGAACCAATAGCAGCAGTATTTGGAGCATGGCTTGCCAGCAGCCTTGCTAATATTTTACCCTTTGCCTTATCATTTGCGGCCGGTGCCATGATTTATGTGGTTGTGGAAGAATTGATTCCGAGTTCACAGACAGATTCTCACCTGTATGGGCATTGTGCAACATGGGGAGCAATGTTGGGATTTATGGTGATGACATTTATGGATATTGTAATCGCTTAGTGAAAATACCAGAATGTGAAATATACAAGAAAGGATGTCCGTTTTACAAACAGACATCCTTTTACTTTGAAATATTCAATTATGCTTCTGCATTTTCTGTAGCATCTTCTTCAGAAATTGGTT
>CAYTGQ010000032.1:0-1840 GCA_964437345.1 uncultured Lachnoclostridium sp. | reverse complement strand
TTGGTTCTTCGGAAGTTGGTTCTTCAGAAACGATTTCTTCTACTGGCTGTTCATCAACTGCTTCAATCACTATTTCGACAACTTCTTCTGAAGGAACAGAAGTGCTTTCTGTAATATTAATAGTTACATACTCTCTGCCTTCTGTTGTATCTTCTGTTTGTTCGTCATTTAAATCAAAATCATCAAAGTCGTCTTCGAAATCTTCAAAATCATCATCAGAATCTTTATTCAGAATATTTTTCACAAAGTAATACGCGCCGCCTGCAAAAGCAGCAACAGATAATAAACCAAAAACAAATTTATTTTTCTTTTTCATAATGAACTCCTTTCATTCATATGGATTATTCCCTATTATATAGCGAAACTGAAAAAAAAGAAAGGAAATTTTTGAAAATTATTATAAAAGTTTAATAAATTTTAAAAAAACTGGGTTGAAAAAGGAGAAACCCGACAACTACTAATAGCTGCCGGGGGTTTATGAAAAAAATTATTAGCATTACTTTACTGTCTTTAGTATATAAAAAAGATGTGGCTAAAGTTTGATAATAAAGTGAATAAAATGTGAACAAAGAGAAAATTTTTTCGTTCACATTTAAAACAGCAGAAATAAGTAGAGATAAATTTAATGAGTGCACAATATGATATTAAAACAAAATCCTAGTTCACAAAATAGTAAAAATGTGCTATAATATATGCAGATAGTATGGGAGTAGACAATGAGCACGAAGTGCAGATTTGCGAATGCGTTATAATAAATCAAGGGAAAATATTAGAATAGAGGAATACTCATGGAAAACAAATACACACTGAAAGAAATTGAAAGATTAGTAAAAAAAGCAGAGAAGTATGAAGAATTAGAGCGTAAAGGAAGATTGTTGGTTGCGCCATTTCAGATAGATGCAACTATATATCGTATTGTAAAGAGCGATGGAAAGTGGAAAGTAATGCAGGGTGTATTTACACCAGACTTAATTAATGAATTTGGTAAGACTGTATTTGGAACAGAACCGGAAGCTGTAATTGCGGCTGCTTCACAGAAGAACTAACAGTAATGGCAGTATTATATCAGAATATTAGAGAAGGCTTGTTTTTGAACCGGCCTAATCGGTTTATTGCTCATGTAAGAATTGACGGTCAGGAAGAAGTGTGTCATGTGAAGAATACCGGACGGTGCAAAGAATTACTGATTCCAGGGAAATCAAAGGTCTATGTAGAGGACCACGGCACAGATACCAACAGAAAGACCAGATATTCATTGGTTCAAGTTATGAAGGGTGATAATTTGATTAATATGGATTCACAGGCACCCAATAAAGCTGGATATCAATGGGTAGAAGAGGGGAATTTGTACAAAAATATAACCTTTTTAAAAGCTGAGCAAAAATATGGAGATTCACGTTTTGACCTTTATGTAGAAGGTGATGGCAAGAAGGCTTTCATAGAAATCAAGGGTGTTACTTTAGAAAAAGATGGAATTGCAATGTTCCCGGATGCTCCGACAGAAAGAGGAGTCAAGCATATACGGGAACTTTGTCATTGTGTAGAAGAAGGATATGAGGCATATATCCTTTTTGTTATTCAAATGAAGGGTGTTACAGAGTTTAGGCCAAATGATGTTACACAGCCGGAATTCAGACAGGCATTGCTGGAGGCAAAGGCAAAAGGGGTTCATATTCTGGCATATGATTGTAAAGTTGGAGTAGGCTCCATGGCGATAGATAAAGAAGTGCCGGTTCAGCTATTAGACATGGCAATCCTATAATTTTGCTTGAGTTTCCGCATTTATTATACATCACATAATGGGGCGTTATCTTGCTGTGCAGAGTATGATTTTTCATCA
>CAYTGQ010000031.1:0-17004 GCA_964437345.1 uncultured Lachnoclostridium sp. | reverse complement strand
CCGGCACCGCCAAAGAATACGATACTATTTGATTCTTCTATAAATTTAAGGAGTTGTTGTGATTTTTGTTCCATATCATTTCCTCGTGAATTTATTAAATTTCAAGCTTCATCTCTATAGTAGTTTAACATTTCCGGATTATGAAAGCAACATGAATTGTTCGAATAAAAAATAAGTAAAACCCTACCACATAAAATGATAGGATTTTACTTGTTTTATACGCGTATCCTTGAAATTCTATAATCTGATTTCTAACAAGGAGATGACTTACTCACTTCGCAACGCATCAATTGGATTTAGATTAGCCGCTTTCTTAGCCGGAATATATCCAAACAGGACACCAATTCCTGCTGATATGGAAAAAGATAAAAGAATGGATGCAAAACTTGGTGCAGCATTCACTCCCATCAGATTACCCATATAAATAGTAAGGGAACTTCCGCCTACAATACCTATGATTCCACCCAGGGCACTAATCGTACCTGCTTCAATAATGAACTGTTGCATAATATCTTTTTTTCTTGCTCCTAAAGATTTACGGATACCAATTTCTTTCGTTCTTTCCGTAACCGATACCAGCATAATATTCATAATACCAATTCCGGCTACCAAAAGAGAAATTCCGGCAATGCCACTAAGTACCATACCAAGCATATTCGTCATAGAATTAATGGTATCTAAAAGTGCAGTCATACTTGTAATTCTGTATAAATCCTCATCAGCAAACACCTCATACAGATAGTCATCCAGAAGCTCTTCGCCCACTTCTACATGGTCTGTATCCAAAGCTGCAAAAGTAAAATTAGATATCTTACCTGTATTAGTCATTCTTGCAGCCTTACTATATGCTACATAAACACACTCATCAGCAGACCCCTCTTCCCTGTCTTCCGTTTCTTCTACAATTCCTATTATTTTAAAAGTTTCTCCATTAATTTTAATTGTTTCACCTAAAACATTATCATTTTCAAATAATTCATCAATAATATAAGTACCAATTACACAGACCGGCTGACGCTTTAAAATATCTGCGTAACTGATAAAACGCCCCTGGGATAATGTAATGTGATTGATATCCATATAATCTTCACCAACACCACTTACTGATGTAGACAAAGAATTTGTTCCATTTTTAAGCGTAAAACTGCCACTTACCGATGGAGTAACTCCTTCAAAAACCTCATTATTTTCTGCCGCAAAGTCATACATGTCATCTACAGTTACTGTTCTTGTTCCTGTATTAGTGATACTGACTGTTATCATATTAGTTCCCATATCTGCAAAGCTGCTTACAACATAATCTGTCACGCCAGACATCAAGCCCATAATAATAATAACCGAGCCAACACCAATTATCATACCAAGCATAGTAAGGAGGGAACGCATTTTATTAGAAATAATACTTTTTGCTGCCAATCGAAAAGACTGCCATATATTCATCTTCCCTATCTCTCCTTCCACTTTTTCTGAAATTCTTCATAATCAGGCACAGAACCATCAAAAATAATCTTTCCATCATAAAGTCTTACTACACGTTCTGCCTCTGCTGCAATAGAATTGTCATGAGTAATCAAAACAACTGTATTTCCTTCTTTATGAATCTGTTTTAAATAATCCAGAACTTCTCTGCTGGTTTTAGAGTCCAAAGCACCTGTCGGTTCATCTGCCAGAATAAGAGAAGGGTCTCCTGCTAAAGCTCTTGCTATAGATACACGCTGCTGCTGACCACCGGAAAGCTGATTTGGATAACTAGCCCATTTATTTTCAATTCCAACCTGCTTTAATGCTGCCATAGCTCTTTCTCTTCGTTCCTGAGGTTTTATTCCTGCATACAGTAAGGGAAGTTCTACATTCTCTACTATTGTGCTTTTCGGAAGCAGATGATACTGTTGGAATACAAAACCAATCATTTTATTTCGAATTCCCGCCAGTTCATCATCCTTCATGTGACTTACGTCTATGCCATTTAAAATATATTGTCCGCTGGTCGGCACATCCAAAGCACCAATGATGTTCATAGTGGTGGATTTACCACTTCCGGATTTACCAACAATAGCAACAAATTCACCCTTATAAATCTTCAGATTAATACCATCATTGGCACGAATTTCTTCATCTCCGGTCTGATATATTTTACAAATCTCTTTTAACTCAATTAACGGTTGTGTTTCCATTCTGGTCTCCTTTCCTAGAAGCCTCCACCTGGTCTGTTACCATTGTTGCCACCGTTGCCACCTCGTTGGTTATTGCCACCAGAAGCACCACCACCTTGCATATTACCACCAGGACCACCGCCCTGCATATTACCACCCTGCATTCCGGCTCCCGGCATCATCATCTGCATTTCACTTTCTGCATGAGCTGATACATATACAGAATCACCTTCATTTAAACCACTAATAATTTCGATATAAGAGCCATCGCTGACACCAACTTCAACTGTAACTGCACGGAAGCCGGCAGGAACACCGTTATTTTCTTCTTTTACCGTATCATCCTGTACATATACTACATTTCCTCTCTGAATGGCATCTGCCGGAACTGTCAGTACATTTTCCGCTGATTCAATAACTATCTCACCACTGATATTCATACCAGGAAGTAAAGAACCAACCTCATTAATCTGTACTGTAACCGGATACTGGGTAACGCCTCCACTGCTGTAACTTACTAAGCTTACATTAGTAATTACACCTTCAAATGTTTCATCCGGAAGGGCATCTGCAGTAATATTTACATTCTGGCCTGCCTTTACATTCATAACATCCAGTTCGTCTACATACATTTCAAAAGTCATGGCTGACAAATCATAAATCAGACACAATGCACTGTTATTATTGGCACTAATCGTATCTCCGGCTTTGGTATTCTTCTGAATAATTGTTCCTGAGATTGGCGAAGTGATTGTGTAATCTGCCTGTGTGTCATAAATATCTTCCAATGCATCTTCTGCATTTTCAAGACTTTCCAACGCGCTGTCTACCTGTTCCTGATAGTTTTCTAACTGGTCTTCCACTGTATCACGGCTTAACTTACAAATTACATCTCCTTTTTCTACCCAGTCACCTTTCTTCACGTAAACAGCTTCTATTTCACCGCTAATTGTAGAAGTAATACTTTCATCATAGGAAACTTCAAAACTTCCCTCTTCACAACAGTCAATGCTTCCAATGTAAGCAGATGCCGTATCTCCGACTACAATAGCCCCTGGATTTTCAACTTCAATTGTTACATAGTGCACAAGGCGATTTCCCGATAAAGTTTCCGTAATTGCTGATACTTCCGTTACTTTACCTTCTAATTCTTCACCACTTTCAGACATTTCAATAATCGCAGTTTTTCCTACCTGTTTTTCACTAACTTCAGTAGAAAGGAATGGTATTTCAATTACCATGGTTTTATTATTGTAAAGCTGTGCAATCACTGTATTTTTAGCCTGAATCTCATCACCGGCTTCTACATTCAATGCCTTAATATATCCGGCTTCTTCTGCTTTCACTTCTAAATCAGCCAGCGTTTCCTTTGCATCCTGATAATCCTCTACCGCATTATTATATTTTTTCTGTGCTCTTGTAATACTCTTCTGTGCAGCCTCAATCTTATTCTCCAGATTATCTGTAGACACCCGATACAATACCTGACCTTCTTCTACATAATCTCCTTCTTCAAAATCTGCACTTAAAACTGTTCCTTCAACAGAAGAAATCGTTGTTACCGAATAAGTATTTAAAGGCTGTGCTGTTCCTGATGAAGATAAATAATTTTCAACAGTTCGCACCTGTGCCTGTTCTACCGTATACTCTGCGGCCTCTTCCTGCTGCATAAATGTCCCTACAGCCTTACCCAATATAGAGCGAATCCCTATTATAACAATCAGAATAACTACAATAACAATTAACAATTTTTTATGCTTAAACTGTTTAAACTTTTCTGTCAATCCTTTAATTTTTTCTTTCATACTAATCCATTCTCCTGTTTACTATGAACTGATGTCCTCCGCTACTAAAAAACGAATTCTTTTTATCATTGTTTCACTATCTTCCATATATGCCACTATATTATATTTTTCTAAATTATTAATTTTAGACAGACTAGTAGCGTAATAACTGCCTTCTTCATCAACATAATAGATTAAAGTATCATTATAAAAGGCACCTTTATAACTATAAGTTTCAATAAAGGTAGAGGATAGCTGATATACTTTTTCTTTTGTCAGTTGTGTGAAATCTAAAATATCAGAATCATCATAATCTGTAATGCGATAAACTTCTCCGTCTGTTACATCACCAGAAATATTCTCAAAGCTTACAGACTTTGAACCATTTTTAGTCTGGTATACACAATTTGTATCCTTTTCACCATCTTCAATTCCTGTAACAAGACCATATTCATATCCACAGCCTGATACTCCTGTTAATATCATTTCATCAATAGTACCTGCTATGGTACAGGAAAAATATAATACATTTTCACTATTTAATGTAACACCTGCCAATTCCTCTGGGGCCAGTGTTTCGTATTCATTACCATAAATATCTATAATCGCTGCACTGGGAGAAATTTTATATCCGCCTACTTCAGTTCCTGTACTGTTTACTTCTTTACCATTAAGATTATAGTCACTCACATAAGACATTTCTTCAATCTTCTGTGTTCCATGTGATGAAAAGCTGACTTCTATTACATCATTTTCTTCAATACTATAGGCTTCTGAATTATAAGTATAGGTGGATTTTCTTCCTTTTACATCCATTAACACCAGATAATCCTCCAGAATAGCATCAGAACTATCTGAGGTATTACTTCTGGTTCCTGTTTCTAATACCACCCCGTACATTCCTGCATTATATTCAGATGCATTTCTTGCTGAAACAACCTCTTCATCAATTCCTAAGAAAAGGGTCACTGTTTCATTAATACCATACTCACCCTGTAAGGAGAATAATCGTGCTGCTTCCTGTGTTCCTAATGTATATGTATTACCTGCTACAGTAACCGCCTCCGGACTGACACGGTTTGGTGATATTTCTGTCACCTTGCCTGTGACCTTATTATCATAAACCCATACTGTATTCAGATTTTCAGAATAGTATAATACATCATAATAGTTGATTTCATTCCAGATTCCCTCTTTTTCATTACGGTAAACTGTAGCAGTTGCTGCCGTCACAGGAATCTGATACGACCAGCCCGGCAACACCAGAATCGGTCCATCCATAGTTTCTGTCAGAAGAGAATTCACATCTATGTTTCCATCTGCATCTACTGTGTATCCAAGAGTTTTTCCGTAATAATTACCCTCTTTGGTCTTGGTTCCCATCAAATTATCAAAAAGATAGATAATATCCTTCCATGTTAAATAATCATTTTTTGTCTTATTAATATTATCATTTAGTCCAAGGGAATTAAACTTTGTCATTCTGGAATTTACTTTATTACCGGTAAAGTCACTGTTTGAATATCCAAGCATGGTCAATACTGCCTTGGCAGCATCCTTTGTCTGAATTCCTGCGTTAGGCTTAAATTTACCGTTTAAATATCCTGTCATCCAGCCATTATCTACTGCAGTTTTTACAAAAACAGCATATTCACTTTTGCTACTTAAATCAGAATAGCTTGCACTTCCTGAATCAGAACCTGCTGTATCGCTATATACAGAGGCTTTTACCAAGAGCTTTGCAAATTCCTTTCGTGTCACTCTTGTGTTATAAGAAGCTTCTGTTAATGAAGAATCCATAATTCCCATTAAAGTCAGATTATCCTTAAGCCCTTCCAAAGTTTTTTCTGTTTCTGCTGCACTGGCAGTTACCATTGTAGAGGATGCCATATTATTAGACATTCCTATTGTAAGACTTCCACTGATACAACACACGCATAGTAACGCTGCTAACCATCTTTTTTTCATTGTTCTTTCGCCCTTTCCATTACATTATTTCCATTATTTCCATATATTTTTTTCTATTATCTACTATTTATGTGTTTATTTTGTGAATTTCTTACACCATTTTAAGAATTTCTTAATTTTTTTATAAGATAAAAAAAGGTGTAAACCATATTGGTCTACACCTTCCATCACATATTAAAGCTACTGAATGTCTACAATAACTTTTTTGTCGTCTCTGGATGCTGCTGCTTTTACAACAGTACGGATGCTCTTTGCAACACGTCCCTGTTTGCCGATTACTTTACCCATATCGTCAGCTGCAACCTTTAATTCAACAACGATTGTTTTATCATTCTCAGTTTCTGTTACAACAACTTCTTCTGGATGATCTACAAGTGATTTAGCAATTACTTCAACTAATTCTTTCATTACCGTTCACCTCCATTAAGCTGTTGTCTTATTTTGTAATACCAGCGTTTTTGAATAATTTACCAACAACGTCTGTAGGCTGAGCACCGTTAGCAATCCATCTCTTAGCTGCTTCTTCGTTGATGCTTACTGCACTTGGTTCACGGTTTGGATCATATGTTCCGATTTCTTCGATGAATCTTCCATCACGTGGAGCTCTAGAATCTGCAACGATGATTCTATAAAAAGGTGCTTTCTTCTGTCCCATTCTTTTTAATCTGATTTTAACTGCCATTTTTCTTACCTGCTACTTATTCTTATGTAGCTTTTCCTTTCTTTTTGTTCATTTATCATTGTTATTATTTAAAATCTATCGTTTAGAAGCCAAAAGGCATTCTGAACTTACCTCTTCTTTTGCCCTTCATCATTCCAGGCATCTGTTTCATCATCTTACGCATCTGTTCCATCTGCTTTACAAGACGATTTACTTCACTGATATCTACTCCGGCTCCTTTCGCAATTCTTCTCTTGCGGGAAGGATTCAAGATTGCCGGATTACTTCGTTCTTCCTTAGTCATGGAGAAGATAATCGCTTCTACTCCTTTGAATGCGTTATCATCGATTTCAACATCCTTTGGAAGTCCCATATTAGGCATCATACTAAGGATACTTGAAAGACCACCCATGTTACGCATCTGTTCCATAGAATCTAAGAAATCATTGAAATCAAATTCTGCTTTTTTGATTTTCTTTCCAAGTTCTTCTGCTTTTTCAGCATCAATACTTGCTTCTGCTTTCTCAATAAGAGAAAGAACATCACCCATACCTAAGATACGGGAAGCCATTCGGTCTGGATAAAACTGTTCTAAATCAGAAAGCTTTTCTCCCATACCAACATAAAGAATTGGCTTGCCTGTCACAGCACGAATAGAAAGTGCTGCACCACCTCGTGTATCACCATCTAACTTAGTGAGAACCACACCATCCACGCCAATTTTCTCATTGAACATCTCAGCTACATTAACTGCATCCTGTCCTGTCATGGCATCAACTACCAAAATGCTCTGATATACAGCAACATTTTCTTTAATCTCAATAAGCTCTGCCATCATATCTTCATCAATATGAAGACGACCGGCTGTATCGAGGATGACTACATTAAAGCCATTCTTCTGTGCATGCTCAATGGCTGCTTTCGCAATATTAACCGGCTTATGTCCGTCCCCCATGGAGAATACTGGAACACCCTGCTTTTCACCATTAATCTGTAACTGTTTGATAGCTGCAGGTCTGTAAATATCACAGGCAACCAGTAAAGGCTTTCTGCCCTTCTGCTTAAACTTACCAGCCAGTTTTGCTGTTGTGGTTGTCTTACCAGCACCCTGAAGACCACACATCATAATAACTGTAATCTCGTTAGATGGCTTTAATGCGATTTCTGTTGTTTCAGAACCCATTAAATTAACCATTTCTTCATTAACGATTTTAATTACCATTTGACCAGGTGTTAAGCTGTTCATAACTTCCTGTCCAATTGCTCTTTCCTGAACAGTCTTTACAAAATTCTTAACAACCTTGAAGTTAACGTCTGCTTCTAAGAGAGCCATCTTAACTTCTCTCAGGGCTGTTTTAACATCCTCCTCGGTCAAGCTTCCTTTTCCGCGAAGGTTCTTAAATACGTTTTGCAGTTTTTCTGTTAAGCTGTCAAAAGCCATACTCATAACTCCCTTCGTTTTTTTTATGTGATAAAACACATAAATACACGCAAATATAGCGTTTTTCTTAACCGACTGTCATAGTCTACCATATAAACTTATAGGTGTCAAGCTTTTTTCTTTACACTAATTCACTTTTTTCAAAAAAACTTAGCCATGCACAGATTATTGAAATAACTGCATAGGAGCTTGCTCACTAAGCAGTTATTTCATAATCTGTATATGGCGTTTTTCCATAAGCGAGGTTTTAGTTGCACAGCAACGGAAAAGCAGCGTAGCTGCGAACCCGAGCTTACATGGCTAAATTAAAGTTTTTTCTCGATTTTACTAATTACATTTGCCACACAGCCATCTTCAAACGGACAGTCAAGACCAACTGCTTTTAACATATTTGTATAAAAATCTGAAGCAGACAGACGGCAAAGCTTTAAGTAGCTTTCCCATGCTTCTGTATAATTTTCATCCATCCATACCTTGTACTGCAATGCACAAGTCTGAGCAAGACAGTAATCAATATAATAGAAAGGCATATCATAGATGTGAAGCTGTTTCTGCCAGAAACCACCTTTTTCAAAGAAAGGATTGCCTTCATAATCAAGATGTGGCTTGTATTCTGACTCTAATTTCTTCCATGCCGCATGACGTTCTGCTGGTGTCATATCTGGATTTGCATATACAATATGCTGGAATTCATCTACCATAGTTCCATAAGGTACAAAGAATACTGCATCTTCTAAATGAAGAGTTCTGTATTTATCTGCATTATCAAAGAACATTTCCATATATTTTTCTGTAAAGAATTCCATGGACATAGAATGGATTTCTGCTGTTTCCATAGTAATATCTCTATGTTCCTGAATCTTATCAAATCCGGATAAATATCCCTGGAATGCATGACCACATTCATGTGTAATAACATCTACATCACCACTTGTACCATTGAAGTTAGCAAAAATAAATGGTGCATGATAGATTGGAAGATATGTCATATATCCGCCGGCTCTCTTTGTTTTTCTTCCAAGTACGTCAAATAACTGTCCTTCCATCATGAAATCAAAGAATTCCTTTGTTTCAGCAGAAAGTTCACTATACATCTTCTGTCCGGAAGTCATAATTTCTTCTGGAGTCCCTGTTGGAGCCGGATTACCATCATTGAAATAAACCCCTTCATCAATGTAAGAAAGCTTTTCTAAACCAAGACGTTCTCTTCTCTTGTCATGAAGCTTTGTTGCAAATGGCACCCATACTTCTTTTACCTGTTTTCTGAAATTTTCTACTTCAGCTTTTCCGTAGCTGTTACGGTTCATGCGGTAGTAACCAAGCTCAATGTAGTTTTCATAGCCAAGCATCTTTGCCTGTGCAGTACGGCATTTTACTAACTTATCATAGATTTCATCTAATTTTTCTGCATTATCTTCAAAGAATTTAGAGTAAGCAGTCCATGCTCTTCTTCTTATTTCTCTGTCTTTGCTCTTTAAATGTGGCATCATTAAGGAAAGATTTAAAGTATCTCCTTCCCAGTCAATCTTTGCACTGGCAATGAGCTTATCATATTCTGTAGTTAACGCATTTTCTTCCTGCTGTAATGGAATTAACTTTTCATCGTTAGCTTTCATTGCAAGTTCCATAGTCTTAAATGCAACAGGTCCAATCTTTTCTTCCAAATAAGCTCTGTATGGTGATTCATATAATAATTTCTGATACGCAACCTGTAAATTCATTAACTTTGGATTGATTTCATCATAATAATCCTGTTCATTATTATAGAATTCATCAGATGTATCAATGTCATGACGAATATGTGCGATTGTTGCATTTGTATAAATCTGATCGCATAATCCATAATATTTTTCATGAACAGCAAACTGCTCTTCCCCGCTTTTTGCAGCTTTGAATTCTTCCATAAGGGAAAGGAATTCTTTTTCTACATCCTCAAATACGACTCTTTCGTATGGCATGTCCATAAATTTCATAATTTTGTCTACCTCTCTTATTTTAAGTTTGTTACTATCCAAAGCCAAATTTCTTAGACAATACGATTTTAAAATATATCCTCATAATTCAAACTTTGAACATCATCTCTTCTATTATATTATATAACAAACATTATTGTCTGTTAAAATAATCAATTCCATCACTTGGATAATAGTAAGTTCTGATATATCCATCTGTAGATACAACAATAAACTCATTTGATGCTTCCAGATAATAAACATCATCACCATCTTCTGCTTCTATCTTATGTAAAATATCAGGATTAGCAAGTGCCTTATTAGCTGCTGCTAAATATTCTTCTGCACTGCCAAAGCCCATTTCCATACCATGCTTCTCATAATGACTTTCTAAAGTTTCATCATTACGGAAAGTATATATTATATCAACTGTATCTTTCTTTGATTCTACTGCAAAATCAGCATTATTATTGATATTTACATCCTGATCATTCGTTCCAAGTACCCCAGATATAATCAAGAATAATGCTATGACTGCATAATACAATTTTTTATTTTTTCTTCTTTTGTTATTATTGCGTTCCATTGTTTCCTTCTCCTCCAAAAAAGGAATGGTGCAACCACCATTCCTTTTAATACTCAATTAAGCTTCTTTTGTCTGTGCTGTCGGCTGATTCTGAGTTTCTGCTTTGATTTCAGCAATATGTTCCTGAATAGCAACCATCATCTCTTTTGATAACGGATAGAATCTCATGGAAATAAGATTCAAAATCCAGCCAATCATTGGAGCTCCAAACATACAAATCATAGTTACCCAGAAAATATCTTCGCTGTACGGAGTTGTATACGTAGGCTGTACTTCCCTGAATCCAATAGTTGCTAATAAAACAGAAATAACTGTAGTTGCTAATGAAGAAATCATCTTATCAATAAAGCTGAATAAGGTTCCCATAAGACCTGGCACATATTTACCACTTCTATATACTTCATAGTCAGCACAGTCTGCAGTCATAGGAATAACGATTGTACTGGACAAACTTCCGAATCCAATCATAATAACATAAAGAACTACAAACAAAATAGTGTATAAATTAATCGATTTAAAATCAATCATTGTAGGGTTACCGGTATATAATAATGTAAATAAAGCAACAGCACCTAAAATACCGCCATAAGTACCAAGCAGTAACGCTCTCTTCTGTCCCATATGTCTAGCAACAAATACAAGTAAGAAAACCGGAACAATTACTGTAAAGACACTGGTAATACCTGTAAAACTTGCATACTTGCTATAATCGCCGATAATAATACCGAAAAGCATAGTCATAACAACTGCATCACGCTGCATAGTCATGGCCAGTTTATCAGAGCAGGCAGCTACACAAAGCATCTGGATGGCACGATTATCCTTTAATACTTCCCAGTAGTCTTTCAAACGAATTCTCTGTGTCTGACCTGTACCATAAAATTCTTTTCTGTCTTTTCTCCAAAGACCTACAATCGCAAATAATGAGAAAACAACAGAAAAAACAATACAAATGCTCCAAAGCTGAGTAAAGAATGCCGGATTACTGAAAGCATCTGTCACAATGGCGCCTGATGCATCATATACTGTATACTTTGGAACTAATGCACTTGTTATATACATAGATGTACCTGCAAAAGCAATCATATTATAAACAGAGTCAAATACACTGAATAATGGTCTCTGTTTTGGATCGTTTGTTAAACATGTCTGTGCACTCTTTGTTACGACACACTGACAGGTATATCCAACAATGTAGAACATATAACATACAACATAAAACGGCAATCTAACTTCCTGTGGTAAACTAGGACATATAAGGAAAATTAAAGCTGTACCTATTAACATACATACCTGTCCAATTACAATAAATGGTCTGTTCTTACCAAATTTACCATCTGTTTTATCTACAACAAAACCAATAATCGGGTCTGTTACACCGTCCCATATACGAAGCGCTGTAGCAATTGTACCGGCAAGCACAACACCAACACCAACAATACCAGTTAAGAAATAGGTTACATATGAAAATAACACATAATACATATTAGTTGAAGTATTATTTAATGCATAAAAAGCAATCTCCCATAATTTTGCACGATGAATACCTGTTTGAGGATCATAGAGTGGTTTCTTTTCTTTACTCATCTTCTGTTTCTCCTTTATCCAATATTTATTAAATACTACTCAAATTAGTATATCACTTTTTGTGTATTATAGCAATCAAAATATCAATTTTTGCCAATTTTGATTATTATCGTTCAGGAACAAACCCTTCAAAAATAAATAAATCATAATCTTTTCTGGCAGAATCCAGTTCTTCCTGTGACTTAATAGTCCATGCTACACTTAAGCTTCTGTATATATATCTGCAAATCAGTCTTGAAATATTGTTTTTGCTATGATGATTATATGCGATAAAATCCGGTTTGCATATAAAATTAGTCACCAGATACTGTACTAATGTTTCATCCGTTCTTCTAGGTCTCCCTTCTTTTACAAAGTTAGAAGACAATTGTCCACGAACTATCTCCGGTTTGTGAAGCTTATACCAGTTTACTGCAAATGGATGAAAGGATTCAATACAGTATGCTCCATGATATTCACTGAGAAGCTTATCCGCTTCCTTACATACTTCATTGGCATTTTCATGTATTTTGATTTCTACAATTAAAGGTACTCTTCCATTAACCATCTTTAAGAAATCTGCAAACTTAGGAATCTTTTCTCTGGAATTACAGATAAAAAATCCCTGAAGCTGTTCGTAAGTATAATCTCTTACATTACCTTCCACTCCACAGACTCTTTTCAGGTTTTCATCATGAAATACAACCGGAATTCTGTCCTTGGTAAGCTGTACATCCAGTTCGATTCCAAACCCTGCTTCTACTGCTTTTTTGAAAGCAGCCATAGAATTTTCCGGTGCTTCACTTTCATTATCATGCAGACCTCTGTGAGCGTAATACCAGCCTTTTAATTTGTCGTATTTGGGTCTGTGAAGCATACGTGGCATAATTGCCACAAAGTATAAGATTATCAGACTAATTAATATCAAAATAAGTGTATACATTTGCAAAACCTCTAATCATCAATATCAAAATTATCCAACACATTTTCCTTCTGCATAGGCTTGGAATCTCCATGTTTTACCTGACACATTGTAATTATTGCACAGATAGTGAAAAACATTGCATATGGGAATAATGTATTATAAGAAACATACTGTAATAAAAATCCTGATACAATCGGTGTAAAAATCTGCGCTGTCATGGAAAATGTATAATATAATCCAGTATATTTACCAATATCACTACCTTTACTCATTTCTACAACCATTGGAAGAGAGTTGACACCAACTGCAGCCCATCCCATACCAATAAGAGCAAAGAAAATATTTGCAGTCACATTATAAGTTGGATAGAAAAATACAGCACTATAGCTGATTAACATCATACAAAGTCCCATTATAATTGTTTTCTTTCTGCCAAGTTTGGAAGAAATCACACCAATTGGAATGTAACTGATAATCGCAGATACAGTTGCAACCATTAAACAGCTTGCATATCCGCCTCCTTCCATTTTCCATACTGTAATAGCATATCTGGAAAATGCTGTTGTTACCGCGTTATAAGCTGTAAACCAAAGGAAAATAGAACACAAAATAAATCGAAGACTTTTCTTTACTTCTTTTGGTAATTCGCCTGTTGGACCAGTCTCTTCTACCACTACTTCATCTGGATATTCTGCTGCAATCTGTGCTGCTAATGGCTTTTCCTTAATTGTAAGAACCAAAACAACCACTGCAACAATCATAATTGCTGCAACACCAAGAAATACTGGAAAATAGCTAGGATTTTGTTCTTTCTTTACCAAAACCTGAATTAATATTAATGTATATACGCCACCAACAGCTCCCATTAAATTAATAACTGCATTAGCACTGGAACGAAGTGGTTTCGGTGTTAAATCCGGCATCAATGCAACAGCAGGTGAGCGATACATCGCCATAGAAAGTAAAGTAAATCCCAATGCTACTACAAATAATCCTAAAATACCATTTTGATCTGCATAAGGTAATAACATCATAAAAAATACTGCTGCTGTAGTTCCACCAATAATAAAGGGAGTTCTCTTACCAAGCGGAGTATCTACTTTATCTGAAAGAGTTCCTATAATTGGAAGTAAAAATACTGCCAATACATTGTCAATTGCCATGATTGCACCAATAATTGACTCATTCAAATGAAAAGTGTTCTGTAAAATTAATGGAACAATGTTGTCATACATCTGCCAGAATGCACTAATGGACAAAAATGCAAGTCCCACTAAAAAGGTTCTTTTGTAATTAAGTTTCATGTATAATCCTCCTGCAATTAATTAGTTTCATTGTTGCAATTACTGATAATACACAGCTATCATTATAATTCTTCCAGTATTTCATCAGAAAGCCGTACAATTTCTTCCAGTTCTGTCGCACTTGTTACCTTCTTTAAGGTACTGGCACTTTTATGAATATCTCCAACCTTTTCCTTAATACGATTAAATTTCTCAATTAATCCCAGTTTTTGTTCATATTCAAAAAGCTCTTTACTACATCTCTTTATAGAATCATGAACTCCTTGTCTGCTGATTCCTCTGTCTTCAGCAATTTCCCCTAAAGACAAATCATTTAAAACGTAATCCTCAAAGATTTCTCTCTTCTGTTCCTTCAACAGCGCCCCGTAAAAATCATATAAAAGAGAAAGCTCAACAATCTTTTCTAAGGTATCTGCTTCTTTTTTATCTTTCATTACCTGCTTTGTCTCTTCCGACAAAATAACACCACCTAGTTTATATTCTGTTCTTCGCAATTATTTTCTTCCCATTCAGCAAATATCTGTTTTGGAGCACGGAGAAAATCTATTACTTCCATTTCCCCTTCTGCTTCAGCCTTTACTGGGTAAGTATCTTTAACCTTTAATGCTTCTTCATATATTTTCTCTAACTCTGCTTCCCAGCCGGATTTCTTTTCATAGAGACATAACGCATATTGAAGTCTCTTTTTATTAAGAGTGAAAGGTGACATCGTTTTCACATAGCTTTTTAATTTTTTTGTATAAAGCTCCTCAATTACTTCTTTTCTCTGCTGTCCAATCAACTCAAAAAACAGCATTTCACATTCCAATTCCATCTTATGCACTTCTAAAAGCTGTTCCGGCTTCTGTAAAAGCGTTTCATAACAGACTTTTGCTTCCTCAAACTGCATTTTATCAAAAAACCAGTTACCTTCCATGATACGAATCGTAGCATTCATGGAATTGGACAAATCTGCTTCTTCCGGTAATACAAACCATTCATAAGGCATCTCTTTCATTCTTATTCCCTGTGTAAGAAGTCCATTCACCTTTAACATAATATAAGTAGAACGTCTGGCTATTTTATCCTTCTTTAATAATAATACATTGTATCCATCATTGGCAACACCACCTGCTTTAAATGGAATTCCATTAGAAAGCGCTGTCACTCCTGCAACCAATCCAAGAATAAAACCAAATGCCTGAACATTAGGATTCTCACTTAAAACAAATAACAAGATTCCAATTAGTGTAAAAAATAAATTAACTAAAACTCCGCCCATATGGTACAGGGTAAAAATATTGCCATTTTCATCAGTCTCAGGCGGCATCATCAGACACTGCCCAGCTGTTCCCGGAATCTTGAATTTCTTAATTACATATTTTCCATCTTCCTTAATCCACGTATAATTACCAACACGAAAGGATACAAATGTATATCCGCTTAATTTACCAAACAAAAAATGTCCTGCTTCATGCAATATAATCTGTAAGAGATAAAGAATAACGGCTACAGCCATCCACACAATAATAAATATTGGATGAGCAGAAGTTTTTGCAATAAACATCCCCAATAAAAATCCCAAACCGCCGCATACAATCATAAAAACAGCAGAAGCTAAAAACTTCTTTATCATCTCTTTTGCTTTTTTCATAATATTCCTCTCCCGCAAACATACATACCTATAGTCTACCATACTTTTCACGAAAAAAAAACCTTGAGTTTTGAACATTTTCTTTCAAAACTCAAGGTTTTACTATCTTTTTATTGTATTTTTACAATAACTTTACACTGGATATGCTTTGTTCTCTGTATCTGCTACAGTAGCATCTACTTTACTCTGCTGTGCTTCACGATATTTAAAGAATTCTAAAGCCACCTGTGGGAACAGTGCATAGGATAACACATCTTCATCCTGCTGTTTATACTGTTCAATATCCTTTTCCAGTTTTTCAAGCTGTGGCTCAATTAAATCTGCCGGACGGCATGTAATTGGTGTTACATCACCAATACATTTCTTCTGTACTTCCGGATTAAATGGTTTAACAGTCTGGCCAAATTCTCCTGAAAGAAGCTTCTTACTTTCTTTTGTTACCATTTTATAACGTTCACCGGAAACTACATTAAGCACTGCCTGTGTACCGACAATCTGGGAAGATGGTGTAACAAGCGGTGGTTCACCAAAATCTTTACGAACTCTTGGTACTTCTTCCAATACTTCGTAGTATTTATCTTCCTGTCCCATTTCCTTTAACTGAGAAACTAAGTTAGAAAGCATACCACCAGGTACCTGATACATTAAAGTCTTGATATTTACACCCATTACCTTTGGATTCAGTAAACCTGTCTTTAAAGCATCTTCCTGTATTGGACGGAAATAATCGGCAATTTCGCCTAATAATTTCTGGTCAAATCCCGTATCATATGGTGTTCCACGGAAAGTTTCTACCATAACTTCTGTTGCCGGCTGGCTTGTTCCAAGTGCAAATGGTGACATCGCTGTATCAATAATATCACAGCCTGCTTCTACAGCTTTCAAATATGTCATAGAAGCCACACCAGAAGTGTAATGTGTATGTAAGTCAATTGGAATAGATACAGATTCTTTTAATGCTCCTACTAACTCTGTTGCAGTATAAGGAGTCAAAAGACCAGCCATATCCTTAATACACAAGGAATTAGCAC
>CAYTGQ010000030.1:14009-17216 GCA_964437345.1 uncultured Lachnoclostridium sp. | reverse complement strand
GCAGCTGAATTCGAAGCTCAGGATAAGAAGAGAAAAGAAGCTATTGATACACGCAATGATGCAGATGCTATGGTATTCCAGACAGAGAAAGCATTACAGGAAGTTGGCGATAAATTAGATGCTAACGATAAAGCAGGTGTAGAAGCTGATTTAGCTCACTTAAAAGAATTAGTTGAAAAATCAAATCCTGAAGCAATGACAGACAGTGAAGTAGAAGAAATTAAAGCTGCTAAGGAAAAATTAATGACAGGTGCACAGGCATTATTCCAGAAAGTTTATGAACAGGCACAAGGCACCGGAGCAGGTCCAGACATGGGTAACATGGGTGGAACAGCAGATAATAGCACTTACGATGGAGATGTAGTTGACGGAGACTACAGAGAAGTGTAAACTATAAAAGCTAAATAAAAGTTTAAGTCCCTCACTTTAACCAGTGAGGGACTTATTGAAAGAAAAATATAACTTTATATGCTGTAAGATGGGTGGTATGCATCGCAATTATGCTTTGACAAATCATCCTTATATTGATTTTAAGAGCTTAGAAAGAGGATAGTTATGGCTGAAAGCAAAAGAGATTATTATGAAGTCCTTGGTATATCCAAAGGTGCATCTGATGATGAAATAAAAAAGGCATATCGTGCGTTGGCAAAGAAATACCATCCTGATATGAATCCAGGTGATAAAGAAGCAGAGGTAAAATTTAAAGAAGCTTCTGAAGCTTATGCAGTATTAAGTGATGCTGATAAGAGAAAACAGTATGACCAATTTGGGCATGCTGCATTTGAAGGTGGAGCCGGTGGAGCTGGTGGTTTTGACTTCTCTGGTATGGATATGGGAGACATCTTTGGAGATATTTTCGGAGATTTATTTGGAACAGGAAGAAGTCGTGGCAGGTCCAATAATGGCCCAATGAAGGGTGCTAATATCAGAACCAGCGTAAGAATTACTTTTGAAGAAGCCTGTTTTGGGACAGAAAAGGAAATTGAACTTACTTTAAAGGATGAATGTACTACTTGTCATGGCACTGGGGCAAAACCTGGCACATCTGCTGAAACATGTTCTAAGTGTGGTGGAAAAGGTCAGGTTGTATTTACTCAGCAGTCTTTATTTGGTACGGTTCGTAATGTTCAGCCATGTCCGGATTGTCGTGGTACAGGTAAGATTATTAAGGATAAGTGTGCCGACTGTTATGGTACTGGTTATGTAAGTAATAAGAAGAAAATTCAGATTTCCATTCCGGCAGGAATTGATAATGGTCAGAGTGTAAGAATCCGCGATAAGGGTGAACCGGGTACAAATGGTGGACCAAGAGGAGATTTGTTAGTAGAAGTAATTGTAAGCAGACATCCTATATTCCAGCGTTCAGATATGGATATTTATTCAACAGCTCCAATTTCTTTTGTTCAGGCAACATTAGGTGGAGAATTGAAAATCAATACAGTTGATGGAGATGTTATGTATACAGTGAAACCGGGAACACAGACGGATACTCGAGTACGTCTTCGTGGAAAAGGTGTTCCATCTCTTCGTAATAAGAATGTACGTGGTGATCATTATGTTACGCTGGTTGTACAGGTTCCATCAAGTCTCAATAATGAGCAAAAGGAATTATTAGAAGCATTTGACCGTTCTATGAGAGGCGAAAATTCAGTGGCAGGAGATGCTTCCAATAAAAATGAAAATACACAGGAAAAACCAAAGAAAAAAGGTTTTAAAGAAAAAATAAATGATTTGTTTGATTAAAAAAAGGTGGAAATGACATTGAAATGGATTAAGGTTTCTTTAAAAACAACAACAGATGCAGTGGATTTTATCAGTAATTTATTTGATGAATTAGGCTTGGAAGGAATTCAGATTGAGGATAACGTGCCTTTATCTCAGGAAGATAAGGAAGCAATGTTTATTGATATTCTTCCGGAGCTTCCGCCAGATGAAGGAGAAGCAACTGTAACTTCCTATGTTTCACCAGAAATGGATTTAGAAGAATTGAAAAAACAGATTGCAGAAGGGTTGGAAGAGATTTCTGCATTTGTCAATGTTGGTGAAGGAACCATCACAACAGAAGAAACCGATGATGGTGACTGGATTAATAACTGGAAAGCATTTTTCAAGCCTTTCCGTGTAGCAGAAGATATTGTAATTAAGCCAACTTGGGAAGTACTGGAAGACAAAAAAGATGATGACTTGGTAATTGAAATTGACCCGGGAACGGCCTTTGGAACAGGTGCACATGAGACAACCAGACTTTGTATTTTGGGACTTCGTAAGTATATTACACCAGAAACAGAATTACTGGATGTAGGTTGTGGTAGTGGTATTCTTTCTATCATTGGATTAAAGTTAGGTGCAAAACATGCCGTTGGTACAGATATCGACCCTGCAGCATTAACAGCTACTTATGAAAATATGGAAGTAAATCATATTACAAAAGAGCAGTTTACAGCCTATGCAGGTAATATTATTGCTGATAAAGAAGTTCAGGATCAGGTTGGATATCAGAAATATGATATTGTTGCTGCTAACATTTTAGCGGATGTAATTATTCCACTTTCTGGTGAAATCAGACAGCATATGAAACCAGATGGATTATTCATTTCTTCTGGTATCATTGATATGAAGAGAGAAGAAGTTCAGGAAGCACTTTTAAATAATGGTTTTGAGATTATTGAAATTAACGAAATGGGCGACTGGGTTTCCTTTGTGGCAAAATAGTAATTGAAAAGAAGTGTTTTTATGCCATAGCAAAATAATTGTATGGCATAAAATATTAAAAATAGTGGATTGTTGATGGAACAGGCATTTGTATACGGTATATAATACAAGTGTCTGTTTTGTGATTTCTAATCTAATTTATGTAATAATATATAAAAAACAGAAAATTGATTTGTAAAAAATGTCAATTTACACAACGAAAATTGTTGTGATATGATATAACTACAAAATAAAATGTTTGATGGAATGGTAATACTAATAATTTGAGTGTGTGTTATCAGATAGACATTATATTTTGGATATGATACAATGGCTTTACAGAAATAAAGTGCGCACAAAGAATCTATAAGGCAGAAAGACATGTGGAAACAATAAGAATAGAGGAAAATTAGAGAGAAGGAGGATGATAAGAATGGATAACAAAGAATTATTGGGAGCAATTTCAAGTTTGCTAGATGATAAGTTAGCACCAATCAAAGAGGATATTTCGGACTT
>CAYTGQ010000030.1:0-13909 GCA_964437345.1 uncultured Lachnoclostridium sp. | reverse complement strand
CTTGAAGGAAGATGTATCAGGCTTGAAGGAAGATGTATCGGGCTTAAAGGAAGATGTATCAGGCTTGAAGGAAGATGTATCAGGTTTGAAGGAAGATGTATCCAGATTGGATGCCAGACAGACAAAGATGGAACTCATTATTGAAAATGAGATTCAACCAGATATCAAACTTTTAGTGGAGAACTATTTACCGGCAGCAAATAGGTATTCTGAACAGGCAGATAAGATTGAGGCAATGCAGACGGACATTGCCTTGATGAAAAGTGTCATACGAGAACATAGTGAGATTTTGCAAAGAGCGGCTCTGGCTTAGGAATTTAGTTGAAAATGAAGATGAATAAGTAAGAAGTAATAAAGAAAGATGTGAAATTGGTCGAAAGATTGCAATTTTACATCTTTTTTGTTTATAATAAAGAAAGTGAACCACGGACATGAATAAAATGATAATTTGGATTTAAAAGAACGATAAATATGGAGTGTGAGAAACCATGTACTTAATAAAAGAATTATCCGATAATGAAGTGTTAGAAATGTATCAAAAATATATTAACAGCCACTTCCCTGCTGAGGAAGTAAAACCGCTCGAAACAATTGAAAGAATGTTGGAAGAAGGTTATTATTATGGACTTGGTCTTTTTGATGCAGATGAAAAATATGCGGATATAGGAATTAATGATCTGCCGTTAATTGGATATGCCTTTTTTGTGAAAGATACAAAGAAGAAGGTATTGTTATTAGATTATTTTGCGATTAAAGAAAACTATAGAAATAAAGGCTGGGGAAGTATTTTCTTAAAGAAAATGAAAGATATGACACAGGATTACAAAGGAATCTTGCTGGAAACAGAGGATATTGATTTTGCAAAAAATGAAGAAGAAAGGAAACTCAGAGAACGTAGAGACAGTTTTTATACTCGTAATGGTGTAGTCAAAACAAATGTAAAAAGCAAACTCTTTGGAGTAAATTTTGCAATCTGGATTTATCAAGTAAAAGAAAAAGTGGACTTTGAAGAGTGTAGAAAAAGCCTTATAAATATTTATAAGACAATTGTGCCAGAAACAATGTATGAAAAGTGTGTAGAAATCTGGTAAGTTTGACTTTTATACAGATAAATGCTATCATATAATGATTGGTAATCAAAAGTCAGTGGAATTTGTAATCGGCTTTATTGATTAAGAGCGTGAGGAAAACATATGCATTGTTTTTATACAGAAAAGGAAAATATTATTGGAAATCAGGTTCATATGACAGGAACGGATGTGAATCACATAAAAAATGTGCTTCGTATGGAGCAGGGAGAAGAAATTACCGTGTGTGACGGTGAAGGAATTTTTCATACCTGCGTAATTAAAGACTTGTTAAAGGATCAGATTGAAGCAGAAATAATAGAAAGTAAAGAAGCAGAGACGGAACTTAAGGTGCGAATCACTCTGTTTCAGGGACTTCCTAAAAAGGATAAAATGGAATTAATCATTCAAAAAGCAGTGGAATTGGGAGTACATGAAATTGTTCCGGTTTCTACACGATTTTGTGTTGCTAAAATAGAAGATGCTAAAAAAGAAAAGAAGAAATTAGAGCGTTGGCAGGAAATTGCCAGAGCAGCGGCAAAGCAGTCGGGACGTGGAATAATTCCACAGATTAAGCCGGTTATGAACTATAAAGAAGCATTAAAGGCAGCCTCTGAAATGGATGAAAGTGTGATTCCTTATGAAAAAGCAGAAGGAATGAAAGCAGCTTCTGAAGAAGTAGAGAAAATGGCAAAATGTCAGTCAGTTGGTATTTTTATTGGACCGGAAGGTGGATTTGCAGAGGAAGAGATTGAATCGGCAAAAGAAGCAGGAATTGTACCAATCAGTCTCGGAAAGCGAATCCTTCGTACAGAAACAGCCGGACTTTGTATTCTTTCTGTATTGATGTTTGCAATTGAAAAAGACAGTGAGTAGTAGAATGGAGGATTAACGTGATTGCGTATTTAGATAATGCGGCAACAACTAAGCCCTTTGAAAGTGTGAAAGCAAAGATGATAGAAACGTTAGAAGAAAGCTATGGTAATCCATCTTCTCTTCACAGCAAAGGTGTAGAAGCAGAACAGTATGTAAAGGAAGCGAGAAAAATTATTGCTTCTAATTTGAAAGTAGAAGAAAAAGAGATTATTTTTACATCTGGTGGAACAGAATCCAATAATATGGCATTAATTGGAACCGCTTTGGCCAATCAGAGAGCCGGAAAACATATTATTACAACTAAAATAGAGCATCCTTCTGTTCATAATCCATTGATTTATCTGGAGAACAACGGATTTACCATAACTTACCTGAACGTAGATGTTAATGGTCATGTTAAAATGGAAGAGCTTTTAGATGCAATCAATGAAGAAACCATTTTAGTGTCCATTATGTTTGTTAATAATGAAATGGGTGCAGTTGAAGATATAGAAGGAATCTCCAAGGCAATTAAAGAGAAGAAGAAAGATATCATCTTCCATGTGGATGCTATCCAAGGCTATGGAAAATACAGGATTTATCCAAAGAGAATGGGAATTGATATGTTATCTGTCAGTGCCCATAAGATACATGGTCCAAAAGGAATTGGATTTTTATATATCAAGGATAAGTTGAAAGTAAAACCAATTATTTATGGTGGAGAACAGCAGAAGGGAATGCGCTCCGGAACAGAGAATGTGCCGGGAATTGCAGGACTTGGACAAGCTGTAAAAGAAATTTATACAGACCATGAAGAAAAAGTGGAAAAGCTTTATGAATTAAAAAGCTATTTTGTTGATGAAGTACGCAAGCTAGAGGAAGTAAAAGTAAATGGTCTTGATGGACTTGAAATTAAAGATACAGCACCTCATGTTATCAGCGTAAGCTTCGCAGGTATTCGAAGTGAAGTTCTGCTTCACAGTCTGGCTGAAAAAGGTGTTTATGTATCGGCAGGTTCTGCCTGTGCATCAAATCATCCTCAGATTAGCGGAACCTTAAAAGCTATAGGAGTTCATAAGGATTTATTAGACAGTACACTTCGCTTCAGTCTGTCTGTATTTACAACCAAAGAAGAACTTGACTATGCACTGGAAGCATTGAAAGAGATTCTTCCAATGCTTAGAAGATATAGACGACACTAAAGAATATATAAAAGAAAGGAATAAATCATGTTTAAAGCATTTTTAATTAAGTACGGAGAAATTGGAATTAAAGGTAAAAACAGATATATTTTTGAAAATGCATTAAGAGACCAGATTAAGTTTGCCTTAAAGGATATAGAAGGTGAATTTGAAGTAATCAAAGAACAGGGAAGAATTTATATAGAAGCATTAACTGCATTTGATTATGAAGAAACAGTAGAAGCCTTAAAGAGAGTATTTGGTATTGTATCTATCTGTCCCACTGTAATTGTAGACAGCACAGAATGGGATGATATTACAAAGGCTGCCATTGAATATATGACAAATGTATATGGAGATAAACCAATGACCTTCAAGGTGCTGGCAAAACGTTCTGACAAGCAGTATCCACTTACATCTCCAGAAATCTGTGTGGAAATGGGAGGCGTATTATTAGATAACTTCCCTAATTTATCTGTAGATGTACACAATCCGGATATCTACCTTAATATTGAGGTGAGAAAGAAGACATATATCTATTCCCAGAATATTCCAGGACCAGGTGGTATGCCGGTTGGAACTAATGGAAAGGCGATGCTCTTATTATCCGGCGGTATCGACAGTCCGGTAGCAGGTTATATGATTGCAAAACGTGGTGTAAGTATTGAAGCAACTTATTTCCATGCACCACCATATACAAGTGAAAGAGCAAAACAGAAAGTAGTAGACCTTGCAAAATTGGTAGCAAAATATGCAGGTCCAATTAAGCTCCATGTTGTTAACTTTACAGATATTCAGCTTTATATTTACGATAAATGTCCTCATGATGAATTAACTATTATTATGAGAAGATATATGATGAAGATTGCCCAGACCTTAGCTGAACAGGACGGTTGTCTTGGGTTGATTACAGGAGAAAGTATCGGACAGGTAGCTAGTCAGACTATGCAGAGTTTAGCAGCTACTAATGACGTATGTACAATGCCTGTATATCGTCCGGTTATTGGTTTTGACAAGCAGGATATCGTGGATATTGCAGAAAAGATTAATACTTACGAAACATCTATTCTTCCATACGAAGACTGCTGTACAATTTTCGTTGCAAAACATCCGGTTACAAAACCAAATTTAAAAGCGATCCGCCGCTCAGAGAAGAATCTGGAAGAGAAGATTGATGAATTGATGGAAACTGCACTGAATACAGTAGAAACAATTTTAGTAGATTAACAAAAAAAGGGAGTGTGGTACACTCCCTTAAATAAACAAATTGTATGACTATTCGATAATGTATGGTTTTAATACTTCAAGAATTGTATCTGTATCATTGTCACTATGGATAGTTAAATCAATTGGCTTGGATAAATCAAGACTGAAGATACCCATAATGGATTTGGCATCGATTACATATCTTCCGGATACTAAATCGAAGTCAGTATCAAATTTAGTAACGTCGTTAACAAATGCTTTTACTTTATCAATTGAGTTTAAAGAAATTTTAACTGTTTTCATTATTGTGAACCCTCCTGATTGACTATAAATAACGTGATTTGCAAATTGCATTTCCTACCTATATACTAACGTTTCAGGGGGCAAAAGTCAATATATTAAAGTAGAAAGGAAATTTTATGAGCCATTTTTGCGAACAGAACAAATCAACAAAAAGAGTTGCATTTTTAACATTAGGATGCAAGGTAAACTCTTATGAAACCAATGCTATGGAGCAGCTTTTTGTAGAAGCAGGATATGAGTTGGCAGAGTTTCATGAAAAAGCAGATATTTATGTTATCAATACCTGTACTGTCACAAATATGGCAGACCGGAAATCAAGACAGATGCTTCATAAAGCAAAGAAAATGAATCCGGAAGCAGTTATTGTGGCAGCAGGCTGTTATGTACAGGCTTCTGCTGAAGAAGCAAAGAAGGATGAGTCCATTGATGTTATCATTGGAAATAATCAGAAAAAGCAGATAGTGTCGCTGGTAGAGGAATACCAGAAAGAAAGACAGAAAGCAAAAGAAAAGCTTGAATTTGCTGCCTTGGTTGATATGAAAGAGTCACAGGATTATGAACAACTTTCCATTGTGAATGCCGGAGAGAAAACAAGAGCTTATATTAAAATTCAGGATGGCTGTAATCAGTTCTGCTCATACTGTATTATTCCTTATGTCAGGGGAAGAATCAGAAGCAGAAGTGAGGAGGATGTTCTTTCGGAAGTAAGAAGGCTGGCAGAAAGCGGTTATCAGGAAGTAGTCCTTACAGGAATCCATTTATCTTCTTATGGTGTTGATTTACAGGGAGAAAAGAATTTCATTCTATTGGAAGGTAAGCCATTGCTTTCTATTATTCGTAAAGTAAGTGAAGTAGAAGGAATCAGACGAATTCGTCTGGGGTCTTTGGAACCACGTATCGTAACTGAAAAATTTGTGGAAGAGCTGTCAAAAATAGAAAAAGTATGCCCACATTTTCATTTGTCTTTACAGAGTGGTTGTGATGAAACCTTAAAGCGAATGAATCGCAAATACAGTGCAGCTGAATATAAAAATGGCTGTGATATTCTCCGCAGATACTTTGACAATCCTGCAATTACAACCGATGTAATTGTAGGCTTCCCAGAAGAAACAGAAGAAGAGTTTACTGCAACGAAGGCATTTTTGAAAGAAATTGCCTTTAGTGATGTGCATATTTTTAAATATTCCATGAGAAAAGGAACTGTAGCAGCCAAGAATCCAAATCAGATACCGGAAAGCATAAAGCACGAGAGAAGCAGCCAGTTAATTGAAATTGGAAAAGAAATGCAGAATGCTTATGAAGAAGCTTTTATTGGGCAGGATGGTCTTGTGCTGGTGGAAGAACAGGTGACAATAGGTGGACAGGAATATTTTATCGGTCACAATGAAAGATATGTAAAACTGGCACTTCCTGCGGAACAGGAAGCTTTTGAACTTCACAATCAGTTGATTGCCGTGAAAGTTACAGGGAAAATAGAAGATAATGTACTGTTATGCGAAAGAGTTTAAATCCGGAAAATAGGGGAAAATGTAGATTTGTATCTAGATTTGTAAACACATTTAGACTTGCTATTTCAGGTAGTTTATATTAAGATAGGAATAGCATGGTAGTTCGTGAAAGACGGTTGGAGGAAGTGAAATAAATGCAGGAAATTAATAATACACAATATTTTGAAGTACCAAAAGAGCAGGAAATGGAAGTAAAAGAAATCATTGCTTCTGTTTATAAAGCATTAACGGAAAAAGGTTACAATCCGGTTAATCAGATTGTGGGTTACGTTATGTCAGGTGATCCAACATATATTACAAGCTATAATGGAGCGAGAAGCCTGATTGTGAAGGCGGAACGAGATGAAATTATTGAAGAATTATTAAAAGATTACATTGAAAATAATTTGAAATAATAAATATACGAATCGTGGAAATGTGGAGGAAACACATTGAGAATTATGGGATTAGACTACGGTTCTGTTACGGTTGGTGTTGCCATTAGTGATGAACTTTTGCTGACAGCACAGGGAATAGAAGTAATTCGTAGAAAAGAAGAGAACAAACTTAGACATACGCTTCAAAGAATTGAAGAACTGATTAAAGAGTATGATGTTGAATTGATTGTTTTAGGGTATCCTAAGAACATGAATAATACCATTGGTGAACGTGCACAGAAATCAGAAGAATTTGCAAAAACACTGGAAAGACGAACAGGATTAGAGGTTGTTTTATGGGATGAAAGATTAACAACAGTATCAGCTCATAATGCGATGATTGAAGGTAATGTAAGACGTGAAGACCGCAGTAAGGTTGTAGATAAAGTAGCTGCAGTATTTATATTGCAAGGTTATTTAGATATGAGAAGCAGACAGTAAATTAGGAGGATATTATGGAAGAAAGTATTATTTTTACAACAGAAGATGGCGAAGAAGTCGCATTTTACGTAGTAGAAGAAACAACATTAGCCGGAGAAAACTATCTTTTAGTGGCAGAATCCGATGAAGAAGAAGCTACTGCTCTGATTTTAAAAGAAACAAAAGGTGGCAATGGAGAAGAAGCAGTATACGATGCTGTAGAAGATGATGATTTATTAGAAGCATTATCTAAGATTTTTGCAGAACTTTTAGAGGATGTTGAAATTGAACTGTAAAACAGAAATTCTGGTTAAATAGGATAGAATAACGTGTATATAAGAGAATCGTGAATTATAGAATAGCATTGAAAAGATTGATGGTTATGTTCTTTACGGCATTGTCATCTTTCTTTAACGTGCTTGTGATTACATATTTTTATGGAGGTGCAACTGATTGAAAAAAGAAAATATAGTAGATGAAAAAGTTAAAATTATACCACTTGGTGGTTTAGAACAGATTGGAATGAATATTACTGCATTTGAATATGAGGACAGTATTGTTGTTGTAGATTGTGGCTTATCCTTTCCGGAAGATGAAATGTTAGGTATTGATTTAGTTATTCCGGACGTAACTTATTTAAAGGAAAATATCGATAAGGTAAAAGGATTTGTAATTACTCATGGTCATGAAGATCATATTGGTTCCCTGCCTTATGTGTTGAAAGACATTAATGTTCCGATTTATGCAACTAAGCTTACAATGGGAATTATTGAGAATAAGCTAAAGGAACACAACTTAGTTAAGACAACAAAAAGAAAAGTAATAAAATATGGACAATCCATTAATCTTGGAGCGTTCCGTATTGAATTTATCAGAACAAATCACAGTATTGCTGATGCAGCAGCACTGGCAATTTATTCACCGGCAGGAATTATTGTTCATACTGGAGACTTTAAAGTAGATTTCACTCCGGTATTTGGAGATACCATTGATTTACAGCGTTTTGGTGAATTAGGTAAAAAAGGTGTTCTGGCTCTGATGTGTGACAGTACAAATGTTATGAAACCAGGATATACCATGTCAGAAAAAACAGTTGGAAAGACTTTTGATAATATTTTTGCTGAAAATAGCAAAAGTCGTATTATTGTGGCAACCTTTGCTTCTAATGTAGACCGTGTACGTCAGATTATTAATTCAGCACAGAAGTATGGCAGAAAAGTTGTAGTTGAAGGTCGCAGCATGGTAAATATCATCACTACAGCCAACGAACTAGGATATCTTGAATTACCAGATAATATTTTAATAGATATTGAGCAGATGAAGAATTATACTGATGAGCAGCTGGTTGTAATTACAACAGGCAGTCAGGGAGAAGCGATGGCAGCTCTTTCAAGAATTGCAGCCTCCATTCATCGTAAGATTTCCATTAAACCGGGAGATACAGTTATTTTTAGCTCAACACCAATTCCGGGTAATGAAAAATCAGTATCTAAGGTTATTAATGAATTGTCTATGAAGGGTGCCAAGGTTATTTTCCAGGATACTCATGTATCCGGTCATGCATGTCAGGAAGAGATTAAATTAATCTATGCATTAACAAAGCCAAAATACGCAATTCCTGTTCATGGAGAATACAGACATTTAATGACACATGCAGAGTTAGCAGAAAGCATGGGACTGAATAAAGAAGATGTTTTCATTTTATCATCAGGGGACGTGCTGGAACTTGGTGCTGAACAAGGTAAGGTAGTTGGAAAAGTACCTGCCCATGGTATATTGGTAGATGGTCTGGGTGTAGGAGATGTTGGAAATATTGTTCTCCGTGACAGACAGCATTTATCCGAAAATGGTCTGATTATCATTGTTGTGACACTGGAAAAATACAGTAATCAGATTCTGGCAGGTCCGGATATTGTTTCCAGAGGTTTCGTTTATGTAAGAGAATCTGAAAACCTGATGGATGAGGCAAGAGTAGTTGTAAATGATGCTTTAGACAGATGTCTGGATAACGGGGTAACAGACTGGGGCAGAATTAAGAATGAAATTAAAGATTCCTTAAGCGATTACTTATGGAAGAAGACCAAGAGAAATCCTATGATTCTGCCAATTATTATGGAAGTATAAAGGTGTGAGGTCAGTAACATGGGAAATATAGTTGATGAAGCTTTAGAACTTTTAATTGAAGTTTTAAGAAAAAGTACAGAATATAAAGAATATCAGCGTTGTCTTGCTGAAGTAAAAAAAGATGAAGAGCTTTGGAAGTCATTGTCAGAATTCCAAAGACAGCAATTCGTACTTCGTGCAACACCAGAAAATAATGTTGCAGAAAAGGAGAGAATGCTTTGCAGGGATCATGAAGCCTTGTTGGCACTTCCGGCAGTGAGAGAATTTCAGATAGCAGAAAAGGAGTATTGCAGAGTAGTTCGCAGAATTCAGGACCGATTTGCAAAACAGGTTGATATTGATATTAGCTTTTTGGAGGAATAGATATGGCAGCTGTATCTAAAAACACAAAGAGAACAATGAAAACAATTGGAGGGGTTATTCAGCTTATGCTGAATGTACTGTTCTATGTTCTTGCTATAATTGTAATAATGCGTTTTAGTACAGCGGCTTATGAGTTGTCATATCAGGTGTTTGGTAATGTGACAGTGCACACATCACCAGGAATAGATAAGGTGGTGACAATTGAGAAGGGTGCCTCTACAATGGAAGTGGCAGACATGCTGGAAGAGAAAGGGTTAGTTGTAGATAAGTATTCCTTTTGGATTCGTGCGAAAATCTCAGTAAATGACAATCATCCGATTATGCCGGGTTACTATACATTAAATACTTCGATGCCCTATGAGACAATTTTGGAGATTATTACCGGTTTGGAAGTAGAAGAAGATGGAGCAGAAGAATGATTACCAATGAAAGAATTGCAGCTTATATTGAATCTTTGGAAACGGAATTGCCAGAACATCTAAGAAAAATTGAGAAAGAAGCTTTGGCGGACTATGTACCGATTATTAAAAAGCCAACAAGAAGTCTTTTGAAATTTTTGATACATCTGCATCAGCCAAAGAAAATACTGGAAGTAGGAACAGCAGTGGGATTTTCGGCAATTCTAATGAGCGAATATATGCCAGAGGGGTGCACAATTACCACAATTGAGAACTATCCAAAGCGAATAGAAGAAGCAAAGAAAAATATAAAGCTTACAGGTAAGGAAAAGGTAATTGAATTATTAGAAGGCGATGCTGCCGATATTTTGCCAAAGCTTTCTGAAGAAAATCAGCAATATGATATGATTTTTATGGATGCGGCTAAGGGACAGTATCCTCATTTCCTGCCTTATATTATGGCAATGCTTCCAAAAGGCGGACTTTTGATTTCTGACAATGTGTTACAGGATGGAGATATTGTAGAGTCCAGATATGCAGTTATAAGAAGAAATCGTACCATTCATTATCGTATGAGAGATTACCTGTATCAGCTGACTCATATGGAAGGAATGGATACTATTGTGTTACCGATAGGCGATGGTGTTACATTAAGTACAAGACTTTAGAAAGAAGCGAAAGAAAGATGAGAAAGAAACCAGAATTATTAATTCCTTCCAGCAGTTTGGAAGTATTAAAGGTTGCAGTAACTTATGGTGCAGATGCTGTATATATCGGTGGAGATATGTATGGCCTTCGGGCAAAAGCAAAGAATTTCTCTATGGAAGATATGGAAGAAGGAATTGAATTCGCCCATGAACATGGTAAAAAGGTATATGTAACTGCTAATATTACTGCACATAACAGAGATTTAGATGGAATCAGAGAATATTTTACAGAACTGAAGAGAATAAAACCAGACGCACTGATTATTTCAGATCCTGGTGTATTTGATATTGCAAAAGAAGTATGTCCTGAAATTGATGTACACATCAGTACACAGGCAAATAATGTTAACTATGGAACATACCGTTTCTGGCATAGAATGGGAGCAACCAGAGTTGTATCTGCCAGAGAACTTTCCATTAAAGAAATTGGGGAAATTCGTAAGAATATTCCGGATGAATTAGAAATTGAAACATTTATTCATGGAGCAATGTGTATTTCCTATTCGGGAAGATGCCTGTTAAGTAATTATTTTACAGGCAGAGATGCCAATTTGGGTGCATGCACACATCCTTGCCGTTGGAAATATTATATTATGGAAGAAAACAGACCAGGTGAATATCTTCCGGTAGAAGAAAATGAAAGAGGAACTTATATTTTCAATTCTAAGGATTTGTGTATGATTGAACACATTCCGGATATTATCGAAGCTGGAATTGACAGCCTGAAAATAGAAGGCCGTATGAAGACTGCTCTTTATGTTGCATCCGTAGCAAGAACTTATCGTGAAGCAATTGATGATTACTATGAGGACCCGGCACTTTATGAAAAGAAGATTCCTCATTACATGGAAGAAATTTCTAAGTGCACTTACCGTCAGTTCACAACAGGATTTTTCTATGGACCAACAACCCATGAGACACAGATTTATGATAACAATACTTATGTAAAAGAGTATACTTACTTGGGATTAATTGGTGGAAAGAATGAAGCAGGGCTCTATGCTATTGAACAGAGAAATAAGTTCTGTGTAGGTGAAACCATTGAGGTCATGAAACCAAATGGTGAGAATATTCTGGCAGAAGTAAAACGTATTATGGATGAAGATGGCAATGATATGGAAAGCTGTCCACATCCAAAACAGAAAATATATATTGATTTAGGAATGGAACTTGCGCCTTTTGATTTATTAAGAAGAAGTGAAAGATAAAAGATTATCAAACTTTGAATTTTTGGAAAAAGTGAGTTGGAAAGGCACGAAAAAACGTACTCCGGCATAAATTGTTAGAAAGCAGTTTGTGTTGGGGTACTTTTTTATGAAATCATTTCCGAAACCATTGGATGCCAAGGAAGAAAAAGAATATTTGGAAAAGTGCCGCAAGGGAGAAACAGAAGCCAGAAACATTTTAATTGAACGAAATTTAAGATTAGTTGCCCATATTGCAAAGAAATATGGGACAGCAGACAGAGAAATGGAAGATTTGATTTCTATAGGAACCATTGGTTTGATTAAGGCAGTAGATACTTTTGATATAGATAAGGAAATCCGTTTGGCAACTTATGCATCCCGTTGCATTGATAATGAACTTCTTATGTTTATGCGTAGCAGCAAAAAGCAGTCCAGAGAAGTGTATTTGTACGAACCCATTGGAAAAGATAAGGAAGGGAATCTTCTGAATCTCTTAGATATACTGGAGGCAGAGGATGAAGATATTATTGAGTGTATGGATTTGGAGGAAAAAGTAAAATGTCTTTATCGTTATGTGAATAAAGTGCTAAATCAGCGGGAAAAACAGATTATCCGTTGGCGTTATGGTCTCGACGGAGGAAGGGAAGTCACTCAGAGAGAGATTGCAAAAGAGCTGGGGATTTCCAGAAGTTATGTAAGTCGTATAGAAAAAAAGGCTCTTGGAAAACTTCGTGAATGTTTTGACAAGGAGGAGCCTTTACATTGAATTATCTGACTGTTTAAAATTTCACAATTTCCTATAGATTTTTAAGAGAAACAGTAGTATAATGATACATGGTGATAAAATTTATCTATTTAGAAGTGAGAAACACAGCATAAAAGAAAAGAGTGGAGGCAGGATAAATGTTCCAGATTGTAAAAAAAGAATATTTAGCAAACAACATTTATTTAATGGATGTTAAGGCTGCCCGCGTAGCGAAAAAATGCTACCCAGGACAGTTCGTTATCGTAAAAATGGATGAAAAGGGAGAAAGAATTCCTTTAACAATCTGTGATTACGACAGAGAAGCAGAAACAGTAACTATCGTATTCCAGGTAGTTGGTGCATCTACACAGGAAATGGCTGAAATGAAAGAAGGAGATTACTTCAGAGATTTCGTTGGACCATTAGGATGCAAATCTGAATTAATCGATGAAGATCCAGAAGAATTAGCAAAGAAGAAAATCTTATTTGTAGCTGGTGGTGTTGGTACTGCTCCAGTATATCCACAGGTTAAATGGATGAAACAGAACGGATATGACGTAGATGTTATCATCGGTGCAAGAAGCAAAGATTTAATTATCTTAGAAAACGAAATGAAACAGTGGTCTGACAATGTATATGTTGCAACAGATGATGGTACATATGGTTTCAAAGGTAATGTTAATGATAAAATCAAAGATTTAGTAAATAACGAAGGCAAGAAATATGATTTGGTTGTAGCAATTGGACCAGTTATTATGATGAAATTTGTCTGCATTTTAACAAAAGAATTAGGTATCAAGACTATTGTAAGTATGAACCCAATCATGGTTGATGGTACAGGTATGTGTGGTGCCTGCCGTTTAACAGTAGGCGGAGAAGTTAAATTTGCCTGTGTAGACGGACCAGAATTTGACGGACACCTTGTTGACTTTGATGAATCCATGAAACGTCAGCAGATGTACAAAACAGAAGAAGGCAGAGCAATGCTGAAACTGAAAGAAGGAGCAACTCACCAGGGCGGTGGCTGCGGATGCGGAGGTGACAAATAATGGCAATTGAAGTAGATGTATTAAAGAGAGTACCTGTCAGAGAACAGGAACCAGCCGTACGTGCTAAAAACTTTGATGAAGTATGTTTAGGATATAATTTAGAAGAAGCAATGGCAGAAGCTAGCCGTTGCATCAATTGTAAAAATGCAAAATGTATTACAGGATGTCCTGTATCTATCGATATTCCAGGATTTATCAGTCAGGTTAAAGAAGGCAACATTGAAGAAGCTTACAATGTAATCAGCCAGTATTCTGCACTTCCGGCAGTATGTGGTCGTGTATGTCCACAGGAATCACAGTGTGAATGTAAGTGTATCCGTGGTATTAAGGGTGAACCAGTTTCTATCGGTAAGTTAGAACGTTTTGTAGCTGACTGGGCT
>CAYTGQ010000029.1:0-17318 GCA_964437345.1 uncultured Lachnoclostridium sp. | reverse complement strand
ATTGGCATATCTTTCGGGTTGTTGGAAGAAAGAATTAGCAAATTGCTAAATGCAATAGAAAGGAAATATGAAAAATAGAGGGGAAAAGTAATGGAATATATTAAATTAACAGAAGAGAATTTAGATAAAGTAATTCATAAGTATATCGAATATTATAATTCTTGCGAAGGCGGATGTTGGACTTATGAAAAAGCCTATAAAAGAATTCATCAGGTGGTGTCTATTGAGGGTGCAGAGTGTATGGTTCAGTATGATGATAGTGAACTTGTTGGTTTTTTGATGGGCTATTATAAAGAATTTGATGATTTAAAAGCATACTTCTTGGAGGAAATTGTGATATTTTCTAATCATCATAATAAAGGATACGGTACAGCATTACTGAAAGAATTGGAAGAGCGAGCAAGAAAAAATGGAGCTGAACATATAGAACTCATAAGTGTGAATGACGAACACCATATGCATTTTTATAAGAAACTGGGTTTTTATGCTGCAAGTAATTTAGCTATGATGGGAAAGCATTTTTGACTTATAATGAGTTCCAATTTATAATAAGTGAAAGATGAAAATAAAGGAGAAAACGAATATGTTAGAATTTAAGTATGATACACAGTTATTAATTGAAGGAACTAATCTCGATGAGGATGAAATTAATGATTACATTGCTGAGAATTTTAAAGGAGACAGTTTGTTGGCTGTAGGTGATGAGGAATTAATTAAAATTCATTATCATACCAATGAGCCTTGGAAAGTATTAGAGTATTGTGCTTCTTTGGGAGAAATTTATGATATTGTAATTGAAGATATGGATAGACAGTCCAGAGGATTGCAGGGATAGAAGAGATATTGATTGATATAATGAATTTACCAATATTGAAGTAGAGGTACATTATTTTAGTTAAGAGAGAAAGGGTGTTTTCATAGAGAATCATGAACTTGTATGTTACTGTGACAATGTAACAAAGGGAGAAATTATTGCAGCCATGGAGCAGGGAGCAAAGACACTTGCTGACATTAAGCGAATGACAGGTGCCTGTTGCAGTTGTAAATGTGCAGAAATAAACCCTAGTGGTAAATGCTGTGCACAGGATATTGCACTTGTAATGAAAGAGTACATAATGAGTAAAAGTGAATAGGTAAAGAAAAAAAGTAAAGTAAAAAAAATCCAGTTATGTTTTACTTGTTCTTTGTTATTTGATATAATTGTCTTGAACTATACTAATGAAAAGGGGAAATTTATGAAGCAGAAGAGAATACCAGAGATTGAAAGAATAAACAGGGCAGTATTATTAGCATATTCTATCCTTACATTCATTTTACTATTTGCTTATATCCTTGAATTTATAAAGGGGAGTAGAACATTAGGATATACGATATTATTTACAATTATAGATATGGTTCCATATCTTGCATATTTAATGATATATCGCAAAAATAAGGAATCTACTGTGCTTAAATATATTTTAAGCATAGGATTCGCTATTTTATATGCTTTTGTGTTATTAACAGCAGCAGTTCCGACTACATTTGTTTATATTTTTATGATTTATATCATTATTATTCCATATGGTGATGTAAAGTTATGTTATATTACCGGTGGAATAGCCGGTGTTGCAAATATTGTATCGGTTATAGTTGGATTTGCAACAGGGTCGTTAACTTCTGATAGTTTAGCTATGGTAGAAATTCAAATTATTTCAGTTATACTTGGAGCGTTCTTGGTAGGACTTGCAACTGATGTAATCGGTAAGGCAAATGCTCAGAAAATTGCGGAATTACGTGAGGAAAAAGATAAAACGGACATATTGCTTGCTAATACATTAGAAGTGTCAAAAGGAATATCTGATGATATTGAATCTGTTACAGTACGAATGGAACATTTGAGACAATCGGTTTCAGCTACAAAAGATTCTATGCAGGATGTAACAGCAGGAGCAAATGAAACAGCGGCAACTTTACAGCAGCAGCTGTTACAGACAGAAGAAATTATGGAGCAGATTGACAGAGCAAAGGATGTTACAAATACGATTGCAGGAGATGTAAATCAGACTGAAGATACTATTACAGTAGGAAAAGAGAACGTAGAGCACTTACTTGTATCGGTTAATCAGTCAGAAACTGCAAGCTCTGCAGTGGCCTTAAAAATGAATGAATTAATTGAAAATATGGAGAAAATGAATTCTATTGTAAAAATGATTAATTCTGTAACAAATCAGACAAATTTGTTAAGCTTAAATGCTTCTATTGAAGCGGCAAGAGCAGGGGAGGCAGGTAAAGGGTTTGCAGTAGTTGCTGGCGAAATCTCAAGTCTTGCAAAACAGACGAGTGAAGCAACAATTAATATTACAGAATTGATCAATGGTATTACAGTTTCAATCGAAGAAGTTTTCAGATCCATTAATCAATTGATGGAAAGTAACAAAGAGCAAAATAAAGCAGTTGAAATTATGGCACAGAATTTTGAGGAAATTGAAGTTTGTGTTGGGAATATTGATAAAGTAAGTGAAGATTTGGAAAGAGTAGTCACAGAATTAGCAAAGACAAACGAAAGTATTGCAGTTGGTATTAATAATGTTTCAGGTGTTACTCAGGAAGTATCTGCTCGTGCCAATGAAACACTTTCAGAAAGCGAAAGAGATAGGTTAGTAGTTGAAGAAATTACAAATGTAATTGTTGACTTAAATAAAAAGTCGAAAATACTTGCCCAGTAGCTATTACTGCTCCTTATACTAAGAGTATTTATAGAATTTAACAGGCAGATGTCTATTCAGCATCTGCCTGTTTCATTTATTTCTTAAAAAAATATTGTAAATAATTTTATTTTTAGTATAATAATCTGTAACTATTCAGAGCCATGCGAATTTAGGAAAAGCAGACCGAGTAAGCTTGCTTACAAAGGAATGTTTTCCTAAATTCATATGGCGAGAAGCACACATGAGAAAAAGAGAAGCTGCGTAGCAGCGATTTTTCGAATGTGGACTCTGAATAGTTAGAGAGGAAAAACAAGGAGGTGCGACCTCTGCTCAGCAAAGGCTTCGCATTTTCCTTAAGAAAACAAGGAGGTCGAGAGATGGAAAAAAAGAAACTGATTGAATTCCGTAATATCGTAAAGAATTTTGACGGACAATTTGTTTTAAAAGGGATAAATCTTGATATTGATGAAAAGGAATTTGTAACTTTATTAGGGCCTAGTGGTTGTGGTAAGACAACTTTACTTAGAATTTTAGGTGGATTTTTGGAAGCGGATGAAGGTAAAGTTATTTTTGATGGGGAAGAAATCAGCGACAAGCCACCTTATGAAAGAGAATTGAACACAGTATTCCAAAAGTATGCTTTATTCCCTCATCTGAGTGTATATGAGAATATTGCTTTTGGCTTAAAAATAAAGAAGATGAGTAATGACGTTATTGAGCAGAAAGTCATGAAGATGCTCAAATTAATTGGTCTTGAAGGTTATGAAAATAAAAACGTAACTCTTTTATCTGGTGGTCAGCAGCAGCGTATTGCCATTGCAAGAGCATTGGTAAATGAACCAAAGGTACTCTTACTTGATGAGCCTTTGGCTGCTCTTGATTTAAAGCTTCGTAAGGAAATGCAGTACGAATTAAAACGTATTCAGCAGGAGGTAGGTATTACCTTTATTTTCGTTACCCATGACCAGGAAGAAGCGCTTACTATGTCGGACAAGATTGTTGTACTTAAAGGTGGAGAAATCCAGCAGGTAGGTACTCCAGAAGAAATCTACAATGAGCCTGCCAACCGTTTTGTAGCTCAGTTTATTGGAGAAAGTAATATCCTTTCTGGTGTAATGTTAGAAGACTACAAGGTACGTTTTGATGATATTACATTTGACTGTGTGGACTTTGGATACAAGCCAAATGAAAAGGTAGACGTGGTTATACGTCCGGAAGATATTGATATTGTAGATGTAAAAGATGGAAAAATGACAGGAGAGGTTCTTAGTGTTTTATTTAAAGGTATGCACTATGAAATTATTGTCGAAACAGTTCCAGGTACTACAGTTGCAGTAAATATACACGTAATCCGTAACCATGACGTAACAAGTGAAGACGGAAAAGAAAAAATCAGTGCCAACGATTTCTATGTTGACTTGGAAGATGTAAAAGCACTTGATGATAAAGAAATTATTGCACGTTCCAATGCACAGGCATGGGACCCTGAAACAGATGAATTTACTTCTATTGCAAGAATTGAATGTAATCTGGAAGAAGAAATCGGTAAATATCCGGTTACTTTCTATACAGCAAAGGGTACTTCCATTGAACGTACTATTTTCGTAGTAAACCAGCCATTCGTTAAGAATGAAAAAGCAAATGAAGCTATTATGGCATTTAACTTCTTTAAAACAGTAGACGAGTTGCAGGAATCACAGGCGTTGGATACAGACCTTAAAACATGGGCAAATGCCCAGGGCTGGAAGCTTAGTGATGAAAGCCAGAGTATTGATATCAGTGTAGATTATGACTTTGATCCGGAAGATATTAAAGAAGGTATTTATAAGGTTGTATTCTCTACAACAGGTCGTGAATTTAAGATTCATACTACAGATTATTCGGAAGTTGGTCAGGAGGTCGGCTTGACATTCTTCCCAGAAGATATACATGTAATGTCTAAGGCGGTATTTTAAATGAAGAGGTTTTCACAGCTTGCCCTGCCTTATATTGTGTGGGCGGCATTAATGCTGGTACTTCCAATGGCTCTGATTGCAATGTATTCCTTTATGGAGCCTGGGAACAGTATTATTTCATTTTCGCTTACCTTAGAACATTATGTCAAATTTTTTACCGACCCTGACTTTTTATTAGTTCTTTGGAATTCGATTGTGATAGCTGTTAAGACAACGATTATCTGTCTTTTATTAGGCTATCCGATGGCATATTATATTTCGCGTTGTGATGAAAAGACACAGAATCTGTGGGTGCTGGCAATTACTATGCCTACATGGATTAACATGCTTGTTAGAACTTATGCATGGATTGGACTTCTCAGTGAAGGTGGACTTATTTATCAGCTTTTAAGTATATTTGGATTCCATGATGTGGAATTACTGTATACAGAAGGGGCAGTACTTCTTGGTATGGTATACAACTTCCTGCCATTTATGATACTGCAGATTAATACTTCTCTTTGTAAAATGGACCACTCGCTCTTAGAAGCCGCAGCGGATTTAGGAGCGAACAGTGTGCAGACATTTAGACGTGTTACATTGCCATTATCCTTACCAGGGGTAATCAATGGAATTACTTTGGTATTCTTACCAGCAGTAAGTTCATTCTTTATTCCAAAGCTTCTCGGTGGAGGAAAATACTTCTTAGTTGGTAACCTGATTGAAAATCAGTTTATTACTGTTGGAGAATGGAACTTCGGAAGTGCAATTTCTATGATTATGGCTATTATCATGATGTTAATGATGATGGCTGTGCGTAAGGTTGAAAATAAAAATAAAGGTGGAAAGGAGGAATAAGCATCATGAAAAAAGATAAACGTATTCCGGGAAAAATTCTTATGGTGCTGATGATTTTATTCTTCTATCTGCCAATTATTTATATGATTGTATTTTCATTTAATGAAGGAAAATCATTAACTAGTTTTACAGGCTTTTCTCTTCGTTGGTACCTGTACATGCTGGAATCCAGTGATATGATGGAAGCTTTGTATACTACTTTTGGTGTGGCGATTCTGGCAACAGCAATTTCTACAGTGGTAGGTACTATTGCGGCAATTGGAATCAGCAAATCCAAAAAAATTGTCCGTGATGTCATGGAGCAGGTCAATAATCTGCCAATGATGAATCCGGAAATCGTAACTGCTATTGGCTTCATGCTTTTGTTCATTACATTTAAAGTGGAAAAAGGTTATATGACCATGTTGTTGGCACATATTTCTTTTTGTATTCCATATGTGATGCTGTCTGTTATGCCGAAGATTAAATCCTTAGACCCTAACCTTGCTAATGCAGCGATGGATCTGGGGGCGACACCATGGCAGGCACTTACAAAAGTAATGGTACCACAGATTATGCCGGGGATTATTTCCGGTGCGCTGATTGCTTTTACTATGTCTATCGATGATTTTATCATCTCTTATTTTGTAACTGGTTCAGGAGTAAAAAATATCAGCATTATGGTTTATACCATGAGCAAACGTATTAATCCAAGTATTAATGCAATTTCTACATTGATGATTGTAATTATTACAATAGCTCTGCTTCTTGTAAATCTGGTTCCTGGAATTGTAGCAAAGAGTATTACAAAGCCAGAGAACAGAAGAAGATGGGCGATTGGTGGAAGCTGCGTAGCAGTGGCTTTGGTAGCACTGGTTATTATTGCCAATATTGATACTTCAAATAAAAACCAACAGTATGCAGGACAGACATTGTATTTCTATAATGTAGGGGAATATATTGGTGAAGATGTTATTGCCGGGTTCGAAGAGAAAACTGGTGCAAAAGTAGTAATGGAAACCTTTGATTCCAATGAATCCATGTATATTAAGGTAGCAAATGGAGAATCTTATGATCTGATTGTACCAAGTGATTATATGATTCAGCGTCTTATTGAGGAAGACTATTTGCAAAAGCTGGATTATTCGCGCTTGAATTGTATGGATAATATGAGCGATGAAGTACTTAATAAATCTTATGATCCGGGGAATGAATATTCAGTACCTTACTTCTGGGGAACGGTTGGTATTATTTATGATAAGACCAAGGTTGACATTGCAGATTTAGAAAAGGATGGATTTGGTATCTTTTTAAATGAAAAATATAAGGGTGATATATATCTTTATGATTCTGAACGTGACTCCTTTATGATGGCGTTAAAGAATCTGGGATATTCCATGAATACTGACAATGAAGCCGAGATTCAAGAAGCTTATGAATGGCTGGTACAGTGTGTAGAAACCATGGAGCCGGAAATTGTTATTGATGAAGTTATTGATAACATGGCACAGGGAAGAAAAGCACTGGCATTGGTATATTCTGGAGATGCAACTTATATTATGGGTGAAAATGAAAATATGGCATTTTATCTTCCGGAAAGCGGAACTAATATCTGGTGTGATGCCATGGTTATTCCGAAAAATGCCAAAAATCCGGAACTTGCTCATGAATTTATTAACTATGTAAGCTCTTATGATGTTGCATACGAAAACTCAAGCTGGGTAGGTTATACTTCACCAAACTGGGAAGTAATGGACGCAATTTCAGGCGAAGGTGGAGATTATGAAGGAGTTGAATCCTATATTCCTAGAGAATCTTATGAAAAGGATGAAGTTTTTGAATACAATGCAGATACGAAAAAGACTATCAGTAATCTGTGGAGTAAAGTAAAGATTGCAGCGAGCATCAATTAAAGAGGAGATTTGAGAATGGAGCTTTATAAACAGCCTTGTGAAGCTTTTATAGAAGTGCTGGCATCTAACACCCCTGTTCCGGGGCGGTGGTGTTGTTACTAACGGTGTGTTAGCTGGTAACGTAGTAGAAGCAGCGAAGCAAATGAGAATTTCATAAAATTTAGGTGACGAAGGAATTAACGCAGGGTATGTATAACAGAAATGCACAACTTACCATTCCGAAAAGCCCGATAAAACATAAATCATTTTCGCGAGAGCGCTCAATGATTTATCTGGTCTTTTCTCCACAAGTTGTCAAGCATTTCTTTTTATACATACCCTGTGTTAATTCCTAACGATAGGTTTTCAATTATAAAATTTCCAACCTTTTGCGGTTCGCCGTAACGGATAGTTTGAATATTAAAAGATTATAAAATACTTGCATTCTATAGTTAATAGGTGTAATATATTAAAAGTAATTAGCAAGCTAATTGTTAGGAAATTAATTGTTAAGGTGTTAATTATTAAAAGGTAAGAATTAACAGATAGAGAAAGGAGATGTAAAATGCCAAATGATAAAGAAATAATCGGTACTCTTATGTGTACAATGCGATTACATCACAAAGTAGTAGAGCGACTTGTTTCAAATTTAGGGATTCATCATGGGCAGCATCATCTTTTAATGAGACTGGCAAAGCAGGAATGGAAATCTCAAAAAGAGCTGGCAGATTCTATGGAGATATCTACAGCTACAGTGGCGGTATCTCTAAAGAAACTGGAAAATAGCGGTTATATTAAAAGAGATGTGATTCCGGATGATAACCGTTATAATCAGTTAGAGATTACTGAGAAAGGTAGAGAGGTTGTAAAGGAAAGCTGTAAGATTTTTGACCATATCGATGAGACAATGTTTAAAGATTTTACGGAAGAAGAGAAAGAAACTTTATATCGTCTTATGAAAAAGGCGAATAAAAACTTATTAGAACTTTAAAGGAAGAAAGGAGATAAAAAATGAAACGGTATTTTAAATACATAAAACCGTATCTGTATGCTTTCATTCTGGCACCAATTCTTATGATTGCAGAAGTATTGGGTGAAGTTACTATGCCAAAATTGATGGCGATGATTATCAATGAAGGGGTTACCTCTGGTGACACCGGCTATATTCTTAAAATGGGAATTGGCATGGTTTTAGTTGCGGTATGTATGGCAGCGGCAGGAATCGGGGCAGCTTATTTTGCATCTAAGGCGTCTATCAGCTTTGGAGCAGCACTTAGAAAGGATGTATTTAAAAAAGTGCAGGATTTTTCTTTTGCCAACATTGATACATTCAGTACAGGTTCTTTAGTAACTCGTCTGACTAATGATATCACACAGTTACAGAACTTAATTATGATGGCATTGCGAATGGCACTTCGTGCACCGGGGATGTTAATTGGTGCAATTATCATGGCGATGTCATTGAATCCAAGTCTTACTACAATTGTAGCTGTTGTTATGCCAATCCTTATTATCATAATTGGATTTTTCATCAAAGTGGCATTTCCTAAGTTTGGAATTATGCAGAAGAAGATTGACCGCTTGAATTCTACAGTACAGGAAAATTTAACCAATGTACGAGTTGTAAAATCTTTTGTAAGAGAAGGTTATGAAGAAAACAAATTTGCGGAAGCCAATCAGGATTTAAAAGAAGCCGGATTAGATGCTATGAAGCTTATGATCTGTATGATGCCTATTATGTCTCTTGCCATGAACTTTACTACATTAGCAGTTGTATGGTTTGGTGGTAAACAGATTCTTGTTGGGGATATGCTGGTAGGTGACTTAACTGCATTTACTACTTATATTGTACAGATTTTAATGTCTCTTATGATGCTTTCCATGGTACTTCTTCGTGTTTCCAGAGCCATGGCATCAGCAAAGCGTATCAGTGAAGTATTAGATACAGAAGTTGACCTGACAGATGAACATGCAGCGCATAAAGATGCAGTAGTAACAAAGGGTAAGGTTGAATTTAGAGATGTATCCTTCCGTTATTATAAGAATAATGAAAATTGGGTACTGGAAAAACTTAATTTTACAGCTAACCCAGGTGAAGTAATCGGTATTATCGGTTCTACGGGATGTGGTAAGACAAGTATGGTACAGCTGATTCCAAGACTTTATGATGCTGATGAAGGAGAAGTATTAGTAGATGATATCAACGTAAAAGATTATTCTCTTAAAAATTTAAGAGAAGGAGTTGGTATGGTGCTTCAGAAAAATGTATTGTTCTCCGGAAGTATTAAGAATAATCTTCTTTGGGGAGATGAAAATGCATCTGAGGAAGAAGTTGTAGACGCAGCAAAAGCGGCTCAGGCAGATGCTTTCGTAACAAGCTTTACAGATGGTTATGAAATGGATTTAGGTCAGGGTGGTGTTAACGTATCCGGTGGACAGAAGCAGCGTCTTTGTATTGCAAGAGCATTACTTAAGAAACCTAAGATTTTAATTCTGGATGACAGTACCAGTGCAGTAGATACTGCTACAGAAGCGAGAATTCGTGAAACCTTCAATGGAAGTCTTAAGGATACCACAAAGATTATCATTGCACAGCGAATTACTTCTGTTATGGATGCTGACCAGATTGTAGTATTAGACGAAGGTAAGATTGTCGGAACAGGAAAGCATGAAGAACTGATGAAATCCTGTGAAGCATATCAGGAAATATATTATTCACAGAGAGATAAGGAGGAGAGTGCATAATGGCAGGACCAAAAGGACCAGGACCAGGAGGCCCTGGAAAGCATGGAGCACCCATTCAGAAACCAAAGGATGCGAAAGCAACCTTAAGTCGTTTATTAGGGTATATAAGCAAGCAGCGCGGATTATTAGTCATTGTATTTATCTGCGTTGTGATTTCAGCAGTTGCTAATCTGGCAGGCTCTTATCTGCTCCGTCCGATTATCAACACATTAGAAACAGATGTTTATGCTATTGCAGCAGGAACATCCACAGTGGAGGTGGCAGTTGCAAACCTTGCAAAGGGAATTGCTACAATGGCATGTATTTATATGTTTAGTGTTGCAGCACAGTATTTGCAGTCCAGAATTATGATTGGAGTTTCCCAGTCAGCTATTCAGAAGCTTCGTAATGATTTGTTCCAGAAAATTCAGAAGCTTCCGGTAAGATTTTTTGATACAACTAACCATGGGGAAGTAATGAGCCGTTTTACTAATGACGTAGACGCTATTGCAGAAATGTTAGATACAACTGTAGTGCAGTTAATTTCAGGAAGCATTTCCTTAGTAGGTACATTAGGCTTGATGCTTTATACAAACGTATGGCTTACACTGATTACAATTGTTATGCTTCCTGTTATGATGAAGGCAGCAGGCTTTGTAGGGAAAATGAGTCGTAAGAATTTTGCTGAACAGCAGGCAGCCATTGGTGCCGTAAATGGTTACATTGAAGAAATGGTAACAGGACAGAATGTAGTTAAGGTATTCTGTCATGAAGATAAAGTAATCGAAGAATTCAATGGATTAAATGATGATTTAAGAGAAAAACAGATTAAAGCTCAGTTCTTTGGCGGTGTTATGGGACCGGTTATGGGGAATTTGAGTCAGGTAAGCTATGCACTGACAGCCTGCATAGGTGGTATTCTTTGTGTAACAAGCGGATTTGACGTAGGTGGACTTGCGATTTTCGTAAACTTCTCTAAGCAGTTCAGCCGTCCAATTAATGAAATCTCCATGCAGATTAATACAATCTTTTCTGCATTAGCAGGTGCAGAGCGTGTATTTGACATTATGGACAGAGAGGAAGAAGAACCAGATAAGGCAGATGCAATAGAATTAGATGACATTAAGGGTAAAATTGTACTGGAAAATGTAACATTTGGATATAACCCAGACAAAGTAATCCTTAAAAATATGTCCCTGTATGCAAAACCGGGACAGAAGATTGCGTTCGTAGGTTCTACCGGAGCAGGTAAGACAACTGTTACCAATCTGTTAAACCGTTTCTATGATATTCAGGAAGGAACTATCACTATTGATGATATTCCGATTAAAGATATTAAGAGAGACAGCTTAAGAAGTCACATTGCCATGGTACTTCAGGATACTCATTTGTTTACAGGTACTATTCGTGAAAATATCCGTTATGGACGTCTTGACGCAACAGATGAAGAGGTTGTGGAAGCAGCAAAAATCGCCAGTGCCCATTCTTTCATTATGCGTCTGGAGCATGGCTATGACACCGTGTTAGAAGGTGATGGAGCTAACTTAAGTCAGGGACAGAGACAGCTTCTTAACATTGCAAGAGCAGCTATTTCCAAGGCACCAATGCTTATCCTTGATGAAGCTACAAGCTCTGTTGATACCAGAACAGAACGTCACATTGAAAAAGGTATGGACCGACTGATGAGCGGACGTACAACCTTTGTCATTGCCCACAGACTTTCAACAGTTCGTAATGCCAATGCCATTATGGTACTGGAAAATGGCGAAATCATCGAAAGAGGAACCCATGAACAGTTATTAGAGCTGAAAGGACGTTATTACGAACTTTATACAGGACTTGCAGAGTTAGATTAGTACAGCTTTTTGAAATTTTGCAGTCCAAATATTCATAAATTTTGAAGCCCCAGCATTGACCGAAGGTCAAACTGGGGCTATAATTATAGTAATAAGGATTTATGGAAGGAGAAGATAGCAATGGCAGATAACAGAAAAGATTTGATTCATCAGCTTTATCAGGAAGTGGTTGGAACAACGGAAGAGGAAAAAGATAGTAGATATATTCGTTCTACAGGAACTTTATTTGGTGATCCGGACCGTTTTAAAAGAGAGAAAGAAGAAAAATTACAGAAGGTGGAAAAAGAGGATGATCCTTGGAGTAAGCTGGATTTAAAACCTTCCGATATACGATAATAAGAGTGGAATTACTACAAATAATATATTATAATAGAAGAATAGAAAGACGAGGATGAACATAGATACAGGAGGATTATAATATGGCAAAGACAACAATTAATGCTCCAGAAGCCCCAGCAGCAGTAGGACCATATGTACATGCAGTAAAGGCAAATGGATTTGTATTTACATCAGGACAGTTAGGACTTAATCCGGAAGATGGTACTTTACCAGAAGGTATTGTAGCCCAGACAGAACAGAGCCTTAAAAATGTAGGCACTGTTTTAAAGGCAGCAGGACTTGGATATGAAGATGTAATTAAGACAACTATTTTTGTTGCAGATATGAATGATTTTGCAACTGTTAATGAAATTTATTCCAAATATTTTACTGGTGAAGCCCCAGCCCGTTCCTGTGTACAGGCAGCTAAACTGCCAAAGGGTGGATTAGTAGAAATTGAAGCAATCGCAGTAGAAAAATAAGATAAATAAGATAACATACAAAGCCTCAAAACTGAAAAGCTATGGGGCTTTCTTAAAAATAGAAACTCAGGAGGGTGTTTATGGACAATAGAAATGCAGTATTTTTTGCTCCAGGAATGCCGACTGTCTGTGATAAATGTGGAGGCAGATGTAAATATATAGCACAGGGAATATATGAATGTGTTGAATGTGAAAATCTTATGCTGGACGATTATGGAAAGGTAAGAGTTTATCTGGAAGAACATGGGCGTAAACCGGCAGTTATTATTTCTGCAGACACAGGAGTACCGGTTCCAACGATACAGGATTATCTGAGAAATGGCCAGTTGGAAATACCTGACGGCTCACCGATTTATGCCAAATGTGAGAAATGTGGTACAGATATCAGATATGGTATATATTGCGCAAGCTGTGCAGCACAATTATCTAAGGAGATAAGAGGAACTCTTCATATGGGCAATATTGGAGAAAAGCCAAAGAATAAAGGTACTGGTAAGATGCATTATTTTGGTTTGGACGAGAAATAGGCAGGAGAAACGGAATGAAAGCGGATTGGGAAAAGCAAAGTGAAAAGCAGATTATCGATGATGCAAAAAAACGTGCAGATGCCATTGTCAAAGAAGCAGAGGAAGCGGCAAGAACAATTTATGCATCTTCGCTAGAATATGTGGATGATATGCTGGCAGAAGTGGAGCTGATTGCTTTGCGTGCAAAAGAGAGTATGAGAATTCAAAGTGAAGCCATGATGGAAGAGTTTGATTCCCATATTAATCTCATAGAACAGCATAAGCAGGAGCTTTTGGGACAGCTTCAGGAGCTTTCAGAGAATGGACAACGCCCAATGAAAAAAGCTTCCTACGATATTAAGATAGATGAGGCTTATATTCCTAGAAAGCAGTCATATGAAGTGAAAACGAAAGGTGCAGCAGGTGAAGGAGTAGAAGTTCATAAGCCTGCAAAAGCAGCCTATGAGATAAAAATTGCTGACGAATGGAAAGACAGAGTAGAAGCAATGTTAGAAGGCACTGATAATAACTTCCAAGAAGAATTAGAACTTCCAGAACCAGAAGAAGAGGAAGAAGAAGGCTTTAAAGCCAGTGATTTTGATTTGGATGGAGAATATTTCTCGTGGTTAGAGGACGGGGAAGAATAGAGAGGATAGCTGTAAATCAGTTGTCCTTTTTTATGATATAGGAAATTGCGTCCTATACTATAAAAAACGCTTCCCTAATATATCATTGGAATTTGACTATGACAGAACCATTACGTCCATCTGGAATGGTAAAATTGAATCACATGAAGGAAATCACTATGTGATTCGAAATGCAGGATATAACAGTAATATAGCACCGGGAAAAAGTGTTTCATTTGATGTGTGTGCTGAAAATGTAAATAATATTCCAAGTGAGCAGACTGTAAATTTTGGTGAGTGCGTTAATGAGCCTATTTTACCTACAAGAAACGGATATATATTTGTTGGATGGTATTTAGGTGAACGACGTATATTCAGGATACAGCCATACGTTTGATATTGATGATGTTTATGCAGATACAGATGCATATAATGTGTACAAGCTTTTAAAAGATGGAAAAACGATGAAAGAAGCATTGGATAGCTATTACAAAACGGGTTACTCAAAAAGATACAGTGAGTTCACAAATAATTGGAGTGAAGCAAAAATAAAGGATATTACATATATTTATACAAAGAATAAATATATGGGTGTAATCCAATGGCAGCTGTTTGATCATGATTTTAAAACAAAGCAATCCGAGGCAGCAAGAGATGCATTTACGGAGTTTTTGTTAGAGAGGAGAAAAAATGAATAAGAAGGCATACATGGGTGTTATTACAGTGCTGGTGTGCTTGTTGCTGATTACTGGCACGTATACCATTATTCATTACTATTTCAATTATTCGGCAGATGAGTGGTTTAGAGAAAGTGTTAAGGATGGAGATTATGTAATTGTTGGAGAAGTAATAGGAAGTACAATATTCGATGGTGATACTCAAGTTGAAATTTCTGTTTTTGACCATATTAATAAATCCCATATGATTTCTTTTAAAACAAGGATAAGTAATCAAGGAGAAAAACTGACGGCTGATAATTATTATATTGAATCTAATGAAGAATATATAAAAATTGAGCTAATTAGTTCAGATGGTCAGACAAAAGTAGCATATCGTTTTTTCTATGAAGATTTCAAGTATTGATTTGAGAAACTAAATCTCATAGTTGGACTTGCGAAGAATAAGCTTCTTATAGATAATTGGATAAAACATTAAAAACAAGATTCCGTGCTCCATAAATGCGAATAGTATCACCTTGAGTAATTTCTGTGCATCACATCTTGGACGACCTGTTTTGTAGTCCTTGTCATCTACAAAGTATGGTGTTAGGTCAATGTGATCCATGACTTCACAAAAAGTATATACCGGGTCAGCAATATCAATTAATTGATATAATACTTTCGTGCAGTTATAATGAGGTAAAGAATACTAGTGTTCGTTATTATGTAAATTCAAGAAATGGAGACTTGCTTATGAAATTATTTCAAAAAGTTTTATTATACATTGGAGTTCTAGTTATATTTGTTGGGGGTATATATAGTAGCAGATATACCGTTTATTTCAAAGGAAGGTTTTTATACATTAATAACGAGAAATATGTTGAGGCAAGTGGTATATATGAGGAATCAAATAAAAAAATATGCGATATGTCAGATGGTTATGATATTTATGAGGTAGTAGGAGATACAAACCATAATTATGTAGTGGTACGTTCCTTTTTAGACCAGCGTTTATATGTAAAAGGAGCTTATGTGCCAGATAAATCAACCATTGTAGGTATACATATTGGAAATAACGATTTATCCTATACTTCAGAATCATCTGTTATTAGTTGCATTTTGTCTTTGAATGCTAATGAAGTCTATTATGATTATACAGAGGAATATGTTCAGTTTCATAGAAAAAATGGAAAAGCAGTATCAGTAAAGTATGATAATGTTGCTGTAAGCGAGCAGATAGGTGTCCTTTTTTCGAATAATAGCCAAAATTTATATTATTGTTATGAAAAAGGTAAGGTATTCTTACTTACAGATGAACAGGTTAAAATAATAAATAGTATAATTCCTATCAGTCACCAAATGTAGAAGCATATTTATGAAGAACTCACGAAACAGATAAGTTCTTTTATTATCTGGAACAAGGAATAAGATGTGAATCTAATGTAGATAAAAGTACTATGTAGAATGAAAAATTGTAAAGGGAGGTCTATAATTTGCTCTTACTTATATTGCTTTTTCCTATTGTTGTGGCAACTTTTTTAATCGTGGCAGCACAAAAAGAGGAAAAATATGATTTGGAGAATAGAGGAGAAAGAGAAGTTTCTTTCTCTGCATACATCAAAGAGAAGCTGCCTTTTACGATTATTATTGTGCTGGTTGTGCTATTTCTTTTCCAAAATTCAGTTATACGTTGGGAATTAGCGGCAGAAAAGTATGTGGAAAATAATTATATCGGTGAGTTTGCTTTGAGTAGGAGTTATGCTGGTGGCGGAACGAAAGAATTTCAATTTATTACTGAAGATGAAAATCAAATTAAATTTACTATTTATGGTTGGTGGGGAGGTATTCCGACACCTTGGGGTGAATTAGATATTTTTCCTGTACGCCATTTTCGTAGTGAATTATCTGATAGTTTAAACAAATATATAATTGATGAAAAAACAGCTTATGATATTACAGGAAAAAGTGTAAGTGAAATCAAAAATATAATTCTTGAACAGGAACGCGAAATGCAGGAGTTATATGATTTTTACGGCAATAAAGATACACCAACTACTATGCACTATTTCCGATATAATGACGTGATTACAGCTTATACCTATTCATCAGAAACACTATTACCTGACAATTTGGATGAAGATATATATGAAACATTAATTGCACCTAATTGTAGATAAATCTTTTGGAGAGTCCTTATGAAAAAGAAAAAACTCAGTAAAAATGGAAAAATAACTATTATGGCTATTGGGATTATAGGAGTTATTATATCTAAAGTCATTGTAAGTAATATTTCTTTAGCATTATGGGAAAATAGCGTTTATGATTATCTGGACAGACGTTATGAAGGTAAATATGAAATAACAAGCATAAATAAGAATGAGGGAGAAGTTGTTTGTCATGTTATAACTAAAGATGATAATCAAATTGAGTTTACTGTTTCCTGTTGGTGGGATGGTACATACACTCCTTGGGGAGAGATTTTTCTATATCCTGAACGCCATTTTCTGGATACACTTTCAGAAAGCATTAATTATCATGTAGTTGGTGAATACAAAGTTTTTGACATAACAGGAAAAACAATGGATGAAATTTTTGAGTTAATATATGAATATGATGCAGTTGCACAACAATTGTATGAGTTATATGATATTGTGGGGTGTCCAAGGGTAAGATACCGCTTATGTTATAATACGACTATTGCAGAGTATTTATATATGTCAACACTCACTAATCCTTATAGTTTAGCAGAAGCAATCTATGAAGATTTGATTGAACCAAATCTTGAAGCAGAGGA
>CAYTGQ010000028.1:5088-17359 GCA_964437345.1 uncultured Lachnoclostridium sp. | reverse complement strand
TATTATTCTCCATTGACAAATTATAATTAAACTCCACCTCTTCTAGGATACCACAACATATGTTCTTTTTCAACGAACTTTCGCAATTTCTTGCGATTGTTTCTCAATCAACAATACCGGAATTGAAACCTTCACAAAATAATTTGTGGGCTACAGCCTACGCCATAGCACCCAAATTATTACCCTTCCCTACTTTATTCTTAGTTCTCTCTCAACCCCTCTATTTTCAAGGTCTTGGAATAAAAAAAGACCTCATAGAAAGGTTTTACCCTCTCTACAAGGTCTACATTTTTTCTTGCTTATTCTCTTTTCTTTAGGCTACTCTTTTTTGCCTCTGGAGGATAATTGGGAGTGCCTTGGGATATTTAAATTATTCGAACTCAATCGTAGCCACTGGTTTCTTTGTAATCTCATATACAACACGATTGATACTTGGAACTTCTGCTGTAATTCTGTCTACGATTTTTTCTAAAATATCGTAATCAATTCTTTCAATTGTAGCTGTCATAGCATCGATTGTGTTTACGGCACGGATAACTGCCATATAGCCCATGCTTCTTGCGTTGTCTCTTACTCCAACTGCCTTGAAATCTGGTACTGCTACGAAGTACTGCCATACTTTCTTATCAAGTCCTGCTTTTGCAAATTCTTCACGAAGGATTGCGTCTGCTTCGCGAAGTGCTTCTAAACGGTCGCGTGTGATTGCTCCAAGACAACGTACTCCAAGTCCTGGGCCTGGGAATGGCTGACGATATACCATTTCTGCCGGAAGTCCTAATTCTACACCGCAGGCACGAACTTCATCTTTAAAGAGCTGTGCTAATGGTTCTACTAACTGGAACTGTAAGTCTTCTGGAAGACCTCCTACGTTATGATGTGATTTTACACATTTTGCTGTCTTTGTACCACTTTCGATAATGTCCGGATAAATTGTTCCCTGACCTAAGAAATCGATTCCTTCTAACTTTCTGGCTTCTTCTTCGAATACTCGAATGAATTCGCCACCAATAATTTTTCTCTTCTCTTCTGGGTCTGCAACTCCTTCTAATTTTCCTAAGAAGCGTTCTGTTGCATCTACATATATAAGGTTAGCATCAAGCTGGTTTCTGAATACTTCAACAACGCTTTCAGACTCATTTTTTCTCATAAGTCCATGGTTAACGTGTACGCAAACTAACTGTTTGCCGATTGCTTTGATTAATAAAGCTGCCACAACGGAAGAGTCTACACCACCGGATAAAGCCAGCAACACTTTTTTGTCTCCAACCTGACGGCGAACCAGTTCTACCTGATCTTCGATGAAATTCTTCATATTCCAGTTAGCTTCTGCTTTACATTCATCGAAAATAAATGCTTTCACTTCAGCTTCTGTTGGAAGTGCTGCATACTGTTTTGCACATTTTGCTGTTGGATGGTCAATAGAAATAACCGGCAGACCGCATTCATAAATTTCTGGCAACACATCAATTGCAGCGCCATCTACTACTCTGTTTTCTCCACCATTTAAAATGATACCTTTTACATTTTCAAGTTTTCCAAGTTCTTCTGCTGTAATATCATGCGGATGAATCTCACTATATACACCCAAGTCACGAATCTGACGGGCAATTACGGTATTTTCTGTGCTTCCTAAATCCAGTATTACAATCATATCCTGTTTCATCGATTTTCTCCTTTATATGCATTCTATTGTTATAAATAGTTAATATAAAATTTACACACTCTATATTATTACAATTTTTTCTATATGAAAAGGTTTTTTTTAATTTTTTTATTTTTCCTCTTGACTTTATCGTAGTAGAGTAGTAGCATGGTAACACAAGAAAGAGCCGAAAAATAAAATGCGAGTTGAAAAGGAGAGTAATATTATGAAGAAGAAATTATTTGCACTTATGTTAACATTGGTTATGGTTTTATCCTTAGCAGCCTGTGGTTCTTCCGATACCACTGAAGATGCTACAACTACAGAAACTACTGAAACTACAGAGGACGATGATGCTGACACTTCCGTAAATACTGCTGTTACACAGACTGATATGGAATATGTAAAAGAAAAGGGCGTTTTAGTTGTTGGTATCACTGATTTCGCTCCGATGGATTATAAAGATTCTAATGGTGAATGGATTGGTTTCGATGCTGACATGGCAAAAGCCTTCGCTGAAAGCCTTGGTGTTGACGTTGAATTTGTTGAAATCCAGTGGGACAACAAAATTTTAGAATTAGATGGAAAAACTATTGACTGTGTATGGAATGGTATGACTCTTACTGCCGAAGTTACTGCTGCCATGGAATGTTCCAATGCTTACTGCAACAATGCACAGGTTGTTATCGTTCCTACTGATAAAGCTGACCAGTATCAGACAGTTGACAGTCTTGCTGATTTAGCTTTTGCAGTAGAAGCGGGAAGTGCCGGTGAAGCAGAAATTACTGCTTTAGGTCTTAATTCTACTCCAGTTCTTTCTCAGGCTGATGCATTAATGGAAGTTGCTGCCGGTACATCTGATGCCGCTGTTATCGACTCTTTAATGGCCGCTGCAATGGTAGGTGAAGGCACAGGATATACAGATTTAACTTATACAGTAGGTCTTAACAGCGAAGAGTACGGCGTTGGCTTCCGTAAAGGTTCTGACCTTGCCGCTGCTTTAAATGACTTCTTTGCAGCAAGCTATGCAGATGGTACTATGATGACATGTGCCGAGACTTATGGTGTACAGGCTGCAGTTATTCCACAAGAATAAATCCAATTATAGTAAGTCAATTGCAAACCATACGCAGACTATATGCAAACTATATACAGATTATAAAGTATATATAAGTAATATTAAAATGAGTTGAAAGCAGGATTATATATGGAACAATTTCTTGAACAATTACCGATTGTTGTAAACGCTTTAAATATTGGTTTTTTACAAACATTGAAGCTTTTCTTTGTCACCTTAATCGGCTCACTGCCTTTGGGATTGGTTATCGCCTTTGGTTCCATGTCCCGCTTTAAGCCACTTAGTTATTTCACAAGAATTATTGTATGGATCATAAGGGGTACTCCCCTTATGATTCAACTTTTGATTTTCTACTATTTTCCTGGTCTGGTTCTTGATAATCCAATCTGGGGAAGTGGTGAAAGCGGAAGATTTCTTGCCTCTTCTGTTGCCTTTATTTTTAACTATGCCTGTTATTTTTCTGAAATATATCGTGGCGGTATTCAAGGCGTACCTGTTGGACAGGAAGAAGCAGGATTAGTTCTTGGTATGACAAAGAGCCAGATTTTCTTTAAAATCACTTTGCTTCAAATGATTAAACGAATTATTCCACCGGTATCCAACGAAATCATCACACTGGTAAAGGATACTTCCCTTGCCCGTATCATTGCCCTTCAGGAAATCATCTGGGCAGGTCAGGCATTTATGAAGGGCTCCTATGGTATTTCCGGTGCCATCTGGCCATTATTTTTTACCGCAATATATTACTTGATTTTTAATGGAATTCTCACAGTTTTACTTGGAAAACTGGAAAAGAAGTTGGATTACTTTAAGTAAAACGTTTTTAGTCGTGGAAAATATACCGGCTTAAGTTACATAATTATAGAAAATTTGGAGAGATGTTATCATGGCAATTTTAGAAGTTAAAAATATATCCAAAGGCTTTGGACGTACCGAAGTTTTAAAAGATGTCAGCTTTTCACTGGAAAAGGGACAGGTTCTTTCCATCATCGGTTCTTCCGGAAGTGGTAAAACAACACTGCTTCGCTGCTTGAATTTTCTGGATCAGCCAGACAAAGGAACCATCTGTGTAAACGGAGAAGCTTTATTTGATGCAGCAGACCCTTCCTCTCAGTCAGAAGCTCAGATTCGCAAGAAAAGATTGCATTTTGGACTTGTATTTCAATCCTTTAATCTGTTTCCACAATACACAGCATTACAGAATGTCATGCTGGCGAAAGAGCTTTTAGCCAAAGAAATGCCCGATTACAAAACCAGAAAAAAAGAAATTCATCAGGAAATCCAGGCACAGGCAGAATTTCTCCTAAATCAGATGGGGCTTGCCAACCGCATGAATAACTATCCTCACCAGCTTTCCGGCGGACAATGTCAGCGTGTTGCCATTGCCCGTGCCCTTGCATTACAACCAGATATACTCTGCTTTGATGAGCCAACCTCCGCCCTTGACCCGGAACTTACAGGAGAGGTTTTAAGAGTTATTAAAGAACTGGCAATGCAGAACACTACCATGATTATCGTCACCCATGAAATGGCATTTGCAAAAGATGTATCCAATCAGGTTATTTTTATGGATGACGGACGTATTCTGGAACAGGGAACACCAGAAGAGGTCTTTGATAATCCAAAAGAAGAAAGAACAAGACAATTTCTTGGATGTTTCTAAAAACGAAGGCAAAATACAGTTTTACACTGTTTTAATATTAAGAAGAAAAATCTATTAAAAGAAGGCACTTTGCAGTTTTGCAGAGTGCCTTCTTGTTCGCCTTATCTTAAGTTTTTCTATTTTACAGTTTAAACAGTGTATCCAGAATTCCTCTTCCAAGAGAAGCTCCTACATTTCCACCGATTTTCTTTCCAAAGCTTCCACCAAGCGTTTTTCCAATCTGGTTACCAATTTCTCTGCCAATGGTTCCTGTTGCACTTCTTGCTACACTTTTCACTGCAGTTTTTACCTGTTTTTCCTTTGCAGCTTCCTCTTTCTTTCGTTGCTTTTCTGCTGCCGCTTCTTCTCGTGCTTTCTGTTTTTCGGCGGCTGCCTCCTGTTTCAGACGAAGTTTCTCTGCTGCCGCTGCCTCTTTTTCCTGCTGTTCCTCAGCCGCTTCTGCCGCCACCTTCTTTTCTAACAGCTCATAAGCAGATTCACGGTCTATTTCCTGGGTATATTTTGTATAAAGAAGATTATTAACCGTTTCATTCTTACGCACTTCATCATCTAAAGCGCCCATCTGACTCTGTGGAGGCAGAATGTTACATCTCTTAACTACAGTTGGAATTCCTTCTTCATCCAGTACAGACACCAAGGCTTCACCAATTCCTAACTGAGTCAGCACCTCATAGGTATCAAATTCCGAATTTTCTCTGAAGGACTGTGCTGCTGCCTTTGCACCCTTCTGTTCTGCGGGTGTATATGCACGAAGTGCATGCTGCACCTTATTACCAAGCTGACCCATTACGCCATCCGGGATATCTTTTGGATTCTGAGTGATAAAGTAAATACCAACACCTTTGGAACGAATTAATTTTACAACCTGTTCTATTTTCTCTAATAGTGTCTTAGAAGCATTATCAAATAATAAATGGGCTTCATCAAAGAAGAATACCATTTTAGGCTTATCTCTGTCTCCAGCCTCCGGAAGTGTTTCAAATAATTCAGACATCATCCACAACATAAATGTAGAGTACATAGTTGGGCTGTTAATTAATTTCTGGCAATCCAATACCTGAATGGCTCCCTTTCCATTACAGTCTGTACACAGCCAGTCAGCAATATTCAATGCCGGTTCACCAAAGAAATGCTCACCGCCTTCTGCTTCTAATGCTACTACCGCACGGGTAATAGCATTTAAACTCTGTTTTGCCATATTACCATATTCCGCACTGTATTCCTGAGAATGTTCACCTACATACTGAATCATGGAACGCAAATCCTTGGTATCTAATAACAATAATCCTTCATCATCAGCAATTTTAAAAATAATTGTAAGTATGTCGGATTGAGTTTCATTTAAATCTAAAATTCTGCCAAGTAACAAAGGTCCCATTTCAGAAATGGTTGTACGGAGAGGCATTCCTTTTTCTCCATATACATCCCAATAGGTCGTTGGATAAGACTGGAAATTATATCCATTTTCTACTAACTTCATGGCATCCATTCGTTCTCTGATATTATCATTTTCCACACCAGGCCTGCACATAGCCGCCAAGTCACCTTTTACGTCAGCTAAAAATACAGGTACACCACAATTACTAAAGGATTCTGCTAATACCTTTAAAGTAATTGTCTTACCAGTTCCAGTGGCTCCTGCAATTAAACCATGGCGGTTCGCCATCTTTGGGTAAATATAAACCTTTTCTTCTCCGGATACCCCTACCCAGATTTTGTTGTCCTGATACATATATAGTTCCTCCTGTGTAGATTTGTAGTTTTAAATTACATTCTTAATATTCGCAAGAAATTCTTTTCTTTCCTCTTCCGTACTAGCCTCAATATCTCCAAAATTAATCCATTCTGCATTATGGAATCCAACCATTTCAAAGGTAGCACTGAGAATGGTTCCATGGAAAGGATCACCGTATTTATGTATTAAATCATCTGTGCTTGCAAAGGATGTTGTGAATACTACTGTCTTATTAATGTGGCGGATTGCTTGCAGACCTGTTTCATCAGCAGTAAATGCTGAATCTGCCAACATTACCTTATCAAAAAAGCCTCGTAAAATCGCCGGCATATCGTACCACCAGATTGGGAAGATAAAAATGATTTCATCTGTATCATCTAAAATTTTATTGTATTTTGCTACATGAGGATCATTGGATTTTCCCGCATTATATACAGCCAAATCTTCCACTGCCATTACCGGATTGAATCCATCTTTGTATAAATCAATTAAATGGTAGTCTGAAAGATTCTTTGTCACTTCATCTAAAATTGCTTTGTTAAAGCTTCCATCCCATGGATGTGCAAAAACGACTGTTGGTTTCATATCACAGACTCCTTTCGGTATAAATTAGTCTCACATTCAGTTTACTTTCTATATAGTTCAAGTATACTAGATTCTTCCTGCTATTTCAAATAATATTGCTTTTACCAAACCCCTAAGCTATAATCAAGATAAAGGGACAAGCGGTAATAGGTTGAAAGGAGGCATTATCAAATGGCTATCAACGGTGTAAGCTTAAATAATGACATTTCCAATATTACATCAACAAAAGTATCTACAGCTGATAACGGAAGTAAGAATATTCAAAATCAGATTACAAACAAACAGCAGAGTCTGAATCGTCTTGCCTCTGATTCAAAACTCAGTGCTAAGGAAAAAGAAAAAAAACGTCAGGAAATCCAAAAGCAGATTGATGAACTTAATCGCAAACTGGAACTGATGCGCATGAAACAGGAAGAAGAAGCAAAAGAAGTTCAGAAAAAGCAGGAACAAAAGGCTGTTCATAATGAAGAATTACAAACTTCTACTGTTTCAAAAGAACAAGGCAAAGAAGATTCCAGCGTCAAGGCAGAAGATAAAGAAGGTCGCCTAGAACTACCTGTCAGCAATATCCAGCAATTCCTTACTGGTGATGCTTTAATTCAAAAAAATCGTATTCAGAATAAAGTGATATCTCAAAAGGAACACACAGAAAATGTGTTAGAATCCGAAATTAAGATGGATGAACTATATGGCAACGACAACACTTTCAAAACCGCAGAACTGGATTCTTTAAAAGACAAACCTTCTTTTGAAATTGAGGCACTTAATCCGCCAAAGAATCGTGGAGCTTCTGGCATGGCTATGCATTCTAATGCTAAAGTAATTGTTGTGGAGTAGTGATATAGGATATTCCAAGAAGATTATCAATTAATATGGTTTCTCCGTTTTCAAAAATAATGGTTCGTTCGTATTCGTTGAATTTCTTTACTACTCCTGTAAATGTTATATAAGAACCCCCAATTTTCTTTTCATCTGGTTTAAAATAGGTGATTGTAATTGGGGGATATTTTTTTGAATCCAGAAGACTCTTAAGCTGCAATAATTGTGCATTCAGCATTTCCTTGCTATCTTCATCTAATTCAATCTGCTCCTCTGTAAGTCGCGCTGTTTCTTTAATTGCATCATTATGACCTGTCAATGCTGCAAATGGTGAAAATTGCGCTGCTCTGTCCAATGCCGGCATAGGCGCATGCTTGGATGATACATGATGAGGCAGGTTGATGATATCGTCATATTGGTGTTCGTTGTTTTTTTGCTCGTTGTATTTTAGCTCATTATATTCATGACCACTATAGCTCTGTTTTTCTCGTTTCTGTTTATCAATCCAACTCATGCCTTATGCCCTCCTATCTGATTATTACGTTCTTTTGTCATGGCACCTTCCTGTAGGTTCATGCCTTTTAGCATGGCGTTTTTACCGTATTTCTTCTTTACCTCAAGCATGGCTTCCTGTAGTTTACGTTCTTTGGATAAAGCAGCTTTCTCCTCTTCTTGTTTCTTCTCAAGGGCTGCATAATCAGTGAAAAGGTCCAGCTGTTCAAAGGTAGTCCTTTGTTTCTCTATGGCAGCGGTTTCATCTATCAGATGATTGGCAACAAGCGTAATCCTTCGAACCAGCAGATTAGGGTCAACAATTCTATCATACAAATCCAGTACAGCCTCCATAATCATTTTTGTTGATGATGTCTGTCTGTCCAAATTAACAGTTCCATGGGCATGCTTTGGTACTTTTCTGCCATAGTGGTCAATGGTAATCTCACCTTTGTATTTCTTCTTAATCTCAGGGTTGGTTAAATTCTCAATGTCATATCCTACAGTCAACACCATCTGGTCCGTGACTAATCGCTTTTCCACCAAATCCAATACAAGCAAATCCGTCATTTCCTGGACAATCAATTTCCCTTTTGCAAAACCATAAGGACATTGCAATACCTGACCAGAACTAATGCAATTTTCACTTGGTTTATAAGCCTTAATTAGTTCAATGGTTGTAGGCTCCCAGCCCCAGGCATGGTCAATAAGCAATTCTGCATTAATACCAAATAACTTATATAACAAATCTTCATTATGAAAGTCCTTTGGTCCTCCTAAAGAACAGCGGGCAATATCTCCCATGGTAAATAACCCGACTGACTCAAGCTTTTTCTGATAACCGCGGCCGACCCGCCAGAAATCTGTAATCGGTCTGTGATGCCATAACTGCCTTCGATAGCTCATTTCATCCAGTTCAGCAATTCGAACTCCATTGGCATCCGGTACAACCTTTTTCGCCATAACGTCCATGGCAACCTTGCATAAATACAGGTTCGTTCCAATGCCTGCGGCAGCAGTTATCCCTGTCTCATCCAATACATTTTGGATTATCTTTGCCGCCAGTTCTCTGGCTGTCATCTTATATGTGGCAAGATACTGGGTTACATCCATAAATACCTCGTCAATGGAATACACATGGATATCCTCTGGTGCAATATATTTAAGATAAACATTGTAAATTCGAGTACTGTACTCCAGATAAAGAGCCATTCTGGGTGGAGCAGCAATGTAAGAAAGATTATATTCTTTTGCTTTCTGTACTACTTCAAAAAGCCTTGCACGTCCTGGAATCCCATATTTCTTTAAAGAAGGGGATACCGCAAGGCAAATTGTCTTCTCTGTTCGTTCTGTATCAGCTACTACAAGGTTAGTTGTAAGCGGGTCAAGTCCTCGTTCTATACACTCTACGGAGGCATAGAAGGATTTCAAGTCGATTGCGATGTAGGTGTGGGTATTGTCCATTTTAATTTATGCCTCCTTTAAGTTTTTTATAGGGCAGACCTTTGCCTACCCTACAATTTTACCACGGTATATTCATGATTTACTGCTTTCAAATATGGTCCAAATACATCTTCCACTTTCAACTTCAAGCTTGATGTATTAATACAAGGATGGCAGCCAAAATATTCTGCTTTTAACACATCCTCATCTACCAAAAGAGTCACGTTATTCTCTTTGTCATTCATCAGTCCCATAACACTGACAGAACCCGGTGTTATATCCAAAAACTGCTCCATAAATTCTGCCGGTGCAAAGGATAATCTTGCACTGTTAATCTGTTTGGAAATATCCTTTGTAAGAAATTTCTTATCCTCACGAATCATTAAAAGATAGAATTTTGTTTTCTGTGAATTGCACAAAAATAAATTCTTGCATATAACCGCCGGAGCCAGCACTTCGTCAATGGCAGCACAGGCCTCCATGGTATTAGCTTCCTCATGGTCTACTCTTTCGTATTCAATTCCAAGGGAATCTAACAAATCATAGACACGATTTTCTTTTTCTAAACGTCCTTCTGAGGTTGTGGGACGTCCTTTTACTATGGTAAGTTGCATTTATTTAATCCTCCGTTCTGCCTCCTCCAACAGCTTCGGCTGTATTTCTGGATAAGTCCAGTTTGTCACCATTTCTTCTGTAATAATTATTTTTTCAATTTCACTATGGAGTTCTTTTTCAAATTCCCTGACCTCTGCATAATAGAACATTCCATAGCTGGTGTTCTGCCCCAGTTCTTCATTTATCTTGGATTTCCCTGTGACGGAATAGATACAGATTGGAGCAATATCATAATCTACAGCTCCTGTTTCTTCGTAAAGTTCTCTTTTTGCTGCCTCTAAAATAGTTTCCCCTGCTTCTCTATGCCCACCTGGGAATTCATAGGTATCTCGCTCTTTATGTTTGCAGAACACCCATTTTCCATTATGTTTTGCAATAATGACTGCAAATTTTATCAGTTCATCTGCTATTTCATCTGTTTCAAAAAAATTTATTTCCAGCATGGCTAGCCTCCATACATTTAATCTGTTTAAAATGACTTCTTCTATTTCCTTGTCGGACTCTAATCTGTAATTTTACAGATTTTCTTCCTCTTTGATCTTCTTATACAAATCTACACGTCTTTCTCTTTGTATTGGTACATACTGGTCTGTTTCCACAAGTTCAAAAAATTCTTTTGGCTCCATCCACTGATAAGAAATGGTCTCTCCTTCCTGCAAGGTAACAGAATCTTTGTCACAATCAGTTATGCACATAAATTCTTTATAAATAGAGTTACCGCCAAGTACCTCACCGAGAAATATAAAATCTTCTGCTTCTACATTAATTCCTGTCTCTTCTCTTAATTCTCTCATGGCAGCTTCCAAAGCTGTTTCACCTTTTAGGGCACTGCCTCCTGCAGTTGCCTCATAAAATCCTGCAAACATGGTTTTATTCCAGTCTCTTTGCATTACAAGAAACGAACCATCTTTATGGCGGACTAATATTTCGCAAACCATATGGTACAATCCCTCTGGTACATCTTCACCGCGTACCAAATCTTTTCCAGCCAATGTGCCATCTGCATAATAGGCATCCCACAATTCTGCTTTTTCTGGTACTTTTACTACATTTTCAAATATCAACACTCCCGCGCAATGGGAAATCGGTTGAAATTTTAACTGTTCCGGAAATGCTTCCTTAAGTTCATCAAATACAAAATAGATTTCATCTTCATCCCATGCATCACCGCTGGCATTTTTACATGCTTCCAGCTCTTCACGAGTATGAAATGCCACATCCCCAATCAATATCTTTCCATTTTCCTTCAAAAGTGCCAAAAGGGAATAGACAAATCGTACTTTCTCTTTATCTGTTAAATGATGAATGGAATAAGTTCCAACTATGTAATCATAGGTGCGTTTCTTTAGTTCTGGCACCAGACCTCTTGTAAAATCTCCCTGGTATAAATGGGCATTTGGCATTTTCTCTCCTGCCAGTTCAATCATTCTCTCCGAAAAATCCTGCCCATAAACCTCACATCCACACTCATATAATCGTTTGGTCAATACGCCTGTACCAAATCCAATATCCAAAACAGTAGGATTTTCTGCTGACATAATTTCATTGAAAATAGTATTTAAAACATCTTTATATCCCGCAAACGGATAGGTATTTCCTTCTTCGGAAAGTCCTACGCTTTTATCATATCCATCTGCCCACAAATCAAAACCTTTATTATCCAGCATTTCTTATTTCCCCTCATTCTTTCCATTATCTGCTTTCAAAATAAGCTGGCAATCTACCAGCTTATCTCAATATTAATATTCTCATTATTTATATGTTTATGGCAGCTTCTTCCCACACTGATTACAATAAGCAAAATCATCCTCTACTGGTGTACCACAATATGGGCAGAATCTGTTCTCTCTTGATTTATTTTCATCAAATTCATTGCTGCTGTAAGCATCATTGCCATAACTATCTTCGTACTGATTGTAACTATCCTTTTTTCCAAATCTTTCATTAAATGGATCTGTTTCCTCGTGTTCATCTACAATATCATATTCGGAGTAACGATTTTCTCCTGTTGCATTTTTGAAGTTATAAATCACCTGCATAACTGCTATGGCAACAAATATAATTCCAAAAATAGCCATAAATCCACCGCCAATATTCAGCGCCATAATAGTCCAGAACACTCCGAATAATGCTACAAATATTCCTACAATCCCACTCATCATAGATGGTCCACGACCTGGTTTAATACTTTTCATAATA
>CAYTGQ010000028.1:3586-4988 GCA_964437345.1 uncultured Lachnoclostridium sp. | reverse complement strand
TCATTATAATATTTAATTGGGGTTGGCATATCCCCTGTAATAATCTCTGTGCTGTCATGGAACAATCCGATCAAAGCAGCTTTTTCTACGTTCAGATTGTTGCCAAGACGAACATTGCTGATTACTGCTAATCCATGGGCAATCATTGCTACCTCCAGAGAATGTTCACTGATGTTCTCTTTATCAGAGTTTCTCATTAATGCCCAGCGTTCAATATATTTCATTCGGGACATCATCGCAAAAAAATGTGAATCCATAATTTGTTCCTCTCCTCTTCATTTCAATTCAAGTTTTCTTACTTTCAACTGTATACAGTGTATCACAAATCCTGTCCAATATAAATGCCTTCTGATTTTAGTATTTTTTCTAAATTGTAATCTCTATTAAATTCCCTTCAATTCCTACAACACAGCTTTCATAGTAACCATCTCCGGTTGTCCTTGGTCCACTGATTACTTCATAACCATCTGCTTTCAAAACTTCTGTCAGACGGTCCACTTCTTCCTTACTTCCCACGCTGAATGCCAAATGAATGTAACCGGTTCTCTGCAAGCTTTTCACTGAGTCTTCCATTTCTGATTTATTCATAATTTCCAGCCTTGCACCATCACCAAAAGACAGAAAATAAGAACGAAATCCTGTCTTTGAATTTTGATACACGTTATTTGAACTGGCATTAAAATATTTTTCAAAAAAGTTTTTTGTTTTCTCTAAATCATTAACATACATGGCGATGTGTTCTATTTTCATAATTCCTAGTTCCCCTTTTATTAATTATATATGTATCTGAAATTTCCCAAAATCAAAAATTCCTTTTCCCTGCACCAGATTTCCTTCTTTTTCTAATTTACAAAAAGCATTTTGAATCTCATAAACTAACTCTGATGAGATATTTAATTCATGATGTCCTGGTAAAATTCTTTTTATTTCCAAAGAAGCTATCTTTTCTACAGACTCCTTAAATTGCTGTGGATTGGTCGTTGGGTAAAAGGCATCTAAACAGCCCTTGTAAATCAAATCTCCAGAATACAGGTATTTTCTATCTGTTTCATAATAACAACAGTGTCCTGGGGAATGTCCGGGAGTATGAATAACCTGTAATTTACGGTTACCCAAATCAATGACATCACCATCTATTAAAATCTGATTTGCTTTTCCTTGAAAAATTGTATAATTTTCTATAGAAAATTCATCTGGAAATCCACAAGATTTTGCCATGAGATTTTTTCTTACAATTTCTAGAGGAAGTGGAAATTTACTCTCCAACCACTCCACTTCTTTCTCATGAACTGCGATGTTTTCAAAATACTTATGCCCACCAATATGATCCCAGTGAATATGAGTTGTAAGATAACAATGCGTTTCTTCCCAGTGTTTATTTTCGCTAATTACATAAGTTTCC
>CAYTGQ010000028.1:0-3486 GCA_964437345.1 uncultured Lachnoclostridium sp. | reverse complement strand
AAGATAACAATGCGTTTCTTCCCAGTGTTTATTTTCGCTAATTACATAAGTTTCCGAAGCTATTTTTTCCACTGTAAACCAATTCTGCATTTTGCTCACATCCCCTTCCCCAACGTCTTTTCCGTTTCCTATTTCTTTTTTGCAACCACAAAATAGTGCTTACTATTTCTCAATTCCCCATATTACCAACGATATAGGTTTAACGTATTATTTACTCCAACCATCTTCTATGTTATAATATTTTTGTTGTCATATCCAATCCGGCAACGGAAAGGAGGTGCTATATGAACCCAGTAGATTCCTTTCTTGTTGCTGTCGTAGCGGGTGTTGTTTGCCACATTATCTGCAAATGGCTAGACAGCAATGTAGATGACAATTAGCCTAAAAGAAATCCCCAGAGTTGCCGCTCTGGGGATTTCACTTTGTGCCATATGAACACGTAGATTCTTTCTTTGCCTATTAGCATTATATCATATGCATTTGGCATTTTCAAGTATTCCCTGATCTTCTAACTTTTATCTATTTTTCATTATTAATTGCTATTTTCTCTCCAACATCTTCTTCACATACTGCCCTGTATAAGACTTCTTGTTCTTCGCCACTTCTTCCGGTGTTCCGGTTGCAATAATAGTTCCACCCTTATCTCCACCTTCTGGTCCGATGTCAATGATATAATCAGCAGTCTTAATCACATCCAGATTATGCTCAATTACAACAACTGTATTGCCACCTTCTGCCAATCTGTGAAGGATTTCAATTAATTTATGAACATCGGCAAAATGGAGTCCGGTTGTTGGTTCATCCAGAACGTAAATAGTCTTTCCTGTGCTTCGGCGTGAAAGCTCTGTTGCCAGCTTAATTCGCTGTGCCTCACCGCCAGACAGGGTTGTAGAAGGCTGTCCTAACTTAATATAAGAAAGCCCTACATCATTAAGTGTTTCAATTTTACGACGGATAGATGGAATATTTTCAAAGAAGGTCAATGCTTCTTCTACTGTCATGTCTAATACGTCAAAAATACTCTTTCCTTTATATTTTACTTCCAGTGTTTCTCTGTTATAACGTTTACCACCACAGACTTCACATGGCACATAAATATCCGGCAGGAAGTTCATTTCAATCTTGATAATTCCATCTCCACAACAGGCTTCGCAACGTCCACCTTTTACATTAAAGCTGAAACGACCTTTCTGATAGCCTTTTGCTTTGGCATCAGCCGTTGAGGCAAACAAATCACGTATCATATCAAATACACCGGTGTAGGTTGCCGGATTAGAACGGGGTGTTCTTCCGATTGGTGACTGGTCGATATTGATAACCTTATCCAACTGGTCTAATCCTTCAATACTGTCATGCTTACCCGGAATAGTTCTGGCACGATTTAATTCTCTTGCCAGTCTCTTATATAATACTTCATTAATCAACGAACTCTTTCCTGAACCGGACACGCCTGTAATACAAGTCATTACACCAAGTGGAATCTTGGCTGTAACATTTTTCAGGTTGTTTTCTCTTGCCCCTTTGACTGTCAGCCAGCCTGTTGGTTCTTTTCTCTTTTCCGGTACCGGGATTCTGATTTTTCCACTCAAATAAGCTCCCGTAATAGAATTCTCATTTTTCATAATATCTTCGGCAGTACCCTCTGCTACGACCTCGCCACCATGAGAACCGGCTCCCGGTCCGATATCAACGATATGGTCTGCTGCCAGCATGGTATCTTCATCATGTTCTACGACAATCAGCGTATTTCCAAGGTCACGAAGATTCTTTAACGCAGTCAGAAGCTTGTCATTATCTCTCTGGTGAAGTCCAATACTAGGCTCGTCCAGAATATACGCCACACCAACCAGACCGGAACCAATCTGGGTTGCCAGTCGGATACGCTGTGCTTCCCCACCAGATAAAGAACCAGCTGCACGGGACAATGTAAGATATTCCAGGCCCACATTAACAAGAAAACCTATTCTTGCGTTAATTTCTCTTAGAACAAGTTCACCAATCTTTTTCTGTCTTTCTGTCAAATCCAGATTCTGCATAAATTCTGCCAAATCACCAATGGACAAATCACAGATTTCAGAAATATTTTTGCCACCAATGGTTACTCCCAGCACTTCTGGTTTCAAGCGTCTTCCACCACAATCCTTACATGGAATAATACGCATAAATGTCTCATATTCCTGCTTCGTGGAATCAGAAGCTGTTTCTCTGTATCGACGCTCTATATTACGGAGTAAACCCTCGAACTGCACGTCATAAACACCTTCTCCACGCATTCCTTTATAGTGGACTTTTACAACTCTGTCAAAACCATACCACATCATATGCTGGATATTCTCTGGCAGCTGATTAAATGGTGTATACAAATCAAAATCATATTCCTTTGCCAAGGCTTCCAACGTGCATCTTGTATAGCTTCCTTTATCTTTGGCTGACTGCCAGCCAAGAACTACAATAGCTCCCTCTGCCAGACTGACATTCTTATCCGGAATAATCAAATCCGGGTCAAATTCCATTCGCATACCGATACCATGACAAACCGGACAAGCACCAAATGGATTGTTGAATGAAAAGTTTCTTGGCTCAATTTCATCAATACTGATACCACAATCAGGACAGGAAAAGCTCTGGCTGAAATTAACTGTTTCCTCTCCATTTACATCCACCATTAACAGACCATCTGCAAGCTTTAATACATTTTCAATAGAATCAGTGAGACGTTTCTCAATGCCCTCTTTTATAATCAGACGGTCTACAACAATTTCGATATTATGTTTTTTATTCTTTTCCAGCTTAATTTCTTCAGAAAGCTCATAGAGGTTTCCGTCTACCATAACACGAACATAGCCACTTTTCTTTGCCTGAGAAAAGATTTTGGCATGTTCTCCTTTTCTGCCGCGGACTACTGGAGCCAGAAGCTGAATCTTCGTTCTCTCTGGCATCTTCATCAATTCGTCCACCATCTGGTCCACGGTCTGCTTTTTAATTTCCTTTCCACACTGTGGGCAGTGAGGAATACCAATTCTTGCATAAAGCAAACGAAAATAATCATAAATCTCTGTTACAGTTCCTACTGTAGAACGAGGGTTACGGTTCGTTGATTTCTGATCGATGGAAATAGCAGGAGAAAGCCCCTCAATGCTTTCTACATTTGGCTTTTCCATCTGTCCTAAAAACTGTCTTGCATAGGAAGACAAAGATTCCATATATCTTCTCTGTCCTTCCGCGTAAATGGTATCAAAAGCAAGAGATGATTTACCAGAGCCGCTAAGCCCTGTTAAAACAACAAATTCATCTCTTGGTATATTAACATTTATATTTTTCAGGTTGTGCTCCTTAGCACCGCGAATTCGGATATACTTTCTTTCCTTTTCCATTCCGTCCTCCTTGTTTTCCGAAGGAAAATGCTCTCTGCTTGCAGAGATTCCCTCTGGTGAGCAGAGGTCGCTCCTCCTTGTTTTTTAATAAAGCCGATTGCTTCATGCTATC
>CAYTGQ010000027.1:2834-17553 GCA_964437345.1 uncultured Lachnoclostridium sp. | reverse complement strand
GCTAACAGCATCACATTCAGCATATTCTGCTTGTTTTCTCCAGTATCCTCCGGTATTCCCTCCAGGCTTACACTGTCACTTTCTGTAATGACCTGTTTGTCATTTTCTTCTTCATAAATGTAATATTCCAATTCTTCGTTATAGAATAATACCAGTTCTTTTACAAAAATGCCCGGATATACCTGCTTCATTGGTTCCGTTGTAAACTTTAACGCTTCTTTTCCTGCAAAAGCATAACCAATATATACCTTTTTCTTTGGATTCGCTCTATATTCCACATAATATTTTTCTGAAATTCTCTGAGGAATAATCATCTTGTCTCTGAAATCCACAAAAAATGGGAATATCATATTTTTTTCCATAAACTCTGACATTTGGAAATCCGCAAATTGCTTTTCCTGTTCCGTCAGATTTTTTTTACCTGCATAATATTTTAACAAAGCAATTTTACCGATTTCAAATTTATCGCTGGCAGCTTCCTGTTTTATTAATTCAAATAACTGCTCATTCACATTTTCATCGTGCAATACATAGCGATAAGCACTATATGCCAGATAAGCCTTTACAAGCTGGCGCTTTTCTCTCTTTTCGTACTCCTGTCCATTATATCCTCTTTTATAATAAGACTTAAAAACAGGATAATATTCTGGTGCTGCATTTTCTGCAAACAGAACTTTGCAAAGAATTTCTTCTTCTACTTGTTCCAGATAACCACTCATGGCAATACCATCTTCTGTGTCATCTTCCAGATCTTTACATCGTTCCCATAATGCCAGCATGGAAGATGCCGTTCCCTGATAGTAAATAGCCAGATATTTTAAGAGTGTTTTATTGCATTTTCCACTGTCAAATACATGGTATGCCAGTTCTAATAGCTGTTCATCCTTTTCTTCCATACCTTCCTGTAAGAATAGCAATGTCATAAATTTCTGTATGCGATTCACAGGAACTTTTTCCCAACCATTTTTTCTAAGAGCTTCCATTACCTGCTTTTCCAGACAATAAATCATGGAAAGCTCAATTACTCTGCTTTCCGCTTCTTCCGGCACCATCAGATTCTCATCTTGTAAAAGAGCCTCCAGCTCTTCATTTTTCATATTGTCATAATAATATTCCATCAACTGCTTATACAGAATTTTGCGATAAGCAGTATTAATACCCTGTAACTGAATTGCCTGTTTTTGAATCTCCTCACTATTGTCCTTCTGTTTATGATAGCTGCCAATTTTTTCACATAATGCCAGTAAAAGTCCCTGACTTCTATCTCCCATCTGGTAGCAATCTTCCATGTAACGTTCTAAACGATTCAGTTTTTTTACAGAATAGTCATCTACATTAGAATAGCGACGACCTTCTTCATCGATAAAAACAAACTTTGCCCCTTCTGTATAAAGACTGATAATTGCTTTGTTTTTTTCCAAAGGAACATAATCTTCCTTCTCCAGTTCCCTATGGAGAATGCAAACACCTTTCATCCGGCTGTCTTTACAGGAAATCTGATACTGAAACATTACTTTTACCAGCTCATCCAAAAGCTTTTCCATAAAAATACCTTCGCTGAATACTTCCTCATAAAGAACACTTAAATTCTCATCATTATTGCCTTTTTCTAATTGTTCCACAGCAAAATGACGTATCTGTTTTTCATAATTTTCAAAAACAGCTTCATATTTATTCTTATTATTAATAAGATACGCATAAAGAAATGCTCTTTTTTTATCATTCAACCGACTATCATACAGAAAATAAAACAGAATACTCTGTGGCAGTTCTTTTATCTTTTCTTCTTCTAAAGAATACATATAATATTCATATAAATTAGTCAGCTTCAACTGTTTTTTTACGCCGGAGCGGTACCACGGAAAATACTGCTTACCTGCTTTTTCATTACGGACCAGCATTGTACAGATTCCTGCCAGAATCTCATCTGTTTCATAGATACCATAAAGGATTTCCATATCGTGATATACGAGCTTATTAAACTCAGACATTTTACCTGCCAAAAGTACATATTGCAATGCCAAATCCTCTGAAATATAATTCATCTTTATACCCCAGTGGAGAGCTGCTATGTTTTCTTTGGTCAGTTCCTTTAAACGAGTTGGTTCCTGATTATATAAACTGCACAGTTCATAATAAAGAACAGGACTGGAACAGCCTGTCTCCTGCTGTTTTATAATTGCCCGAAGCTTCAACTCACTTATCTCATATTTTTTATCCAGATAGAAAAGCATCCAGAGAATCTGCCATTTTCCAGTCTGCTGATAACATACCTCTGCTATCATGACAGCCTGTTCAATCACTTCTTCTGTTCTCTCCAATAAGGCTCTCAAATACCAATACGCGCAGTAAACTGTTTCTGAACTATTCTTTAATTCTGTTTCCTGCTCCTGCAAGGTATCTAAAATCACCTTACATTCATCCTCATTTCCACTGGCAAAAGCAAACTGTGCCAATAAAAGTTCTTCCCAGAACTTTTCTGTTTCTATATCCAGTTTTTTTAATACCTTTTTGCCTTCTGCCACATAATTTTCACTGTCAATCTGTCCCAAACGGAAATTTAAATAATTCTGAATTAGTTCCAGTATTCTTTTCTGTTCTTTCAGATGCAGTTTTTCTCTGACTACAGAATTCTTAACTGTTATATCAACTTTTCGCACTTCATTGGCTGTAATAATTTCTAATCTACCATAATTAGTACCACTCTTCATACATTCCGGGTCAATAATGTATTCCAGTTCATATTTGCCACCTGCGAATTCATCTGTCCATATTCTTTCAACTACAGGCTTCAGAAATTCTGCATTTGACTTAATTTGAACCTCCTCATATCCCCATGTATCCCTTGCTAGTACAATTTTATCTGAAAAAGCTTCTTCTGGTTTCTCATAGGAAACCGCTTCTTTTTCTACTGTAATTGTAATTCTTCTCTTTTTATTTATGGAAATCAAAAATTCTTCCATTGCATGACTGGCAGAGCTGCTTTTGACAAGACTTTTATAAAGCATTAACTCTTCAGCATCTTTCTTAAAAAATACCGTTTGAAATTCTGGAGAAGTAAACAGTTTTACAGCTTCTTCCGGATTTGTTTTTGCCAGATTGGTAAATTGGAATAAATCACGAATTTCACCCAAAGAGGTAGACACATAATTTTTCACTACCCTTAAAACAATCGGAATTCTTTTTTCGCCACAATCGCTTACTAAATATAAATCTCCTGTAATGGTTTCTCCGGCCTTTTCACCTCTTACACAGACAGAAAACCCAATACGTGGTTCTTTACCTGAGAAAGACTTGTTTTCTGGTTTTACATAAGGACAGGTACAATAAATAAGCCCTTTCATTGTTGTGTTTTCTCTATTTTTAATGAAAAGGCTGTCTTTATAGAGCTTACCTGCTTCTACAGAAAGCTCTATTGTATTCTTAGATAATAATACCTCCGGTAATTCATATTGAAAATTTTCTTTCGCAAGCTGTCTTATTTTCTCTCTCATGGTTTGCCGCCTTGTATTCGTTCTGGTTTGCCATTGCAATTTTTTTTTAATAAAGTATAATAGTTTCCATAAAGTAAATTATACCACTTTTTTACGACAAGATTCAACTGTTTAGAAAGGAATTTAGATAGAAGATGCAAAAACCAAAAGAACATTTTCATGGAAGCGATTTAGAAAAAATTGAACAGGTCTATGGAATCCCAAAAGAGGCTATCGTAAGCTTTGCCGCTAACGTAAATCCCTTGGGAGTTTCTTTCCGCCTGAGAGAAACTCTGGCAAACCACATTGATGCCATTACCACATATCCGGATCGTGAATATACAGCACTTCGTACAGCCATCAGCCAGTATGTTAATGCACCAATTGAGCACATTCTGGTTGGAAATGGCTCTACTGAACTGATTTCACTTTTTATTCAGCTCCGTCATCCAAAAAAAGCCTGCATCATCGGTCCAACTTACTCTGAATACGAACGTGAGGTTTCCCTTGGCGGCGGCCGGTGTCATTACTTCCCATTAAAGGAGAACGATGACTTTAAGCTTGATTTAGATGGATTATTTGCAGAACTGGCTGCCGATGTAGATTTACTGGTTATCTGTAATCCAAACAATCCAACCTCTTCCCATATCAAGCGTTCTGATATGAGAAAAATCCTTGATATATGCAAGCAGAAAGATATTTTTGTCATGGTTGATGAAACTTATGTGGAATTTGCAGACAATATGGAAGAAATTACTTCTATTCCACTGACCGGCTACTATAACAACATCATCATTTTAAGGGGTATTTCCAAGTTTTTTGCAGCTCCGGGTCTTCGCCTTGGCTATGCTGTCTGCGGTAATAAGAAGCTACTTAACGAAATTAACCAGAAGAAGAATCCTTGGACTATTAACAGTCTGGCTTCTATTGCCGGAGAAATTATGTTTTCTGATGACGAATACAAAGAAGCCACCAAAACTCTGATTAGTACAGAAAGAAAGCGTATTTGTGAGCGTCTGGCTTCCTGTCCGGATTTAAAAGTTTATCCGGCTTCTGCTAACTTTGTACTAATTAGAATTTTAAAAGAAGATGTTACTTCCGAAGATTTATTTGAAGCGGCTATTCAGAAAGGATATATGCTTCGTGACTGCTCAACATTCCCATTTCTGGATAACCATTATATCCGCTTCTGCTTTATGGAACCGGAACAGAATGATAATTTAGCAGACACTATTTTAGAAGCTTTAAAATAAACATGGCAATCCTATAAATTCAGCCAAAACTAAAAAGAAGTATTGCAGTTCATTTGCAATACTTCTTTTCTACTTATTATCTCTAATTCTTTACCGTTATCGTGCAGGTTGCTTTCTTAGTTGTATTGCCATCCTTTGCAATTACAGTAATCTTTGCAGTTCCTTTTTTCTTTGCAGTAATTTTTCCTTTAGAATTTACTGTTGCTACTTTAGGATTGCTACTCTTATACGTTACCTTTACATACATATCCGATGGCTTCACTGTTGCTTTCAACGTATACGTTTTACCTTTTTTCAAAGTCTTCTTTTTTGTAGAAAGCTTAAGCTTTGTAATAACCGGAACTTCCACTTCTACCTGTGCAGTGCTTTCTGTTCCATCCTCGCACAATACATAAATAGTATAAATACCTGTCTGGGTAGCCTTAAACTTAGCTGTTGTTCCATCATATTCTAGCAGTGTACCAATTACACCGCTTTCAAAATATTCCTTTGTCTGTTCTCCCTTGGCATATGCAACAAGACTTACCGGACTCGCATTGTCAGTCACACTAATATGTACTCTTTTATTATTGGATTTTTCAGATACTTCTGTTATTTCTGTTGTAATTGTAAACGGTTCTTCATAGTATCCCAATGCTCCTGCTACATTCAGCATACGATTTCCTGCAACTGCATTGTTGAAACCTTCATTTACGGAAGCCCCATTAAGGATTGCTTCTTTTATTTCCGCAACCGTCAGATTTCCATGATAAGAAGCCGTCAATGCTGCTGTTGCTGTTACCATCGGTGCTGCCATAGAGGTTCCCGTCATCATAAGATAGTTATCCGAATTATAAACAGGATCATCTACTGCTGTGCTTATGATTTCTGTACCTGGTGCAGCAATATCTACTGATACCTTTCCATAGCAGGAAGAATAGTCTATCATCCCTGCCGAATTCATATTGGCAACAGAAATAATATTCTCCAAATCAAAGGCAGCAGGATATTCCGGTATTGTATCAATATTCCAGCCTGTACCGCCTGTGGTTTCGTTACCATTTCCAGCCGCACATACAAACAGCATATCTGTATTTTTCATAAATCCATACAGCATCATATCATAGCTTGTATAACCAAAGCTCATATTACAAATCTTTACTCCATTAACTGCTGCATATTCAATCGCTTTAATAATATCTGCACTATAGCCTACAACACCATAGCCATCATGCTTATCTCCCATAACCTTTAAGGACATCAGCTTTACATTATTATTCGTTGCAATCCCTGCAACTCCTACGATATTATCTGCTTTTGCAGCAATAATTCCCGCAATGTGAGTTCCATGGTCCTCTACATACTCCTGGTCAACCTCAGAAAAAGCATAATCACAGATTATTCCATTATCGTCAAAAAAGTTATATCCATAGATATCGTCTACATAACCATTGCCATCATTATCAAGACCATCAGCTGCTACTTCACCAGAGTTAACCCACATAGCTTCTGTTAATTCTTCATGGTTATAATCAATTCCTACATCCATGATTCCCACGACAACTTCTTCATTAACACCTGTTCCTTTTGTCCATGCCTCTTCCATACCAATATTGTAAGGACCATAATATGCCCACTGACTACTGCTGTATACATCATCCGTGTATAATGCTCTATAAGCATAGTTTGGCTGGATATAGCCAATATTTTCATCTTCTCCCAACACAGAAATTGCCTGTCTCAGTTCTTTCTTAGTGCCTACTTCAATTACAGCATAACTATCTGTTATCTTCTCTTCCTTTGCACTCTCTGGTAATTCTTCAATGTTTGGTCCATTTTCTTTGTAAACAACCAGAAGTTCATTATTATCATATTCCTTAATGTCTGTAACAGACTTTAACTCTGGGAGCTGTCCATAACTTTCTCTTTCTGCAGCCTGTACTTTTACCGGAAGTGTTGCTCCTGCCAGCATCGTAACTGCCAGCAGAATGCTTATTCCTGCTTTCCCTCTATTCCGTATATCCTTCATCATTCTTTACCTTTGCACCACATTTACTGCAAAATACTGCATCTCTATTCACATTAACACCACATTGCGGACAGCATACAGCACCTTTATTTTTGGCAATTGTTTCTTTTGCATTATCAATTTTCCATTGGGAAACAGAAATCTTTTCAAACGCTTCTCTGTAAGCATCAGAAAGAGCTTCCATTCTTTCTGCATTATTTTCACATTCTTTATAATAGAGTTCTCCAATAACGTGGTACTGCTCTCTAATCTTAGATTCTTCTGCTGCAATCTGCGTATGCAGACTTGCATTTTCTGTTACATCTCTTGTTGCTTTAGCAAGCCCTGACCCTATACTTGCAAGCTCATCACATACCTTATCCAGTTCTTCATTCATTCTATCAAAAAAATCCATAGTGTTACCTCACTTTCTTTTTTATTATATGTTATCTTAACATAAAAGCAGGAAAAATCAAAGATTTTTCCTGCTTTTCACTAAATTTTCACTATTCTTCTGTTGGTTCTACCGGATATTTTCCTGTAAAGCATGCCTGACAATAGTCTCTACATCCATCCATTAATTCATGAAGACGTTCTCCATCTAAATATCCTAAAGAATCTGCACCAATAATCTTACAAATTTCTTCTGTCGAATGATGACATGCAATTAAGTCATCACGGGAAGGCACGTCTGTACCATAATAACATGGGTAAAGGAATGGTGGAGAACTGATACGTACATGAACCTCTGTTGCTCCAGCAGCCTTTAACATACGGACAATTCTTTCACTTGTTGTTCCACGTACAATGGAATCGTCAACCATAACAACTCGTTTTCCTTTTACTACATCCCGGATAACATTTAATTTAATCTTAACAGCAGATTCTCTTGCTGACTGCTTTGGTTTAATAAAGGTTCTTCCAATATAGCTATTTTTAAGGAATGCGATACCAAAAGGAATCCCTGCTCCTAATGCATAGCCCATAGCTGCTACTGTACCGGAATCTGGAACACCAATTACGATATCTGCCTCTACCGGATGATTTTCTGCCAGAATTTTACCTGCCATGATTCTGGAATTATAAACACTGACATTATCAATAATGCTATCTGGTCTTGCAAAATAAATATATTCAAAAATACAAGGAGCTTTCTTTAACTGACACATTTCTGTATCGGAATGAATACCATCTTTGTCAATTGTTACAATTTCTCCCGGAAGTACATCGCGTACAAATTCTGCATCGACTGCATCTAACGCACAGGATTCAGAAGAAATGAAATAAGTATTCTCTCGCTTACCAATGCAAAGTGGTCTGAAGCCAAATGGATCTCTCGCTGCAATCAATTTTCTTGGACTCATAATTGTAAGACAATATGCTCCTTTTATTTTCTTCATTGCATTTTTAATTGCCCCTTCTACACAATTTGCTTTTAAACGTTCTCTTGCAATCAGATAAGAAATAATCTCTGTATCTGATGTAGTCTGGAAAATAGCACCTGTCATAGAAAGTTCATCTTTTAATTCTTTTGTATTTAATAAACTTCCATTATTTGCCAATGCAAGGGTTCCTTTTACATAATTAAGTACCAGTGGCAATGTATTTTCTACACCTCTTGTACTTTCACTTGGATATCTTACATGACCAATCGCAATATTGCCAGTCAGTTTTTCAAGCTTTTCCTCATCAAAAACTTCATTAACCAGTCCCATTCCTTTGCAGGATTTTACAACACCTTTTGGACCTTCTGTATCACTTACAGCAATACCACAGCTCTCCTGTCCTCTGTGCTGCAAGGCAAATAAACCATAATAAACGGAAGAAGCAACTTCTTCTGTATGGTCCAGATTATAAACGCCAAATACACCACATTCCTCATGTAATTCACTTTGTACATTATCATTAAGATTTGTATTCATTCTTTTCCTCCCTCGTAGGCTCTGAAATGAAGTCCTAGGACATTATTTAGTACTATCTTATATTAAAACTGGTATTGACCTTTGGCAATAATTTTACTTATTAATTTTTCTTATTCTATTTATTATCGGGAAACCAAATCTGTATCAGACAGAATGATTCCTCGTTTTATCTTCAATTCAAGAATTCTGGTTACACTTTCATTTAATCTCTTCTCTGTAATAGTACCATTTTCTACAGCTTCTAATACTGCATTATAGGCTGTTTCCAAATCCTCTGGCATAAGACAGATATCAGCTCCCGATAAAATACAGGTAACTGCTGCTTCTCCTGCATCACAGTAATCCGTAATTGCCTTCATATCCATTGCATCTGTAATAATAATGCCGTCAAAACCCATTTCCGTACGAAGCATATCTTTCATAACAAGTGAACTTAAAGAAGCTGGTTCTATTGTTCCTGTCACCTTGCTGACGGAAATGTGAGATACCATAATCATATCGACTCCCGCCTTAATTCCAGCTTTAAACGGAACCAATTCAACCTGTCTTAAACGATTAATATCATTTTCTACATCAACAGCACCTTCATGGGAATCCTCAGACGCATCTCCATGTCCCGGAAAATGCTTTAATGTTGCACTAATGCCCTGATCCTGTAATCCTTTTACTACCTGTACAACCATATCAGAAACCAGTTTTGGATCATCTCCAAAGGAACGATTTCCAATCTCTGTATTTAACTCATTGGTCTTAACATCAGCTACTGGTGCGAAATCCAGATTAAATCCCAACTCTTTAATCTCTTTTCCAATGGTTGCTCCCATATTATAGGCATATTCCTTATCGGCCATTGCACCAACCTCTTCCATTGTAGGAAACTTAGTTGTACGCATATTGTCATTATTGGCAATTCTTGCCACTTCTCCACCTTCTTCATCTACAGAAATGAAAAGTGGAACTTTTGAATTTGCCTGTAGCTTTGTAATTAATTTAGTTGTCTGCTCTGTTGTCGAAATATTTCTTGAGAACAAAATCACTCCGCCAACATGATATTTTTCCAGATTTTTCTTCATTTCCTTGGTAATCTTTGTGTGCTCATAATAATTGCCTTCACTGTTATCCAAAAGTTCCAGATTTACCATAAAAAGCTGTCCAATTTTTTCTTCTAATGTCATATTCTTCAAAATGTCAGATGCCATTCCCATAATAGCTGCTTCTTCTGTCACAATATAAGATTCTGGTTCTTCTACTATTGGTTCTTCTGTCTGGCTGGTATCGCCTTCATCTTTTGTTGTTTCACTATTCTCATCATTTTTACTTTCTTCCTCTACTGGAGGATTTTCATCCCCTGTCTGTCCGGAAGTTGTCTGTTTTGAATCATTCTGACAGCCTGTTAGTGCTACCAAACCTGTTGTCAGTACAAGCACCAATATCAGTATATAAGATATTTTTTTCATTTTTCTCTCCTGTTTTATCAAAAATGTGTCTTTTCTACACACAAGCATGAAACATATGTCCTTTTGAATCCGTATTATACAAATACATTAATAATTCCAATGACAAATCCGATGATTGCTCCTAAGTTTACAACTGCATCTAATTCCTTCTTCATAACAGAAAGAGTCAGTTTTTCAACCTCCAGCACATCCATATCATTGATTTTACTTTCAACCAGACCTGCAATATTAATCTGTTCTATAATCTTTCCAATCTGTTTTTCTACAATTGCCACATATGCCTTTTCAATGGCTTCACGAACCTTGCCCTCTTCTATATTTAGACCTTCCAACATCTGTCCCATAGGAATATTTTCCAGATTAGCTGCTTCCTTTTCTACGATACCGCCAACCATAACTGGTCCATTTTCATCAATGTACTTTTCGATACTTTCACGAATTGGCTCTGCCACTGAAGCAATCAGTTCATCTGTCACAAGCATTCCAAGAAGTCCGCCACTAAGCTTAGTCTTAATTGCTTTTGTGCCTTCCTCAACTACAATATTGCCAAGCTCTGCCTCTTTGATTGCATCAAGAATCTTATTCTCAATTAAATCTGTAAGGTTGCCCCTTACCTCTTCATACTGTCCTTCTTCCATGAAAGAATCTGCTGCCTCTTTGATAGAAGGAGCACCTTTAATTCCGTTAATAATTCCTTCTACAACCTGTCCTTTCACCCCATCAGTCAAAAGAGCATTGGTCATATCTTCTTTTGTAAGAAGTGTATCTCCAATTGCCTTTCCTAATGCTTTGGCAAGACGTTCCTTTCCCTTTGGAATAATCCCTGGTGTAAAAGGAAGGGTAAAATTACCAATCTTTACTGCTTTCAAAGGACGAAACAGCATTTTAACTGCAATATAGTTTGTACAATATCCTATCACCGCACCTACCAAAGGTCCGCTAATCATTCTAATATCAAAATTCATACTCATTCCTCATTTCTCATGTTTCTTAGTTCTTTTTTTACTATTTCTTGCACAAAATGTCAATAAAAAATATATTAACTTTTCCCTACACTCAAATTGACATTCCCACAAAAATATTTTATACTGAAAAAAGTGTAAAGATAATGTTAACTAATCAGCGAAAGGAAGGTGAAAGTTATGGTTCCTGACAGTAGTCAGCCGCAAAATATAGATACCCCTAGACCCAGCTTTCACCAGGCTATTTATATTTTGCTTTCTAAATAAATAAGAAAGGGAGCAAAATCATGACTAAGAAAATTATCGTAAAACTTTTAAATGAAAAAAAATATGCGCAGATTAAAGAGGTTCTTGCGGCCTTAAATGAAGTTGACTTAGCTGAGATTCTGGAAGAATTAGAAATTGAAAAAGATATGGTTCGCGTGTTCCGTTTAATTAACAAACAGGACGCAGCTGCTACTTTTTCTTACTTAAGTCCACAGCTTCAGGAAACTCTAATTTCTGCTTTTACTGAAAAAGAATTAAAACAGATTCTGGACGATATGTTCCTTGATGATACGGTTGACTTACTGGAGGAAATGCCTGCCAATGTGGTAGAACGTATTCTTGGCATGACTGACAAGGCAACCAGAAGTGAAATTAACAAGCTTCTCAATTATCCGGATGACAGTGCCGGAAGCATCATGACTGTCGAGTATGTTGATTTAAGAAAAACCATGACAGTCGGCGAAGCCATCCAGAAAATTAAGCGTATTGGTATTGATAAAGAAACCATTTATACCTGCTATGTTATTGAACGTAAGAAGTTAATTGGTATCGTTACAGCCAAGGATTTATTGATTTCCAATGATGATGTTCTCATCGAAGACATTATGGAAACTAACATCATCGCTGTTGATACCTATGATGACCAGGAAGATGTAGCCAACAAGTTCCAGAAATACGGCTTTATTGCCATTCCGGTTGTTGACAAGGAATTCTGCATGGTTGGTATTATCACCTATGATGATGCGCTGGAAGTATTACAGGACGAGGTAGAAGAAGATATGTCCTTAATGTCTGCGGTAATTCCAAGTGAAGATACTTACTTTGGCACTTCCGTTTTCCAGCATGCTAAGAACCGTATTGTATGGCTTTTAGTACTGATGCTTTCTTCTGCTATCACAGGTTCCATTATCACTAAATATGAAGAAGCCTTTGCTGCTGTTCCGCTTTTAGTATCCTTTATCCCAATGCTTATGGGTACTGGCGGTAACTCCGGTTCCCAGGCCTCCACACTGGTTATTCGTGGTCTCGCTATGAATGAAATCGAGTTAAAAGACTTCTTAAAAGTTGCTTTCAAGGAATTTCGTATTTCCTTACTTTGTAGTTCCGCTCTTGCAATTGTAAATGGAATTCGTATTTTCCTTACTTATAAGGATTTTACCCTTGCACTTTTAATTGCCATCAGTATTATGGCAACGGTTATTATTGCTAAATTAATTGGTAGTATGCTTCCAATGCTGGCAACGAGATTAAAGCTGGACCCGGCAATTATGTCCGCTCCATTAATTAGTACACTGGTAGATACCATTTCTATTCTGGTATATTTCCAGTTTGCAACCATGTTGTTTGGGATTAGCATGTAATATTGCATGAGCCATGCACAGAAAATAAAAAAGAGTTATTACAGTCTTTGATAGCAAAGAACGCTATCATCCTGCATTAACTCTTTTTCATTTTGCTCAAACAAGGCTTTCGTGCCATAATTTGCAAAAAATCTACGGACAAAGTTGTTTCTAATAGTTCTATGTTGTCAGGCGAAAAAATACCTGCGTCCCTTCTCTTATATCTAGGCTTTCTGCGAAAATCAAAGCTATAGTTTTGTGATACAGCCTGTGGAAAATCCTGTTTGACTCATGATGATATAAGTAATAAGATATAGTTAAGCAAATAAGAATTTGTAGAGGTAAACCATTATGAAACATAAAGGAACAAAAGAGATAGAGACAGAACGATTGATACTTCGAAAATTTAACAAAGATGATGCAGAAGCTATGTTCAAAAACTGGGAAAGTGATTCAAAAGTTACAGAGTTTTTGCGTTGGCCAACTGCAACAGACATTAGTGAAGCAGAACAGGTTCTTAATGAATGGGTTCAAGGATATGAGAATCTTGACTTTTATCAGTGGGCAATCGTCTTAAAAGAAATTGGAGAGCCTATCGGTTCTATTAGTGTTGTAGAGAAAAATGAAAAACTTGATATTGTTCACATAGGATATTGTATAGGTAGCAAGTGGTGGCACCAAGGATTTACAACAGAAGCATTTAAAGCAATTATTCCTTTTTTCTTTGAAGAGGTAGGCGTAAACAGAATCGAATCACAACACGACCCGAACAATCCACATTCAGGAATGGTAATGCAAAAATGTGGATTAAGGTACGAGGGGACTCTTCGCCAAGCTGATTGGAGTAACAAGGGTATTATAGATGCATGTATGTATAGTTTACTGAAATCAGAATGGAAGGATGAAAGGTATATTCCTATTGGTGTTGAACAAAAAATCTAAATCTTCAAGGAGCAGATCATGATTCCAGATGAACTTATAAAAGCAAATGAGCTTCAAAAGATAGGTGATTACCAACTATCACAAAGTCTTTATCAGAAATTTTTTGATTGTAATCCACAGCATCCGTTACGATTTAAAGCATTATTCGAAGTGGCTGACAATTTCTTTCATGCTGGATGCTATAAGGATGCAAAAAAAGGTTATGAATTATTTTTATCCTATTGCGCTGAACAAAAAAATTTATCCGAGGAAGAATCTGGATGGGTTAACGCATATACTAAACTTGCACATAGCCGTATAACAACAATGGAACAGAAATACTTATAACAATGAAATGAAATATTAATCCTTACTAGAGCAGGAGGGGAATGCCCTTTACCAAGGCATTCCCCTCATTTTATTTTCTTCTCAGTGTTTCATAATTATAGACTTCTTCCGGCTTCGCCTTTGTATGTATTTCACCTTCCTGACTACTTAGAATAAGCCTACTATTCTCCATATAGTATTCAAGCCCTGCTGCCCACTCCTTAAACAAGTCATCATCATAAACAAAAGCACCGCCCCATTCAAAATGAGAACCTGCTATCTGAAGAATTTCTCCATTCTCATCCACACGGAATACTTCATAACTATAACCGCCAAAATCATCTCGGTCTTCATGGTGAAATGTCATCAGATAATCCTTACCCTCCAAAGAACCAAGATACACATTATTCCAGCCTGCCCTTGCTATATGAGCAAATTCGCTGTGAAGAATTTCTCCGTCTGCATTTTTTACAAAGACGTAACCACTTTCCCCATCTCCAATATTACCGGTATATATTTCAATGCTTGACCAATTGTTTTCTCTCCATTCTTCCGGTGAATCTTGTGTTACATTCATAATGGAGCTTTTTCTTTCATCATGAGTAGAATGTTCTACTACATCCCATTTTTTACTGCTATCTGTCAATGAAGAATATACCAGAGTATAGTATGTTTCCAACATATTCGTATTTTCTCCGTCTACTTCTTTTACAATTTCTACCATATCACTGTAAGAACTATCTTTTGTTTTATCTGAAAAACCAATTCCAAAATTGTTATAAGCATGTTCTAAAATAATTTCTGTTACCA
>CAYTGQ010000027.1:1640-2734 GCA_964437345.1 uncultured Lachnoclostridium sp. | reverse complement strand
GAAATGCTGCGTACATTTATCATGTAAATATTGTCTATTATCAAATCATTTCCTTGCTCTACATAATCAGAAGCCATATTTTCGCTTTGCGTATCTGTATTCTGACTCTCCTGTTCTTGTGATTCGTCCTTTTGAACAGAGATATTTTCATTCTCTGTACTTTCCGTTTCTACTGTATTATTTTCTTCCTTCGAAGGGTTTGCTAACAAAACAACTCCTGCCATCACACAAATACAAAAAGCTATTATCCCTGCCATTTTCTTTGGTTCCTTAAAATTGAGGACATTTTTTATTCTTTCTTTCGTATCACCTTCTCCAAATAAAATCGGACTTCCTGCAAATAACATCTGTCCTGATGCCAAGGATAATAATGACATGGAATATTCCTTCTTCACATTATTTCCAAGTTTTCTTACAACGGCTTCATCACAGGACATTTCCATATCTTTTCCACTTAGGAAAAAGGCGGTCCAGATCAATGGATTAAACCAGTGAATACAAAGTAATATAAAACTTACAAGTCTTATAATATGGTCTTTTCTCCTAATATGTATCTGTTCATGGAGAAGAATATATTCTTTTTCTTCTTCTCCTAAACTGAGTGGCAAAATAATTCTTGGTTTCAATATTCCTATGGTAAATGGAGTTTGAGCAGTTTTTGAATAATAAATATTTTCCTTTTCCAGAACTGCTGCCTTTAAGCTTTTCTGTAACAAAATAAGTTCTCTGATATTGCTGCCTGCTAATAGAACTACTCCAAACAGCCATATCGTACTTCCCATTTTTATCAGTAGTTTTACATCCAAACCTAAAAAGTCTGTATTCTTCGTTCCCTGTAGTTCTCCCTGTCCTTTAGAAATAGCTGTTTCTTCCATATTCACTTCTATTCCATTTCCCTCGGTTTCCATTTCTGTAGACACATTCAAAGCATCTACTGATATGTACTCTATTCTTCCCTGTTCCGCTGTTTTGGCATTCGCCATTCCAAGCAGAGAATAATCTGTCGTAAAGGAAAACGGACATATTAATCGAAACAAAACCACTGCCCAAAGAACATAAGAGTATATTTTAGGCATAGGTTTTAAGAAAAAACG
>CAYTGQ010000027.1:0-1540 GCA_964437345.1 uncultured Lachnoclostridium sp. | reverse complement strand
TTCTTTCTTCTGGTAAATGCAGTTAAAAACTGCGGAAGCGAACCATCAAAGGTTTCGTTGATAAACTGCTCCCCCTGTGCTGCCTGAAATTCTTCTTTTGTTTGAATAACTACAACTGTTCCGTTCTGGTTTTCAAAAATTCCTCTATCACATAAACGCTTTAGCATGGTATAAGCAGTTGTTCGCTTCCATCCAAAAGCACTATCACACAGCTTAGCCAGCTCTCCCGAACCAATCGGTGCCTTTTCCCAAATCAATTCTGCAAATTTCTGTTCCATTTCTCCTAATTTATATGGTTCCATATTCATCCTCCATTCCAAAGCTTTACTTGTCTGTTTATCTTATTAAACATGCCAGCTATACGTCATTATTGTTGTCCGGATTTTTCCTTTTTGTCTAATGCCTTTAGACAATTTTAGTCTAACACCATTAGACATCGCAGTCAATATAATTTTTATACCTATTATCATTTTCATTTCCATATCCATAATTTCCCTTTATTCTCTACTTTCTATTTGCTTTTCCAGACAAAATCATGTATAATCCGAACCATATGTTGTATTTTTAGAGATAGTGTCAAAAGATGTTTCCAAAATACCTTTTGATGCTTCAAAATTGATACTTCAAAATTGCCACTTCAAAACGGAGGAAAGTCCTCTGCTCGCCAGGGGCTCACATTTTTCTTCAAAAAACAAGGAGAACCATTATGATTTTAAATGTACAAAACTTAAGCCACGGCTTTGGTGACCGTGCTATTTACAATAACGTTACTTTCCGCCTTTTAAAAGGTGAACATGTTGGCTTTATCGGTGCTAATGGTGAAGGTAAATCTACTTTTATGAATATTATTACAGGGAAACTTCAGCCAGACGAAGGAAAAATTGAATGGGCAAAAAATGTCCGTGTCGGTTATTTAGACCAGCACACTGTTCTTGAAAAAGGCATGACAATCCGTGATGTATTAAAATCTGCTTTCCAGTTCTTATTAGAACGTGAAGAAAGAATGAACCAGATTTGTGATACTATGGGAGATGCTTCTGAAGATGAATTAATGACTATGATGGAAGAGCTTGGTGAAATTCAGGACTACTTAGATTCTCATGATTTCTATGTCATTGATTCTAAAGTTGAAGAAATTGCCCGTGCATTCGAATTAGATAAACTTGGTTTAGACAGAGATGTTACTGATTTAAGCGGTGGTCAGAGAACAAGAATTCTTCTTGCCAAGCTTTTATTAGAAAAGCCCGACATTCTTCTTCTCGACGAGCCTACCAACTACTTAGATGAACAGCATATCAACTGGTTAAAACGTTATTTAATTGATTATGAGAATGCTTTTATCCTTATTTCCCATGACATTCCATTCTTAAACAGCGTTATCAACTTAATTTATCATGTAGAAAATGCAGAGGTAACTCGTTACGTTGGTGATTATGATAAGTTCCAGGAAGTATATGCTGCAAAAAAAGCCCAGTTAGAGGCAGCGTACAACCGCCAGCAGCAGGAAATCAGCGAATTAAAGGATTTCGTTGCCCGCAAT
>CAYTGQ010000026.1:2027-17647 GCA_964437345.1 uncultured Lachnoclostridium sp. | reverse complement strand
GCACAGCAAGATAACGCCCCATTATGTGATGTATAAAAAATGCGGAAACTCAAGTCTTTATTATTCTGCTTTTGAAGATGCCTGTTCGCTTTCCTGTGCTTTTACATCATAACTAATCTTAACTCGTTTAATTTCACCCCATTTTGCTTTTTTTCTAACCATGTAAAGAGGTGCAACCATACGTGTCCATGCCATAACGAAACGAATCAAAACATTTTCAAGCACACATAAAAAGATTGCTTTTATAACATCTTTGAACTTAACTCTGTGTTCACTCAAATAGTTTCTTGATACAAAAGAAAGTACCGTTAACATAGCAGAAAAAAGAGCATAAATCAAAAACAGTGAAAACATCATCGGAAAGCTTAACATTCCATTAAAATATGCCACTACTACAATACCCATACCAAAAAGTTCAATAAATGGAGAAAGCATTTCATAGAACAAATAATAAAAATAACTCCCTATCCCCATTACACTGGTATGTGCAGTCAGACACTGTATCAAACCAATATGCCATCTTCTTCGCTGCTTAATCAAATCGCCTAATCGTTCTGGTGCCTGAGTCCAGCAAATTGCATCATACGCATATTTAATCTTGTATGGCAGCTTGTTGGCGCGTTGGTATGCATGAAGCTTCATAATCAGTTCCATATCCTCACCTATGCATCCCACCTTATATCCGCCAACGGCAATTGCTGCATCTTTCTTAAACAGACCAAATGCACCGGAAATAATTAAATTTGCATTAAACTTATCCAACAAAATTCTGGATGCCAGGAAAGATCTTTCATATTCTAACACTTGAAATGCTGCAATAACCTTTTTGGGCAGACGAAGCTCTACCAACTCACCATTTTCAAATACACTGTCATTAGAGATACGAATCATGCTTCCTACTGCTACTACATCCTGATTTTCCAGAACCGGAATTGCAATTTTAGTCAGAGAATCCTTTTCAAGAATTGAATCTGCATCCATACATACAAAATATGGATACTTAGAAGCATTAATTCCCATATTAATACTATCTGCTTTTCCGCCATTTTCTTTATTAATTAAGGTAATGGAAATGTTCTTTCCACCTTTCCCCTCATATATACTGATTGGATCCTTACAGGGAACCTGTCTTCGTATTGGACGTTTCACTTTATGTAAATCGAACTGTTCAGCAACAATTACTCCGGTATTATCCTTAGAGCCATCATTAACTACAATAATCTCATAGCTCTTGTAATTCAAATCCAGCAAAGACCTTATAGTTTCTGCAATGGTAATCTCCTCATTATAGGCTGGAACAATAATGCTGATTGGCACATAATATTCATGATGTATCTCATTTCGCAGCTGTTTCTTTTTTAAGCTTTCAAACACCTCATTACTGCCTACAAGAACAGACAAAAACAGAAAGGATGCATAAATGATCAAATATATAATGAAGAATACTTCAAAGCCTTCTATCACATTTTTTATAACCTCTGTCATTTCAAGATTTGTATGAGTCAGAAATATCATTATACATCACCTCCTGCCTGTATTTTTGCTATGGCATCTACAATATAGTCTGACATTACCTCATCATTACGATACTGATACAGCAAGGTTTCATTGGTGTATCGGTCTTTTAGAGAAAGAATTTCATATATTTCTTCTTTATTCAGACCATTTTCATGAAGATAGTTGGCAGCATTTACACGAACATACCAGTTATAGCTGGTAATTTTACTTTTAATCAGATTACGTGTCTCTTCGTCAGAATAACGTCCCAGCCCTTGGATTGCCAGCATCTGAAGTAGCCACTCATCTCCGTCTTTTCTTAAAATATCCTCAAAATATTCCTTTGCCTCTTCATTTGGATATTTTGCAAAATAGCGCATAGCAGCATAACGGATTTCCTTATTTTCTTCCTCTGACTTCATCAGCTTCATACAAAATTCCGGTACCTGAATACCTGCAAGTCTGAAATAACTTAAAATACAGTCTTTTGTATAGTTGTCATATCTGTAAAATCTTTCTACTAATTTTTCCCCAAAATGAACCTTATCCACCTTTGCAGTCAAAAGTCCGTCCACTAACAGCTTCTTATGATAAAAACCCTGTCTTTCATCTGTCTTATCAATGGCTGTCAGCAAAAGATTTTCCTCACCAAACTCATAAATAGCATTCATAGTGTTAGCAAATGTATACAAGGATTTACTGTCCAAAAAGTTCAAAAAATCACTTGCAAATTCAGCAGGTACTTTTTCATTCTCATAACCCAGAATAGAAACAATATATGTATAGTATGCCTGCTCATAATCCGGCTTTTTCTTAAAATTATCATAGCAGCTGATAACAGCCGGTTTAAACCACGATTTACTTTCCGGATATTTTTCCATAATTCCCTGTAAAACAATTAAATTCTTTGTTCTGCTAATCTGCTTTACTAATACATCATAAAAGCCTTCCGAAAAAGAGCCTGTCGATTTTCTTTTTTCAATTTCCTCAATTAATTTGTCTTCGAACTTGGCATTTTTCGGATAAAAACGATGATTTCTCACATTTTTCACTATCAAAAATACTATATCAAACATCAATAATACAACACAGACGGTTATATATATTTTTATCATCAAATTCATAAAATCACACCTCTTACTTACTCCAATACTCCTGCAGAATATAGTAGGATTCCTTTAAACGCTCATGATAAGCCGGCTTCTTTCCTAATGGCTCTAATGGAAATTCTTTCATTGAAATTACATTTTCTCCTGTTCCCACACCTACATACATAGCATCAATTGTCAGATATTCTACTCCATAATGCTCATAATAATCATCATGAATGTACATATTGGAAGGATCTGCAAAATTCAAAAGTCCCCATGGCAGCTTTATCTCCACAAAGCCATCTCCTGCGCAAAAATCAGCAAGAGAGTTAAAGCTTTCTGCCTTTGGATTGGCATTACCATAGGTCAGCAGACCAGTTTCATATTTTGCCATGATACTGTAGTGATATGGATTACCAATTTCAAATTCTTTCAGTGAAATCTGTACATCATCCGGTGACAGTTCCTTTTCCAAATCTTCTTTTACAAAATATAAATCTTTCTGTAAAAGAAGATAAATCGGAACAAACTGGGTTGAATCCACTTTCGGAAATTCTTTTGAAAAGAAATTAATAGAGCTTATTTCCTCATAAAACAAGGCAGAAATCGTATCATATCTTTCCTGCACCCATACACGACTATTTTCCTTTCCATCTATTTCGATGACAAAGTCTGTCCTACGGTCCATTGTCAACGACAGATTTTCTGCTTTTACGGAACCACTTTTAGGGGTAGTGTCAATCGGAATATATAGTTTATCACTGTCTATATTAAAATCATCCTTTTCCACCAGAAAATAAATAAATTTCTCATCATACTTCACGGAAATAGAAATTCCATTTTCTTCTATAAGTGCCTCATCCTTATGCCAGTCTTCCTTATTACCATCTACATAACAAACACTCTCTTTCTCACCCGGATCAAAGGAAAGAAGTCCGAAATACTGCTCATTGGTCTGATAATCGCTCCAGTATGGCGTTGCCTGCAGATTAATATTTGCCATGGTATTCCAAGTACGTTTAAACCATTCATCCTGCCAGGTAAATACAATGCCTCCATTGCTTCCGGCTGCCATAATATCCTCATACATAGATATTAATGCTTCTCCCTGCTCTGTTTCATTCATGGCACCCTGATTTCTTCCTAAGCCTTCTTCCACTGCTGCACGACCTCTGGAGGATGGAACGCCAAACTCAGAAATTACCACAGGTATTGTGTGATGTGCATTAATATCTGTTAAATACTGAAGATATGTATTTTCATCATGCACTGCCAGTTCTGAATAATAATCCGGGTAATAGGGATATATATGATAGGAAGCAAACTGCCCTGATTTCAAACTATCCTTACACTTAATGTGTTCTACATCTACGCAGGCAGCCTTCTGAAAATAAACTGCTACTTCTTCATCGTGTGTCAGTGGATCTGTAGTAGCCCAGTTGGAAAAGGCTAACATTCTCTGGGTACCGTATTTCTCTGTCTCATAAGCAATGACCTGCTCTCCCATCTGAGCAAGGAAAATTTCAAAATTACTGGCATTCTCCGTATACAGATATGTTCCATCATGCTGCTCCAACTGTCCCATTGCAGTATTCGTATACGTTACCAGCGTTGTCTCCCACTCAATGCCAAGAATATAGCCATAAACCCAGTCAGCTATATCCCATTTATAATACTCTGAAAAAAATCCATCCTTAGCCGATGCTTTATGCCTTCCATGAATCACATCTACAATTATTTTACAATCCTCAAGAAAAGGTTCATAAAATTCTCTATCCAATGCACTGTAGCTGGAATTAATCAGATAGTCATCTACCCAGACACCATGAATTAAATACAGTGGTTCCGGATTGTCTTTATTATATTCATAAAAAGCTTCGTAAAAGGACGTAGGTCCCAATGTATATACTCGGATTACATTGGCTCCCATATTCTGAATCTGCTCAAACCATGCAAGATATTCTTCCTTAGTAACAGCAGCCTCTGTAGCATAATACCCGGGTTTTCCAAGACCCATGTTTACACCACGAACTACAAATTCTTCAAATCCATTCCCTTCATCCATATATAAGGTTCTGTTTTCTGTTTTAGTAAAAGTGGTCACTTCTCCATTATATGGCATATATAAAACACCTTCGTGATAATACAGGTAATCCCATGAAATATATGCCATAATTATAATAAATGTGGCAATAATTACTTTTTTCATGGTTAATCACTCTCCTTATCATAATTATAGCGTTTATTCAGTGACTCATGACACAAAGTGTACAAACGGTCCAAATTGGTGTCCATGTGCTCAATACGTAAGTCTATACAGTCTTTTAACTGTGTAATTGCTTCATCATAATTTCTGACATTACGTTCTGTAGGTTTTAGATAATCGTAATTTACACCATTATATTCTGATAAAAAGCTGTATCCCCATTTTTCATAATTACGATCAATGGCTGGTCCCAAATATTCTACTACCTCATCTATGTACTGATATAAATATTCTTCATTAAAATAACTTTCTCTTAATTCTTTATATCTGCTTATCACACGATTTACAAATTTTTCATCCTTGAACAGATATTCATACCACATAGAATCCTGCATCAAAAAGGTTCTCGGGGTAATTACTGTATATTCATAATAGTCAAATACAGAATTAAAATCCCATACACACATATGTAATTTATCACCTACATCCTTATATACATATCGCGATAAATACATACTGTCATAATTCAGTGTAAATTCATTAATCAAAAAATAATCTATAAAAGAATCCACATCAATATATGCCTCATATCCTTTTTCCTTATCACTATAATCGAAGGAATATAATGCTTTTTCAAACTTTGAAATATCTCCAATAATGTAATCTCGCTGTCCTTCTGTTAATGTTTCCCCCGGATATACCACTTTCATATATCCGGCATCAGAATATGCATTTACATTCAATAAGGAATATGTTGCAAAAGTTGTTATGTTTCTAAATGAATCTTTATCCTCTCTGTCTATTTCAATAATGTATGAGGTAACTGCAAGCTCTGGGTCTGTCTTTTCAATATCAATTCTGCCCTTTGGATTGTACTCAACCTTTTCCACCAGCAAATATACACCAATATACTCTCCATTAAGATAAGCTTCACAAAAACGCACATTAGGTGCATACTCCATAATTTCTCCAGCCAGATTATAGCAAAGATAATTACGAATTAACGTTTTGTCAAGAAAAGGACCATTTAATACCCATTCACTGTCTGCTGTCATACCAGATAAGGAAACACGTTTTCCATCTATCATATTTTCTTCTTTAAATTTAATCAGATAGCTTTTCTTATCATAACTTCTGGAAGATGCACCACGAATCCTTATAGTTGCCCTTTCACTAATTAAAGTCTTATCTGTAAGATGGTTATTAGTCGTTTCATTATCAAAATATTGAATGGTCGCTCCAACCTCTTCATTATTTTTTATTCGCTTTCCCTCTGCATCATACACTTCTTCTCCTTCTTCATTCAATACATAAGGAGAAGGTATTTCACCATCTGTTGTAATATTTATCAACGGTAAATGAGTACAGAAAACTTCCTCCCCGTGGTCTTTACAAGGCTCTTTTTCAAATGCCTCCAAATGTTGATGATATCTGTTGTTATCCATTTTTACACTTTGAGCTGCAAAGCCTCCAAATACCAGAATTACAACCAGAATTACACTTATAATTTTATATTTCATAACCTACTCCCGGTCACTAAGAAATTTCATCACTCTGTGCAACAATATTGACATAATCAACGCCACCTACCGCATAAAGCTTTTCTGCAATCGTGAACTGTTCACGTTCTTCCTTAGCGGCAGCAATGCTTTCACGCTTTCTGGAAGCTGCTAATACCCTTCCATCAATTTCATAAATAAACTCTATTTTTTCTTCTGTAGAATTTTCAGCCTTCATAACCGGTGCTTTTGTAAAATATTCAAATACAATAGTTCTAATCTGTGTTGCCTTGCTTCTGTCAGCTCGAATAATAAGTAAAATACGGTATTCATTCTTAACTCTTCCAAGTAATAATAAGACAACAAACACAACCGCACTGCCAATACCTGCAACTGCAAAATCACCTACACCACAGCAGATACCAATGATGATAGTCCAAAAAATGTATGCCGTATCTCTGCTATCCTTAATAGAAGTACGGAAACGTACAATAGAAAGTGCACCTACCATTCCCAAGGAAAGAGCCACATTATTGCCAATTACAGTCATAACCATAGTTGTCAAAATAGTCAGTGTTACCAAAGTAATGTTAAACTTCACACTATAAACAGAACCCGAATGAGTAATCTTATAAGACACAAACACAACTAAGGCAAAAGCTGCCGCCACAACCATTCGAAATACAATATCTTCTATACTAAGGGTTCCCTGACTGGTAATAATATCATATAAATACTTATTCATAATCTAACTCTCCTTTATATCTATAACATGTACCCTACTGACCTGCTCAGACAGTATTTACTTGACGTAATGCTTCTTTCATCTATTGCAGAAATAATGTCGGATATATACCCCAATAAAAACTTATCATATTTTACCTCAAAAACCACCTTGTCCTGCGGAAATACCGGATATAGCAACAGCTTATCTGAAAAAAGCTCAAAGGAACTTTCTGTAGCACGAATATTGCTGTCAAAGGTCAGACGAATATTATTTTCCTTCGCCATAAATGCCCTTCGCTGATACTCCACAATTGATTTAGGACAATACCCTTCTGTAGCCATAATCGCATATATCTCGGCTGCAAATTCATCCTTATACTTTAACAATATTGAATAATTGCCCTGAATCAGTTCCAAAGCATCCTCCTTCGATATCAGTAAGGAACGCTTTTTCTGAAAAATATTTTCTTTTTGTTTTAGTTCTAACTTCACAATGGTATCCTTAGGATTGTATATTCGTAAACGAATCTTTCTTCTCAGATTCTGTTCATCTATTTTTTGAAAAAAATCCTTATCATCCGGTGTATCAAAGTATAAGGAACGCACCACATAACTGCCATCTATTGAATATTCATCCGGCATTAATATATTTGCAAACATCCCACTGTATTTCCATGCCTGTGCCAGACTCAAAGGATACTTTTCCTCTCTTCGTAATACCTGAATCATAGTGTACCTCACCTATCTGTAGCTCTATAAATTCACTTGTTATTTACCATTTTTTGACAATAAAAAAAGCAACAAGAGTTTCAGTACTCCTCCTGAAATCTCTCATTGCAACTGAACCACCGTGGATATTATATTTCCCTCTATATCTTTACGGCTTCCTGTTTTGCGTCCCCACATTTCTGTAGGTTTGCCCTTTGTCGAAATTTAGTTTAAATGTTTTTTCACTTTTTGTCAAGTTTGAATTATATAATTCCACTATTTGTAGATTTTTTAACTTTATTAAAGTACTTCTCCCTTTGTAGAAATAGTAATTACTTGTGATGGTATAAACTTTCCACTTTCTGCCAGGGCACGTTTTACCGCCATCTCTAATTTTCCACAGCAAGGAACCTCCATACGTACCACCGTAACACTTTTAATATCATTTTCCTTTATAATTGCATAAAGCTTATCAAAGTAATCTCCTTCATCCAGTTTTGGACATCCAACCAGAGTAATTCTATCCTTGATAAAATCATTATGGAAATTACCATAAGCGTAGGCAGTACAATCTGCTGCAATTAAAAGATCTGCTCCCTGATAAAATGGTGCTCTCACTGGAAGTAATTTAATCTGAACCGGCCACTGAGATAACTGGCTCTTCACTGGCACAGTTGCGGCTTCTTTCCCTGCCTCCTGCTCAATATTCTGCTTATTGGCTGTATTTTTAGCATCTGCCTGTTTTTTCTTAGCTGCTAAAACCGCCGCTTCATCGTAAGCTGGAGCTTCACGTTCTTCAAAGGTAATTGCCTCTGTAGGACATGCTGGAAGACAGTCCCCAAGCCCGTCACAATAATCCTCACGCAGAAGCTTTGCTTTACCATCTACCATGCCAATAGCTCCTTCATGGCAGGCTGTGGCGCAAGCACCACAACCATTACATTTTTCTTCATCTATCTTAATAATTTTTCTAATCATGCTATCTCTTATCTCCTATTCTCTTAAGTCTCCATTCTCTTTCGGTCAGTGCCGGACAAAGGTCCACCGGACGCTTAGCACCCTAAGATTTTCTTCAAATCCTCTTCCGGTGTACTGATTGGAGAAATATTGTACTTTTCTACTAAGAAATTCAATACATTTGGTGAAATAAATGCCGGTAAAGTAGGTCCCAGATAAATATTCTTTATGCCCAGATGAAGCAGTGTCAGTAAAATACACACAGCCTTCTGCTCATACCATGAAAGTATCATAGAAAGCGGCAATTCATTAACTCCACAGCCAAATGCATCAGCAAGGGCCACTGCGACCTTAATCGCACTGTAAGCATCATTGCACTGTCCCATATCCATGATTCTTGGAAGACCGCCAATCATTCCCAAATCCAAATCATTAAAACGATATTTGCCACAAGCCAGCGTTAAAATAGCTGTATCCTTTGGTGTCTGCTTTACAAATTCCGTATAATAATTTCTTCCCGGTCTGGCTCCATCACAGCCTCCTACTAAGAAGAAATGTTTAATATCTCCATTTTTAACTGCTTCAATGACCTTGTCTGCAATTCCAAGTACAGCGCCATGGGCAAATCCTGTCCACACTTCCGAACCGCCATTGGTGCCTGCAAAATTCCGGTCCTCATCATATCCGCCAAGCTCAAGTGCTTTATTGATAACCGGTGTAAAATCTTTATCTTCTCCAATATGAACCATTTCCGGATAAGAAACTACTTCTGTTGTAAACACCCTGTCTGCATAGCTTTCCTTTACTGGCATAAGACAGTTGGTTGTATAAAGAATTGGTGCCGGAATATCAGCAAATTCCTTCTGCTGGTTCTGCCATGCAGTCCCAAAGTTTCCTTTCAAATGACTATATTTCTTAAGCTCCGGATAACCATGAGCCGGAAGCATTTCTCCGTGAGTATATACGTTGATACCCTTTCCTTCTGTCTGCTCTAATAACAGTTCTAAATCCTTTAAATCATGACCTGTAATTACAATAAATGGTCCTTTTTCAACCTGTAAGCTTACCTTAACTGGTGCAGGATTTCCATAGCTTTCTGTATTAGCTTTATCTAAAAGTGCCATACATTTTAAATTCACTTCACCAACCTCTAACACGATTGGCAGTAATTCTTCCATAGTCCAGTCATAGCTGATAATAGACAGTGCCTTGTAGAAAAATTCATTAACTTCCAAATCCTCATAACCAAGCACCATTGCATGATAAGCATAGGCTGCCATACCGCGGATACCAAATAAAATCAGAGATTTCATGGAACGAGTATCTTCATCTGCATCCCAAATCAGATTCATGTCATACTCCGATGTGTTACCGCATGGAGCTTCACAATACTGGCAGTTTGGCACAATGATATTTTTTTCTTCCCTTACCTTGGAAATCATTTCCTTCATTGTTTCTTCATTGAAATTAACATTTGTAATCGTTGTAAATAATCCCTCTATAATAAGCCGGTCTGTATTCTCAGTTTTAGGGTTGTTTCCACAAGACTTTGCAAGAGCAATCAACACACCTGTCAATTCATCCTGTAGCTTGGCAACTTCCTTTGTTTTTCCACATACCCCTGCATTACCAACACATCCGGTACATCCCGCTGTCTGTTCACACTGAAAGCAAAACATTTTCTTTTCCATAATTGTATCCTTCCCTTTCAAAATGTTTTTTGATGGACTCAGTATAAAATAAATGCAGTTATCTTTATGTTGCAATTGCAACATAGGATACCTGGATTTCTATTCCAGACTTTTCAAAATCCGGAACGTATTTTTTTCAAAATCAATAAAACCTTCTTCCTTCATGCGGTTCAGTTCTCTTGTAAGGGCACTCCTGTCTGCCCCCAGATACTCTGCCAACTGAATTCTTCCTAAAGGAATTGTAAAATATTTTGAGTGGCAATAGCCTGACTGTGTCAGCAAATAAGCCCCAATTTTTTCTCTCAAGGTCTTTCTACTCATAATATCAATTTTCGCAATAAATGCCACATTCTTTTCTGCAATCAGAGTTACCATATTTTCGATTAAACTATGATGATGGGCACAGGCATGAGGACATGTATGCATTACCCTGCTAAAGGGCAGAAACAACACCTTCGTCCTCTCCTTGGCAACAAAAGAAGCCGATGCTGCCAACTGGCTTCCACAGGCAAAAGATTCTCCAAACAATTCCTTTTCGCCAATTGTTAAAAGCACAGACTGATTTCCCCATAAATCTTCTCTTATCATATGGATTCTTCCACTTAACACACATCCAACACACTGTACTTCATCTTCCTCTAAAATAATAAACTCATCCTTTTCGTATTCCTTTTGAAATGCATCTACACAGCCCAATGCCAGTTTTATATTTTCTTTTGTCAAGCCCTTAAACAAGGGCAGATTATATAACATTTCCAGTTCTTCTTTTTTCAGCATAATATCCTTTCATATTCAAACACTCTTGTCTTCCACTTACCCTTATGATACACTTTAAACACAGCTTATGCAATATTGCATTTGTTATATTATAATAATAACCATTCATAATCCAATTTTACAAAACAGGAGGTATTACCAATGCAGGAAGTATACGAATTTTTAAAGAAATGCGGTACTTATTATCTGGCTACTGTAGAAAATGACCAGCCAAGAGTACGTCCTTTCGGGACTGTTGATATTTTTGAGGATAAATTATATATCCAAACCGGTAAAGTGAAAGAAGTTTCCAAACAGATTGCCAAAAATCCTAAAGTTGAAATCTGCGCCTTTGGAGAGGGAACCTGGGTACGTATTGCCGGTACTTTAGTTCGTGATAACCGTGTAGAAGCAAAGCAGCATATGCTTGAGGGATACCCATCCTTACAGAAAATGTATTCTGCTACAGATGATAATACAGAAGTTCTTTACTTTAAGGATGCAACTGCTACATTCTCTTCTTTTACAGCAGAACCTAAGGTAGTAAAGTTCTAAATCTTCACTAATACATAAAAAGCGAGAGGCTAAATCCCTCTCGCTTTTCATATATATAACATTTTACCTCTTAATATCATAATTCATATCCATCAGATTACGGATAGTTTTTACATTATCTGTAATATTACCATCTCCTCTGATAGTATGCTTAATTGCACTGCTTGCCACTGCAAAATTCACCATATCCATTGGCTTATAATCATTCATCATAGCAAAAATCAGACCACTGGCAAATGCATCTCCACCGCCTACACGGTCTAAGATATTGAATGTAAATAACTTACTTTCAAAGGTATGTCCTTCATACCACATAAATGCCTTTAAACTATTCTCACTTCCGCTATGTGCATAACGAACATGGCGGGCAATACATTTCAGATTAGGGTATCTATCTATAAATTTCTGGAAAATATCATCCTGTTCCTCATAGCTTGGTCTATATGGAATATCATCCTTCCAGTCGCCTTTACTATGGTCTTCTTCATCCTTCCACAAATGATATGGTTCAATTCCAAATAAAATATCTACATAAGGAAGACATTCTGTACAGAAATCTCTTGCCTCTTCCCAAGTCCAAAGTTTACTTCGGAAGTTACCGTCAAAGCTGACAATTAATCCTTTTGCCTTTGCAGCCTTCAGACAGTCCATAACTAAATCGCGGCAATTTGGAGATAATGCAGGAGTGATTCCACTTAAATGAAGCCATGTAAATTTCTCAAGCAAACCTTCCAAATCAATTGTAGTATAATCAAATTCTGTAAATGCACTATTTTTTCGGTCATATGTAACTTTACTTGGACGGATTCCATAACCTGTCTCTAAGTAATAGCTTCCTAATCGGTGAGTCGGTGTCTGTTCTGGTGTACTTAAAATAACCGGAGTACAATGAACATCATTACTACGCAACATACGGATTGCACTTTTCCCCAAGCTGTTATCAGGTACAACAGTAAAAAATGTACTGTCAATTCCAAGATTTGCCAAAGCCAGTGCAATATTGGCTTCACTTCCACCATAACTTGCTTCAAAGGTAGAAGTAGAACGAATCTTTTCGTAGTTTGGTGGTGTCAGACGAAGCATAATCTCACCAATTGTAATAAACTTGTGCTCACTATTATTTCCCTTCAATAAAGGATTGTAATGTTCCATGTAAACTCCTCTCCATTGCTTCCCAGCAACTTGTGTACATTATCTTGACTTTCCACTTATTGTTCTAATTTACTATTTCACACAACCAATAATATCCTTAATATCTGCAATATTATATCTCTTCATATAATCTTCAATACCCTGAATTACATCCAGTGTGGCTCTTGGATTATGGAAGTTTGCTGTTCCAACGGATACTGCGGTTGCACCTGCCATCATAAATTCAATGGCATCTTCACCAGTCATAATACCGCCCATACCTATAATTGGCAACTTAATTGCATTAGCTACCTGATAAACCATACGAACAGCTACCGGTTTAATAGCTGGACCAGATAAGCCGCCTGTCTTATTAGCTACAGCAAAGGCCCTTTTGTGAATATCAATTTTCATACCTGTTAAAGTATTAATAAGAGATACTGCATCTGCCCCTCCGGCTTCTACTGCTCTTGCCATTTCTGTAATATCTGTTACATTAGGGCTTAATTTCATAATAATTGGCTGCTTTGCACATTTCTTTACTGCTGCTGTGATTTCTTCTGCAGACTTTGGATTCTGTCCAAATGCAATACCGCCTTCTTTTACATTAGGACAGGAGATATTAATCTCAAGTAAATCAACGTCACAATCTGCTAATCGTTCCACAACTTCACAATAATCTTCTTTACTTCTTCCACATACATTCACAATAATCTTTGTATCATATTGCTTTAAGAATGGAATATCTCTCTTAGCAAATACATCAATACCAGGATTCTGAAGACCTACTGCATTAATCATACCGCCATAAGTCTCTGCGATTCTTGGAGTTGGATTACCTGGCCATGGCACATTGGCAACACCCTTTGTTACAACTCCGCCTAAAAGATTTAAATCTACAAATTCACTGTATTCTGCTCCAGAACCAAATGTCCCGGATGCTGTCATAACCGGATTCTTAAGCTCCACTCCGGCAATATTTACTGACATATTCATGGTGCCCTTCCTCCTTAATTATGCTAAATCAATTTCATCTGCATAGAATACAGGACCATCTTTGCAGATTCTCTTATTGTTAACATTAGTGTGATGATCTTTTTCTTTGGATTTGCATACACAGGCAAGACATGCTCCAATACCACAAGCCATCTTTTCTTCCATGGAAATCTGCGCTTTGATTCCCTTTTCCTCTGCATATGCTTTAATTCCACGAAGCATTGGTGTTGGTCCACAGGACATAATCATATCTGCTTCTAAGTTATTCGCCTTGATTGCATCAATAACATTTCCTTTTGTTCCTACGCTGCCATCTTCTGTAGATACATAAACATTTCCATAAGACTTGAACTCATCAGCAAGGAATAAATCATTATCACGATATCCAAGGACTACCTGAACTTCACAACCAGCAACCGGCGTTACAGCCTGTCCATTTTCATCCTTTGCATTACCGCTTAAAGTCTTTGCAAGCTCTAACATTGGAGGAATACCAATTCCACCACCGATTAAGATAACCTTTTTGCCTTCTAAGAAGAAACCATTTCCTAAAGGACCCATTACCTCAATGGAATCTCCGGCTTTCATCTTAGAAAATTCATCTGTACCTTTTCCGGCTACACGGAATACCAAACGAAGTTCACCATTTACCTTATCAATTTCACAGATGCTGATAGGTCTTGGAAGCAATCTGCTACCCTCGTTACAGTAAAGAGAAACAAACTGTCCCGGTTTTGCATTCTTTGCAATATATTCATCTTTAATCCACATACTGTAAATGTCAGTCGTTACAACATCTAACTTACTGATTACAGCCGTATTTTTATATGTTTCAGCCATAATTAAATCCTCTCTTAATTACGTTATTTACATAATGCACTGTTGATATCTTCTCTCATATCGATAACTGCCTGTCTGGAAGCATCTGCATAACCAGCTTCACCAAACTTAGCATATTTTTCCTGTTTGTAAGCAGCAATAATACCACGGGAAGAGTTAACAATTGCACCAAGGCCATCTTCATTAAAATATGGAGCTAAATCAGATGCTTTTCCACCCTGTGCACCATAGCCTGGTACTAAGATATACTGCTTTGGCATTAATTTACGAAGCACTTTACCCATTTCCGGATATGTAGCACCGATTACACAGCCAACATAGCTGTAAGCATCGCCCATGCAGTCACTTCCCCATTCAGCTACTTTTTCAGCTACCCATTCATAAAGTGGTCTTCCATCAATTAATCTATCCTGGAATTCTCCACTGGATGGGTTAGAAGTCTTAACTAATACGAAAATACCTTTATTTTCTTTCTTACATTCCTCTACGAAAGGCTTAATTCCATCTGTTCCAAGGTATGGATTAACTGTTGCGAAATCTTCATCAAATACTGGAATAAGATTACTTCCAACCTGAACTTTTCCAAGGTGTCCTGTTGCATAAGCTGCAGATGTAGAACCAATATCACCACGTTTTACATCACCGATAACTACTAAATCTTTTTCTTTACAATAATCAACAGTCTTTTTATATGCAATCATTCCTGGAATTCCAAACTGTTCATACATGGCAATCTGTGGTTTTACAGCAGGAATTAAATCATAAACAGCATCCACGATACCTTTGTTGTACTGCCAGATGGCTTCTGCAGCACCTTCTAAAGTTTCACCATGTTCCGCAAAAGCTTTTGCCTTGATTCCTTCTGGCACATAGCTAAGCATAGGATCTAATCCTACTACGATAGGTGCTTTGTTTGCTTCAATTTTCTTCACTAATTTGTTAATCATGATTTATATCCTCCATTTAA
>CAYTGQ010000026.1:0-1927 GCA_964437345.1 uncultured Lachnoclostridium sp. | reverse complement strand
TTATAATCCTTTTCTGAAAGAGCTTCTTTTAATCCTATAAAAGAGGTATCTTTTTTTACCAAAGGAAGCATTCTCATATAAATTGCTTTATTGCCCATAAAACGCTGTAACACCCCTGAAAGGTTCACACCACACGCTTCCAGTTCAGATAAAATTTGTTCTTCCACCGTCTTATCTCCCCTCTGCACATAGTTTCTCAATATACTAGAAACATCTTAACACAAATCTCCTATTTTTTCACTACTATTTTTACAATTTTATGCATAAAATAGTTAAAAAGGCAAAAGGAATATTCATGGCAAATAATTCTATATTTAATTCCCACTATCTCGAAATTATGAAGGCGGCACTTCCCTACATGAACCCCTCTGCACAAAAATCTGTTGAAATTCTGGTAAAAACAGAAGAACTTATTGAAGCAGTCCAGACCTTAGATGATATCAGCGAACTATCTGCTGCCAGTATAAGGAGGGAAAATGTTGACCCTGAAATGATGCTGAATCAGATTAAGGCATTATGCACTAAGGAAGAGCAGGTAATGATTGATAATCTGCTCAATATTATTACCATGCAGAAACTAATCCAGGGTTATCGCACTTTTACATCACTTCAGCAAAATTCTTCCGGTAATAATAACTCTTCCAATGACCGGCTTATGGAATTTCTGATATCACAGCTTACGCCAGAACAGAAAAATAATTTTGACAGTATCAACATGGTATTAAATACAATGAACCACTAAAAAAATATCACCTAAAAATTAGAACACATTAAATGGAGGAATACAAAAATGGATCAAACCCCTTGGCTTAATAACCCAGTTTTTAAAAATATGAACCCTCTGAAAATCCAGGTCATTACTGAATTAGCAGAAAATGCTTCGGGAAAACCTCTCAGTCAGACAGTTCCTTATCTTTTAAAAGCACAACAGACTTTAAAAGCAGCCAACCTTTCTTTTTCTGCTGAAGAAAGTGCATTGCTTATGGAGATTCTTACAAAAGATATGACTCCCGAAGAAAAACAGCAGGTAGAACGAATGAAAGCACTGATTAATCTGCATATAAAATAATAAAGAGTTCTCACACTCAATGCTAAAGTGTGGGAACTCTCTTTTCTTTTCATTTACAATATTTTAGAAAAATGATAGAATATTTTCAACTGAATGCATTTGCATTCCTTGAAATCACATCAGATTGGAGATTCTAACTATGCTTATCAAAAATGGTTATCTTATAAACCCTGCTACCAACACAGAAGAAATCACAGATATCCGTGTAGAAAACGGTGTTATCACAGAAATGGGACAGCTTACTGCTGCCAATGGTGAAGAAATCCTTGATATTACAGGTCTTACCATTGCTCCCGGTCTTATCGATACACATATCCATTTCCGTGATCCGGGCTTCACCTACAAAGAAGACCTCCACACAGGTTCTCTTGCCGCAGCAAAAGGCGGATTTACTTCTGTTATCTGCATGGCAAATACAAAACCTACTGTAGATTCTGTAGAAACCTTAGCAGATATCTTAAATCGTGCTAAAAATGAAAAAATCCGTATCTATCAGGCGGCTTCTGTAACCTATGGCTTAAAAGGGGAAGAAATGACTGATTTTGATGCCTTAAAAGCAGCCGGTGCCTGTGGTTTTACCGATGATGGTATTCCTCTTATGGATGCTTCTCTTTGCTTTAAAGCCATGAAAAAAGCAGCCGAGGTCGACTGCCCTATCAGCCTGCACGAAGAAGATCCTGCCTTTATTTCCCAAAATGGTATTAACCATGGTGTTGCATCTGAACATCTTGGCATTGAAGGTTCTCCTTCTATCGCAGAAGAATCCATGGTTGCAAGAGACTGTATGTTAGCCCTTCATTCCGGTGCTCACACCGTAATCCAGCATATCAGCTCTGGAACTTCTGTATCCCTTGTTCG
>CAYTGQ010000025.1:1879-18221 GCA_964437345.1 uncultured Lachnoclostridium sp. | reverse complement strand
AACACCTTTCTATGCTACAATGGGTGGTCAGCAGGCAGATATTGGTGTAATCACACTTGGCGACAATGAATTTAAGGTTGAAGATACAATTAAGTTACAGGGTGGCAAGGTTGGTCACGTTGGTACTGTAGTAAAAGGTATGTTCAAGGTTGGTGATGTTGTAACATTAAAGGTATGTGAAGCAAACCGTCTTGCAACAGGTAAGAACCACAGTGCAACTCACCTTTTACAGAAAGCATTAAGAACAGTCCTTGGTAACCATGTAGAACAGTCTGGTTCTTATGTAGCAGCAGACAGACTTCGTTTCGACTTCTCCCATTTCCAGGCTTTAACTGCAGAAGAATTAAAGCAGGTTGAAGATATGGTTAATGCTCAGATTTCTAAGGGATTAGAAGTTGTTACAGAAGAAATGACTATCGAAGAAGCTAAGAAGAGCGGAGCGATGGCATTATTCGGTGAAAAATACGGCGATGTAGTTCGTGTTGTTAAAATGGGTGATTTCAGTACAGAGCTTTGCGGTGGTACTCACGTTCCTAACACAAATACAATTTCTGTATTTAAGATTATTGGTGAAAATGGTATTGCAGCCGGCGTTAGAAGAATCGAAGCTTTAACAGGCAACGGCGTAATGGAATACTATGCTCATATAGAAGAAGAATTAGCAGCAGCAGCTAAGGCTGCAAAGGCTGAACCTGCTAACTTGGCTAAAAAGATTGAAGCTATGCAGGAAGAATTAAAAGCACTTCATTCTGAAAATGAAAAATTAAAAGCAAAAGCAGCAAAAGATGCTCTTGGTGATGTAATGGATCAGGTAGTAGAAGTAAAAGGAGTTAAAGTTCTTGCAACTAAGGTTGCAGACGTAGACATGAATGGACTTCGTACTTTAGGTGATCAGTTAAAAGAAAAATTAGGTGAAGGTGTTGTTGTATTAGCTTCTGCAAAAGATGGCAAAGTAAGCTTACTTGCTATGGCAACAGATGGAGCAATGGCTAAGGGTGCACATGCCGGTAACTTAATCAAAGAAATCGCTTCTGTAGTAGGCGGTGGCGGCGGTGGACGTCCAAATATGGCTCAGGCTGGTGGAAAGAACCCAGAAGGCATTGATGAAGCTATTGCAAGAGCAAAAGTTGTAGCAGAGAGTCAGATTCAGTAAGCAGTTTTGTTGTGATTTATATGTTTTTTGCAAAAAATTACCAAAAAATTTGCCAAAAAGCAAAAAAACAGTTGACGTATAGAAAAACTATGCTATAATAAGAACAGTGCTAAAAAATACCCGTACAGTTGTATAAGCACAATACACAACTGGAGGGAGGTAAGGTGTGAGACTATGTCAAATGTTATCGTAAAAGAAAACGAAACGTTAGATAGCGCACTTCGCAGATTCAAGAGAAACTGTGCGAAGGCAGGTATCCAGCAGGAAATTCGTAAAAGAGAACATTATGAGAAGCCAAGCGTAAGACGTAAGAAAAAATCAGAGGCTGCTCGTAAACGTAAATTCTAGTTTTTGAGTGAACTGAATATTATATTTTGTGCAGAAAGGGAAGTGTAGTCACACTTCCCTTTTATACGTTCAAAATTCTTTTGATTCACATCTAAATCATCTTTGCATATATTAATCTATAATACATTAGGGGAACCAGTGAATATGAAACAGAAACGGGCTGTGCAGACAATGAATGCACGAATGGAAACAGTTTCTGATAAAATGAAGCTGTCGTCAGATATATTAGCAGGGGCTCCCATAGTAACTATCATAGGTCAGACAGAGCTTTCCATAGAAAATTATAAAGGAATTATTGAATATACAGGAGATTTACTTCGAATACAGACAAAGACAGGGAGAATACATATAGAAGGTAAAAATCTGGTTATTCGGAATTATTCAGAAGATACCATGAAGGTTAGTGGATATATAAGTCTCATTAATTATTGCTGATTATGCGTAAATTCCAGAAATAAGACTGAAATCAATGAGGTGAAATGATTTTTGTTAGAGCGGTTTGTAAAGTGGTTGTTGGGATATTTGTATGTAAGAATAAGAGGTAATTCACCAGAACGTTTTATTAATCTTTGCAGTGCCAGAGAAATTCAGTTGTGGGATATAGAAAAGACAGAAAAAGGATATGGTTTTCATATATGTGTAAATGACTTTAAAAGGCTTCCGTCTGTAGCACGAAAAACCAAGACAAGACCTTACATAATAAAAAGAATTGGATATCCATTTCTTGTACAAAAAATAAAACCAAGAAGAGGCTTATGGGCAGGTGGAATACTGTTTTTTGTATTAATCTATGTATTAGCATCTTTCATATGGGATATTCAGATTTCAGGGCAATATACTTATACAGAAGAAGCATTGCTTAAATATTTAAGAACTATTGATGTGTATGCCGGCATGAGAAGGGATAAGCTTAGCTGTCCTGATATTGAAACGGCAATTAGGGAAACTTATAATGATATTGGCTGGGTTTCTGCTGAATTAAAAGGAAGTAAGCTTTTAATCAAAATTCAGGAAACTAATATGCCTTCATTATATGAAACAGAAACGACACCAAGGCATCTGGTGGCATCACGGAGCGGTGTGGTGGATTCTATTATCACAAGAACAGGAACTCCAATGGTAAAAGCGGGAGATACTGTAGAAAAAGGAGATATTTTAATTTCAGGAATCGTCGAGATATATGGAGACAGTGGAGAAATCATAAAAAAAGAAGCAGTTCGTGCAGATGGAGACGTAATGATTCAGTCAGAGACCTCTTATTATAATGAGGTTTCCAAGAAGTATCAAAAAAAAGAATATACTGGAACAGAAGTGACAACATATGGAATTTCCGAATTTTCATATCGGATATACCAGTTGGATTTCATAAATGCAGTTTTAGAGGACTTAAAAAAGATAAAAGCTGAGGATGATGAAACAGATTACGATATTTTAGTGGAAAATATGGATGTTTATCTTAATAATTCTTTAAAATTGCCTGTTAAAATAACAAGGAAAACAAAAAAAGAATTCTATCTTACAGATGCCGAATATAAGAAAGAAGAAATGGAAATAATTTTGCAGAAAAAATTTGATTATTATCTTGAAAAATTAATGGAAAAAGGGGTGATAATTGGAGAAAATAGTGTTAAAATAGTAGTAAGTGAATCTTTGGGAACTATATCTGGTAAATTTATCATTGTTGAAAAGTCAGATAAGTTCAAAAAGGTTTCGGATGATGAGTGGAGGATTGTGGAATCAGATGAGTATAGTGGAAACAACAATTGATATTCCGGCAGAACATGAAAAGAATATATTTGGACAGTTTGATACGTTCCTTAAAATTATAGAAAGAAGCCTGAATGTTACAATAGTTTCAAGAAACGGAGAACTAAAAGCTATTGGAGATGCAGCGGCAGTTGCAAGAGCAAAAAGTGTATTTGTACAGCTTGCAGAGCTTTCCAAGCGTGGTAATGCAATTACAGAACAGAATGTTAATTATGCGATTTCCCTTTGTTTTGAAGGCAAAGAAGAAGCAATTGTAGAGATTGATGGCGATTTAATCTGTCATACCTTACAGGGCAGACCAATTAAGCCAAAGACACTGGGACAGAAGAATTATATCAAACAGATTCGTGAAAAAATGATTGTGTTTGGTATTGGACCGGCAGGTACAGGTAAGACATATCTTGCTATGGCGATGGCTATTAATGCATTTAAAAATGATGAAGTTGGAAAGATTATTCTGACACGACCAGCTATTGAAGCAGGTGAAAAGCTGGGATTTCTGCCCGGTGATTTACAGAGCAAGGTAGATCCTTATTTAAGACCTTTATATGATGCCATGTATCAGATTATGGGAGCCGAAAGTTATCTTCGCAATGCAGAAAAAGGTCTTATTGAAGTAGCACCATTGGCATATATGCGCGGACGCACACTGGATAATGCATTTATTATTTTGGATGAGGCACAGAATACTACACCGGCGCAGATGAAGATGTTCTTAACACGTATTGGTTTTGGTTCTAAAGTAGTTATTACTGGTGACTTAACTCAGAAGGATTTACCTTCCGGTACCAATTCCGGACTGGAACAGGCAATTAAGGTACTTAGTAATATTGATGATATCGGTTTTTCTTATCTGACCAATCAGGACGTTGTAAGACATCCATTGGTACAGAAGATTGTAAAGGCTTATGATGTTTATGAGGCTAAGCAGAATCGTGAACCTAGAAATAAAGAGAAAAATACAGGGAAAAAGAACTGGAATCATACAAATAAAAGATAGAGGATTTATACATGGGAGAAATCGAAAGTGTATTAGAGGAGAAAAAAAGACAGCGGGCTGACTGGCTGATGATTTATCTTATTGGAATTACAATTTTATCAGCAGTTGTCATTCATTTGTTACATGGCAGTGAGTATAGTGAGTTCATAAAAACATATGGACTGACTATTATGCTTCTTTTTATTATTTTTACCGGAGTTAGTCTGTCCAAGTGGAATGATGTGCTTACAAGACCGGGAAATCTTTGGATAGGAGCAGGGTATGGACTTGCTTTGGTTATGATAGTATGTTCTGTAAAGTATCCGGTTTATAATCTCTGGTTTTTTGGAAGTGTACTTATAGGAATTATGGTAAATGAATACCTTGGGATTGCCATGCAGTTTATTTTGTCCTATCTGTATTGCGGATTAAATGGACATAGTTTAGAGAGAATGTTGTTTTACTTTATTCTTGGAGCAATTATCTGTTTCTTGGGAAAATATCTTTATAAAGCATCGACAGCGGTTTATGTCATTATTATTGTATTGTCCTGTAATATTATTTTCCTGTTTGTAATGAACAGCTTTATTTTTCAGAACTCGCTCAATGAAAATACTGTATATTCAGTTGCTTCTACCTTTGTGGTAATGTTAGTTATGTATGGAATCATGGCTGTTAAAGGCATTAAGCCGGCAGGTAATCTCGATTTAGAGGAAGAAAACATAAAAGAAAAGAAAGAGGATACTATTTATGATGTCATTTTGAATGAGGATTATGAGCTGCTGCAACAGTTGAAAGCTAAATCACCAAGTCTTTATTCACACTGTAATAAAGTGGCAGAATTGGCAGCAAATGGAGCTGTTATTCTTGGCTGTAGTGAAAAGATTGCCAAGGCGGGTGGTCTTTATCATGAAATCGGAAGATTAGTAAGTAAGGATTATATTACAGCCGGAGTGACGCTGTTAGAGGAGCGTAAGTTTCCACAGGAAGTAATTGATATTCTGAAACAGCAGAATGCCAAGACAGAAAAGCCAAAGTCAAAGGAAGCCGCTATTGTGATGTTGGCTGAAAGTGTTGTTTCAACTATTACATATCTGGCAAAAGAGAAGAAGAAGGCACTGGCTGAGGGTAAGGAATATAAGGAACAGCCACTTAATAAGGTTGTGGAAAATATTTTTGATATTCGTTTTAGTAAAGGTTCATTAGATGAAGCTGGTGTTACTATTTTAGAATATAAGAAATTGAAAAACTACTACATGGGACTATATTCTTAAAGGAGGAATGACATGACAATTCATTTAGAGTGTGACGAGGGATTCGAATATGGGGAAAAATATAAAAACCTGATTAGTAAGGTGATTGAAGCTTCTTTGGATTATGAAAAATGTCCCTATGAAGTAGAGGTAAATGTTGTTTTGACAGGTAATGAAGAAATTCATCAGGTTAATAAAGAATTTCGTAATATAGACAGACCTACAGACGTTCTGTCATTTCCAATGATAGATTATGACAGCCCGGCTGAATTTGATAATTTAGAGGATTATATGGAATACTTTAATCCGGAAACCGGTGAGCTTCTGCTGGGTGACATCATGATTTCTTTGGAGCAGGCAAAAAAGCAGGCTGAAGAATATAATCATTCCAAGGAGAGAGAAATTGCATTTCTGACAGCACATAGTATGCTTCATTTATGTGGTTATGACCATATGGAAGATGATGAACGTATGGTGATGGAAGAAAAACAGAAAGAAATATTAGAACAGTTAGGCATTACACGAGACTAAAAAGCAGGGAGAAGACTAAGATGAGAGGTAAAAAGCAGATTTCGTTTTTAATCAATAAGACAACTCGCAAGGCGTGTTGGTGTTTAATGATGGTACTAACAGTTATGTTATTAGGGGGCTGTGGAGGCAGCAAAGAACCGGAAGAACTGGATTATGAGGCACAACAGCCTATGACGGAACAGCAGACAGCTGAGGCGGAACAGGAGTCTGTAGACACACATGAGGGACAGGCTCAGAGCAAACTTACAGGTCTGTGGATAGATGAAGAAAAGGCTGATTTAAGACCATATGCAATTATGATTAATAATATCAAGTTTGTTAATCCACAGAGTGGTATTTCTGAGGCTTCTGTTATGTATGAAGCACTGGCAGAAGGTGGAATTACCCGTCTTATGGGTATCTTTGAAGATTTTAGTACAGACAGAATTGGTTCTATCCGTAGTGCAAGACATTATTATGCAAGTGTTGCAGCAGAATATGATGCGATTTTTGTTCATTACGGAGAAACGAAATATGCTACCAGCAAGATTGCTGAATTGGGTATAGATAACTTAAGTGGTTTGGAGGGGGTAGTAGAACCGCTGGTATTCTATCGAGATAATTCCATTAAAGCTCCTCACAATGCATTTGCAAGCTACAAAGGAATTCTTGCCGGTACAGAGAAGAAGGGGTATCGTACAGAAAGAGAGGCAGATTGGGAAAATCACTATACTTTCTACGAAGAAGATACGGAACTTACAGAGGGGCAGGCTGTAACAAAAGTAGAACTTGGATTCTCCAGTTACACAACTCCATATTTTGAATATAATGAAGCAGAAAAAACTTATGGACGTTTCCAGTTTGACGGAGCTCATGTTGATGCCAATACAGGGGAACAGCTTAAGTTTAAAAATATTATTATCCAGCTGGTAAAAGAATGGGATATTGATAAAAATGGATACCAGACTATGGATATTGAAAACTCCAGTGGAGAAGGCTATTATATTACTAATGGTAAAATGGTTCCTATTACATGGCAGAAAAATGAATCCACTGGCAAAATGCATTATTATGGTGCGGATGGCGAAATTTTAAAGGTAAATGCAGGGAAAACTTTCGTTGCATTATATCCAACCTCCAGAACAGAGCATCTGTCATTGACAGATGGTTCCAGTGTAGAAACGGAATAATGTTTTGCATGCAGCTAGGCCATTGATTTGTTATGATTTGGTATGAAAAGTAAATATTAGGCAATACTACATACAAACAGATAGCCCGAAAAGGCTATCCATCAGATATTTTCCCAAATATCTGTATGAATGTATAAAAAAAGGAGCCAGACTATGAAGAAAAAAGCAATGTCTTATCTTGCGGGTGTTGGTATGTTTATTGTAGTATTGTCTTTTTGCTATTATGGAAGCTATCAGTTGGCATTAAATAGATTAAACTCATCAGAAAATAATGAAAATTATGATGATTTTACGGCAGAACTAGTGGAAGTCAATACAAATCGTATAGACAGAATATCAGAGGACACCCAGTGTGTATTAGAAATATATGATTTACAGAATCAGATGACAAAGGTGCAGGCGGCAGAGATTAAGCAGTCCTTTTATGGTTTTACCAGAGATGAGGTCCTTATGTATCTGGAGGCATTTATAGAAGAAATGCCGGAAAAAGAGAAGGCACAGGGGTTAGTGTCATACGAGCTTGTATCTTTTGGAGCAGATGAAGTGGTACTGCGAAAAAGCTACGACAGCAATCGTGTGGAATATGAATTTTTTCTGAAAGCAGAAGGAGAAGAAATAGTTGTATTTTTCAGTGATCAGATAAGGATTTTTGAATATACGGGAATTGTTATCAGCAATCTTTCAGAAGAGGATAAAAATAAGCTGAAAGAAGGCTTTTATGTAAAAGATAAGGAAGAATTATATGGAATATTAGAGAATTATTCCAGTTAAAATAACGGAAAGAGAAGCTTAAAAGTGAGGAGAAGCATGGCAGGAAAGACAGATGTGATTGTAATTGGTGGTGGTGCAGCTGGTATGGCTGCTGCCATTACCTGTGCACGACATGGTAAAAACGTTACATTATTGGAACATAATGAAAAACTGGGTCGTAAGCTTTCAGCAACCGGGAATGGAAAGTGTAATTATACCAACAGACTGCAGAGTATGGAGTGTTATCGCGGAACAGATAAGGCGGTAATTGAGAAGATACTTTTACAGTTTGGTGTAGAAGATACACTTTCATTTTTTCGTGAATTAGGAATTTATCCAAAGGAAAAAAATGGATATTTTTATCCGTTTTCTGAGCAGGCGGTATCTGTGATTGAAGCTATGCGTCTGGAACTGGAGCATCTTAAGGTGAAAATTAAATGTAAAGAGCATATTGTAAAGGTAGAAAAGCAAGAGGCAGAATTCCTTGTATCTACAGAAACTTATACATATAGAGCACCTAAGGTAATTCTCGCCACTGGCGGTCTTGCAGCTTCAAAGCTTGGAAGTGATGGAAGCGGTTATGAATTTGCCAAAGGTCTAGGACTTGAAGTAACAGGGCTTTATCCGGCGTTAACAGGATTGAAAACCAAAGAGGATTTTAATGCACTGGCAGGAGTTCGTGTTAAGGCAGCAATTGAACTTTATACAGAGAGCGGAAAAGATAATTGTCAATGCCATAGGGAAACTGGAGAACTTCAGCTTGTTTCTTATGGAATATCAGGTATTCCGGTATTTCAGATAAGTCGTTTTGCTGCAGTTTCTTTGAAAAATGGAGAAAAGGTGACAGCAAAAATAGATTTTCTGCCAGAAATGCCAGAAAAAGAACTGATTGCTTTATTAGATGAAATGAAAGAACAAAGTAGTTATAAAACAGCAGGCACGTTATTTAATGGATTATTAGATAATAAGCTGACTTCAGTTTTATTAAAAAAATCACAGATTGATAAGAACAAAAAGGCAGAAGAACTGACAGAAGCAGAGATTCTTGGATTTTGCCGTTGCATTAAGGAATTTACCTGTGCTATTATAGATACCAATGGTTTTGAAAATGCACAGGTTACTGCCGGTGGAGTCAATCTTTTAGAAATTGTGCCGGAGACAATGGAAGCTAAGAAAGTCAAAGGACTTTATCTGGCTGGCGAGTTGTTAGATGTAGATGGTATCTGTGGTGGTTATAATTTGCAATGGGCATGGACAACTGGTTATCTGGCAGGAAAGGCGGCAGGAAAGTAAAATGATACGAATTCCACAATTTAAAATAGATATTTCCAGAATTCCAAGAGGTATTACTATGGAGGAAGAAATTGCAGTATTAAAGCCTTATATCTGCAAAGAGCTTGGAATAAAAGAACAGGTGCTTCAGGAGGTACGTTTGGTAAAGCGTTCTTTAGATGCCCGTAAAAAAGATCATATTCAGTATAGTTATGTCATTGATGTAGCAGTTTCCAATGAAAAGAAATTGTTAAACAGCAAGAAGAAAGCAAATATTTCTATAGCACCAAAGGAAAAATACCAGTTTCACCCTATGGGAGAAAAGAAGCTTGTGAGTCCACCAGTGGTAATTGGTTTTGGCCCGGCTGGGATGTTTGCAGCTTTGGAGCTTGCAAGAGCAGGATTTTGTCCAATCGTACTGGAGCGAGGAGAGGAAATGGATAAGCGTGTTGAGACTGTAAACCATTTCTGGACAACCAATGAATTGAACCCATGCTCTAATGTACAGTTTGGTGAAGGGGGAGCAGGAACTTTTTCTGACGGAAAGTTGAATACACTGGTAAAAGATCCAATAGGACGTAATCATAAGGTGTTAGCTGATTTAGTAAAATATGGTGCCCCTTCTGACATTATTTATAAAAATAAGCCCCATATCGGAACTGATAATTTGCGTGATGTGGTCAAAAATATCCGTAAGGAAATTATTTCTCTTGGTGGAGAGGTAAGATTTGGAACTCAGGTAACCGATATTTTCTCTGAAAACGGTGAATTAACAGCCTTAGAAGTAAATGGAAATGAGAAGATTGCCTGTCAGGTGGCGGTTCTTGCCATTGGTCACAGTGCAAGAGATACCTTCCAGATGATTTATGACAGAGGATTTATGATGGAACCAAAGGCATTTGCCATTGGTGTGCGTATGGAGCATCCTCAGGAGCTTATTAACAGAAACCAGTATGGTGAAAGTGCTCATCTTCTGCCTGCTGCCGATTATAAAGTGACCTATCAGCGTGGTGGTGAGAATAAGGCTTCTGGTGGTGTAGTGCCTGGTGGGGCTGCGAAAGGAAGAAGTGTGTATTCCTTCTGTATGTGTCCGGGAGGTTTTGTTGTAAATGCTTCCTCTGAGCCGGAACGTCTGGCAGTTAATGGAATGAGCAATTATGCCAGAGACGAAAGGAATGCCAACAGTGCATTGATTGTATCAGTAACACCAGAGGATTTTGCAAGTACATCACCTCTTGCAGGAGTAGAATTTCAGAGAAAATGGGAAAGTCTGGCTTACCAGACAGGAAAAGGTTTAATACCGGTACAGACCTTTGGAGATTTTAGAAGAAACCATAAATCAGAAGGCTTGGGAGCTATTATACCGAATACCAAAGGAAAATACCAGCTTGCCAATTTGAGAGAATGTCTGCCGGATTATGTCTGTGATACTTTGGTGGAAGGAATCTTAGACTTTGATCGCAAAATCAAAGGCTTTGCCAATGAAGAAGCAGTGCTTTCCGGAGTAGAGACAAGAACTTCCTCACCACTTCGCATTATAAGAGATGCAGAAAGTCTGGAAAGTAGTGTAAAAGGACTGTATCCATGCGGTGAAGGTGCCGGATATGCAGGAGGAATTACTTCTGCGGCAATGGATGGTGTGAAAATATATGAGGCAATTGCAAGTGTATACAAGGCATAGTGATTGATACTTATGATGTAAAAAGAATGTTACTAGAAATATATTTACAAAACAGATAAAGGAATGAGAATTTTGAGTAGTGTCAGAGAACAGATAAGAGAAAAAAAACGTGTTGTTGTAAAGCTTGGAACAACAACCTTAACCCATGCAAGCACTGGTAGTCTTGACCTTCAGAAAATGGAAAAGCTGGTGCGTATTTTAACTGATTTGAATAATCAGGGCAAGGAAGTTGTTGTGGTATCTTCCGGAGCTATCGGAGTAGGAAGAGAGGCCCTTGGTATTGTTGGAAGACCACAGAAGCTTTCCATTCGTCAGGCTTGTGCTTCCGTAGGACAGGCAAGACTAATGATGGTATATCAGAAGTTATTTGCAGAATATAATCAGATTACTTCACAGGTATTACTTACCAAATATACCATGGATCATGATAACAGCCGCCAGAACGCCCAAAATACCTTTGAAGAACTTCTGGAAATGGGTGTTATTCCAATTGTTAATGAAAATGACACAGTTTCAACAGATGAAATTGAATTTGGTGATAATGATACTTTATCAGCGATTGTTGCGGCACTGGTAAAAGCAGACCTTTTGATTCTGATGTCAGATATTGATGGTCTTTATACGGATGACCCACATAAAAATCCAGATGCTAAGTTTATTGAACTGGTAGAAACTATAGATGCCGACTTGGAAAGTATGGGAAAAGATACAGCAAGCGGCTTAGGAACAGGCGGTATGGCAACTAAAATTTCAGCAGCTAAAATCGCAACAGAAGCAGGCTGTGATATGATTATTGCCAACGGACAGGATATTAGCAATATTGGTAAGATTATGGACGGAGAAGCGGTTGGAACACTGTTTAAAGCATAAGGCAGAAGTGTATTATGCTATACGCAGGAACGAGTAGAATGTATCAGACAGACGTTGATGATAATAAGGAGTTTAGAAATTATGGAAATGGATAAAGTAATTGCAAGAATTAATGAGTTATATCATAAATCAAAGACAGAAGGCTTAACAGAAGAAGAAAAGAAAGAACAGGCAGAAATGCGTGGTATTTATATTGCCTCTATCCGTAATAATTTAAGAAGCCAGTTAGATAATGTGTCTGTAGTAAATCCAGATGGAAGTGTAGTGGATTTGGCAGATGTAGCGGCTAATAAACGTAAAAAAGGAAATTAAGTTTTAAAGCGGGTATAATAGTGATGAATGAGATTAAGAAAAAGCTACGGGCAGAACTGTTAGAATCACGTAGTTCTATACCAGAAGAAAATCGAATTAGAAAAAACGCTATCATATTAGAAAAGTTAAAATCACTTCCGGAATGGAAACAGACAGAAGTTATATTTACCTATGTTTCCTTTGGAAATGAAGTCGATACCATTGATTTAATAAAAGAATGCTTTAAGGCAGGTAAGAAAGTGGCAGTTCCAAAGGTTATTGATAAAATAAATATGGAGTTTTACTATATTTTGTCTTTGGAAGAACTGTATACCGGAGTCTTTGGCATATTGGAACCTAAAGCGAATGACGGACAAAAAGCAGAAGTGTCTAATATACAGATAAGACCGCTTATGGTAATGCCTGGGCTTGGTTTTGATAAGGAAGGTCATCGTATTGGTTATGGTGGTGGCTTTTATGATAGGTATCTGGAAAGGCATGGAGCAGAGAATTTTGTAAAAGTATGTCTTGCGTATGAAGAACAAATAAGAGATATTGTGGTTAGTGAGAACCATGATATAATAGCAGATATGATAATATCTGATTTTCCATAGAAAAATATCATAAATTTCAGTTTCCCTGCATAAACTGTATACAGAAGTATTTTAATATTGCTATGCGGGAAGGAAAATTATATGAATCATTTTGTTAATCATCCTCACATAGGATTTGGTCATATTTATTCTTATGAGGAAGTGATAGAAAGTATGTATCAGCTGGAAAAGGTGTATGCAGGAATAATACATATCAGAAGCATAGGAAAGACCTATTGTAACAGGCGGATTCCTATGCTTGTTTTGGGAAATGGGAAAAATCCGTTTCTCTTTACAGCAGGAGTTCACGGACGGGAGACAATTAATACAACTGTTATGCTGGCGATGATTGAGACTTATGCCAGAGGCTATCAGTATGGGGCTACAGTCTGCGGTATGAATATGAGGAAGCTGTTTTCGGAATGTACATTTTATATGATTCCACTGGTTAATCCGGATGGTTATGAGATTGCGAGGAAAAGCACCAGGGATATGTGGAAAGGCAATAGTCGAAATGTAGACTTGAACCGGAATTTTCCATCGGTTCACTGGAGGCCAAAGAATGTATTTGATTATCCGGCAAGTGAGAGAGAAACCAGAGCTTTGATGAGAGTAATCAACTGTACACCGGCACTGGCCTATATTGATTATCATTCCAGAGGAAAGAGCATTTTTTATTACCGTTTCGCTATGGATGAAAAATATAACCAGAATCAGAAACGGATTGGTGAAGCGTTGGCAAGAGTCAGCCATTATACATTGGAAGAACCAAATAATGAGATTGGTACAGGTGACAGAGGCGGCAATACGGTTCACTATTTTTCAGAAATGAGGAAGGCCCCTTGTTTTACCATAGAAACAGCTGATGAATGGGCGACATTTCCAATGTCTGCAACACTTTTGCAGGAAACATTTATGGAAATTCTTCCAACTCCACTGATTTTAACGAAAATGATTTGACCTTTTTTGAAAGGTATTCTATAATCATTAGGTAAATTTACATTAGATTGGAGAAATACAATGAATCAGGAATTACTGAAGGATAAAATTACTGAAATAGATTTAACGAAAGAAGCTCCTTTGAGGGACCCGGAAAGACAGTATTATTATATTGCAAAAGCAAGGGAAAAGGTGACTTCTTTAAAGGAAGAATTGGGACGTCCACTGACTGCTTGTGTTAATACCTTTGGGTGTCAGATGAATGCCCGTGACTCCGAAAAAATCGTTGGTATTTTAGAAATGGTTGGTTATGAAGTAGTTGAAGATGAAAGTGCTGATTTTATCATTTTCAATACTTGTACTGTACGTGAAAATGCCAACTTAAGAGTTTATGGAAGACTTGGCCAGTTAAAGAAGAATAAAGAGCGTAATCCTTATATGAAAATCGCTTTATGTGGTTGTATGATGCAGGAGCCTACAGTTGTAGAAAAGTTAAAAAAGAGCTATCGTTTTGTAGATATTATCTTTGGAACTCATAATATTTTCAAATTTGCGGAGCTATTATATAACTCCTTTGATTCTGACCGAATGATTATTGACCTTTGGGAAGATACTAAGGAAATCGTAGAAGATTTGCCAAATGAAAGAAAATTCTCTTTCAAAGCCGGTGTAAATATCATGTTTGGCTGCAACAATTTCTGCAGCTACTGTATTGTACCTTATGTACGTGGCCGTGAAAGAAGCCGTAATCCAAAGGATATTATCAGAGAAATTGAAGATTTGGTGGCAGATGGTGTAGTTGAGATTATGCTTCTTGGTCAGAATGTTAACTCTTATGGTAAGAATCTGGAAGAGCCAATGACTTTTGCCCAGTTGTTGCAGGAAGTAGAGAAGGTAGAAGGTTTAGAAAGAATTCGTTTTATGACTTCTCATCCAAAGGACTTATCTGATGAGCTTATTGAAGTGATGAAGAATTCCAAGAAAATCTGTAATCACCTTCATCTGCCTTTACAGTCAGGAAGCAGCAAGGTCTTAAAGGAAATGAACCGTCGTTACGATAAGGAGAAATATTTAGGGGTAGTTGATAAATTAAAAGCAGCTATGCCGGATTTATCCTTAACAACAGATATTATTGTAGGCTTCCCGGGTGAAACAGAGGAAGATTTCTTAGAAACTATGGATGTTGTGAAAAAGGTTCGTTATGACAGTGCATATACCTTTATTTATTCCAAGCGTACAGGAACTCCGGCTGCTGCCAGAGAAGATCAGGTACCGGAAGATGTTGTAAAAGACCGTTTTGACAGACTCTTAGAGGAAATTCAGAACATTTCCAAGGAACAGTGTTCTAAGGATACAGGAAAGACAGTAACAGTACTGGTAGAAGAGAAAAATGACCATGATGATACTATGGTAACAGGTCGTATGAGCAATAATATTCTGGTTCATTTTGTAGGAGATGAAAGCTTGATTGGTAAGCTTGTTTCTGTAAAATTAGATGAATGTAAAGGATTCTATTACATTGGGACTATGGTAGAAGGGTAAGAAGCCTGATATTAAAGAAATTGTGAATTTAAACGAAGATATTTAAAAAATAAGGAAAGCTGTCGATATATAGATTAGTATATATTGGCAGTTTTTATTTTGCTGCAAAAGGATTTGCAGTTTTGATATTCAGGGATGGTGATAGAGTGAAAAGTGTAAATATGTCTGGATTTGGATATTCTATGTTTTCTGAAAAAGTAAAGCTTCATGTAGGAGGCAAGACAATTACAGTTGGAAAATCCAATACAAAACAAAATCAGGGTATGTTTGGTGTCAGTCAGAGCAGACAATCACAGAATGGGAATAATAATAGTAAAAAGTTAAGTGCAATTATGACTAAGTTTAATGCAGGTAAGAAACTGACAGCAGAGGAGCTGGCATATCTTCGTCAGAATAGTCCGGAAAACTATATGAAAGTTCAGCAGGTTATGATGGAACGAGAAATGTTAGAGCGTCAGATGGAGCAGGCTAAGACAAAGGAACAGACCAATGCTGTATATATGACAGCGGTTAGTGCCTCTATGCCAAAGGGAACAGGTGGTGAAGGTGGCGGTGCTTCAATGGATGTGGCAAAGTTAAATCATTTTGCGGATGCCCATCGTATTTATACAGCCAGCAGTCATTATAAAGCTAAAATAGACCAGTCTGACATTGCAGAGGAAGAAAGACTCAAGAATGAAGAAATAGCTGGAAAGCTGGAAGAACAGCAGGCGAAGCTGGAAGAATCCATGGAAAAACAGGAACTGCTTATGGAAGAACTTTCTGTTATGCAGGAGAAACAAGCTTCTGAGAAGGAAGAAAACAAACAGGAAGAAGAGAAAGATGTTCTGGGTGAAGTAGAAAGACTCAAAAAAGCTTCCAGAAGAAAACGTAAAAAGGTTCATGCAAGAAGAAATAAAAATTCTAAGGGCTCATCAGGTACATTTCATTTTAATCCTCTGTCAGAGGCTGAAATGTATGAAAAATTGAGAGAACTTTATAGGACAAAAAATGAAGCAGGAACATTTGAAAATAGTAATGCTAAAGGCAATAAAGCTACAGTAGAAACAGGATTTGGAGCAGGAAATCATACAAATAGTGTGGCAACTGATACCACAGGCACAACAAGTGTAGCAGGCTCATTAAGTACCGGAGTATCAGTAAGTACAGCAAGTGTAGGCAGTACCATTGATATTTCATTATAATTACAGTAATGCAAGGTGGT
>CAYTGQ010000025.1:0-1779 GCA_964437345.1 uncultured Lachnoclostridium sp. | reverse complement strand
CAAGTGTAGGCAGTACCATTGATATTTCATTATAATTACAGTAATGCAAGGTGGTGACAGTGTGAAGGCAGACAGAAAGGAAATTCTCAGGTATTTAGGTTACGGTCAAGCAAAAGCAGATGAAACTATAAATCAATTAATTGAAGAATGTATTACAGAGGTTGAAAAAGCCGCTTCACCAAAAGTTATCACGCAGGTATTTCCATTAGTTTTTATGGAAGGCAATCGGATTGATTTAGGCTGTTTTCAGGCAGAAAGTAAGAATCTTTCCAAAAATCTCAAAGATTGCGAACAGGTAATTTTCTTTGCAGCAACTTTGGGAATTGGAGTAGATCAGCTCATTGCAAAATATAGCAAATTCCAGATGAGCCGTGTAGTTGTTATTCAGGCGGTAGCAACAGCTATGTTGGAGGATTTTTGTGATGAGTGCTGTAAGCAGTTAGAAAGTGAATGGAAAGAAAAAGACTGGTATCTTAGACCACGATTTAGTCCGGGATATGGGGATTTTTTATTGGAATGTCAAAAGTCATTACTTGGAGCATTAGAAGCCTCTAAAAGAGTTGGAATTCATTTGACTGACAGCCTGCTTATGACTCCTTCAAAGTCTGTCAGTGCGGTGATAGGGCTTAGCAGAAAGCCACACCGCTGTGAAATAAAAGGCTGTGAAGTGTGTGACAAAAAAGAATGTGCATATAGACGAAGTTAAAAATAAGGGAATCCTACAAAACGTTGGCTTCCCTTATTTTTATTATCATCATAAAAAACTGTTCGTGAAGTGTACAAGCTGTTAGCTTATCTTGTGAATAACTGGCACCAATAGTTTGTGCCATTTGCATTCTGGTAGTATCCTACACCAATTGTAGTAAAGTTAGGATTCATAATATTAGCACGGTGTCCGGCACTGTTCATCCATGCGTCCATAACTGCCTGTGGAGAACGCTGACCCCATGCAATATTTTCTCCGGCACTGATGTAAGAAACATTCTGTTCTTTTAATGCAGTGGCAAAGGAACTACCATTAGGACGAGTATGGGAAAAGCTCTGCTCACATTCTACGGCACGAACCTGTGCAGCCGCCTGTACTTTAGTATCAATAGTTAAAGGAGAGAGCCCTTCCTTGGCACGTTCTGCATTTACAAGGTTAACAACTTCTGTGATAAAGGCATGTGTGCCATTATTAGAAGAATCTTCTTCCGGAGTTGTATCTTCTGTTATATTATCATTTGAATTGTTATCATTATCCGGAGCATTGTTATCAGGTAAATTTGTTTCAGGAATATCCGTTTCTGGTGTATCAACTTCTGGTAATTCTGGTAAGTTAATTTCAGGTAAATTATTTTCTGGTATATTAATTTCCGGCAAGCAATTTCCAAACTGTTCAAAAATGTTCTGGATATTACAGTTAGGGCTGTAAGCAAAAATCATTGCATTACCATTTTGATAAACCTGTGTCCAGTTTTTGGAAGAAAGTTTTACTGGCTGTGTATTAGCTGCTGCCAGAGCAGTGACAGGTTGTCCACTCATACATACAAGTGCAAGAGCAGTAGCGGTTAATAATGTTATCTTTTTCATGATAAACTCCTTTCTCTTATATAACTAAAAAAGTTACAAAAATGTTACATAAATGTTACAAAATATATTTTATCGTATTCTATAAGATATTCAACCAGTAAATTCTGGAAGCTCACAGATGTAATTATTATTCTGATTTTCTTGAAACTATATATAGAAAGACTTGAGTTTCCGCATTTTACACATCACATAATGGGGCGTTATCTT
>CAYTGQ010000024.1:0-18249 GCA_964437345.1 uncultured Lachnoclostridium sp. | reverse complement strand
TCTTCGCATAACTCTTATTTTGAGAAGTTGTAAAATGTGGAAACCCAAGGTACAAATTGTATTTGCAAGGTTAGGAAAATGTGATGTTTTTGTAATATCAAGGTTAGAAAAATGTGATAGTTATACTATATCAAGGTTGCAAAAATGTGATTTCAGATGTAATATATTATATATAGGCTGCATATTTTCTTATATCAAGTAAATTATATTACTAAAAGGAGAGATTTTATGTATCGCAAAACCATAGAAGAATTGAAAAACTGGAAAGAAAAGAAAAGCAGACTCCCATTGCTTTTAATGGGCGCAAGACAGGTTGGAAAAACATGGTTAATGAAAGAATTTGGAAGACAGTGTTTTGATGACGTATGCTACATTAACTTTGAAAATCCTGGGACTATTGCCGATGTTTTCGAAGGCACCATCGTTCCTTCTCGTATTATAGAGCTTTTAAGTGCCTATCATCAGAAAAAAATAGAACCTCAGAAAACACTACTTATTTTTGATGAAATTCAAGAAGTTCCTCGCGCTTTGACTGCATTAAAGTATTTTGCCGAAGAAGCCCCTGAATATGCTATCTGCTGTGCCGGTTCCTTATTAGGTGTTACCCTGCATACAGGCACTTCTTTTCCAGTTGGCAAGGTTGATTTTATAACTCTAAATCCATTATCCTTTGATGAATTTTTGCTGGCAAATAATGAGGAAATGCTTTTAAATTGGACCCAAGAACACTATCAAGAAGAAATGCCTAAAATGTTAGAAGAAAAATATTTAGATTATTTAAAGAAATATTTTATTATTGGTGGTATGCCAACAGCCGTTTTAGCATGGATTGAAGAAAAAGATTTTATAGAAGTTACAAACAGACAGAAAAAACTGCTATTATCTTATGAAAATGATTTTTCCAAACATGCTCCAGCTAATATCGTGCCTAAAATTCATCATATTTGGAATTCTATTCCATCTCAGCTTGCCAAAGAAAACAAAAAGTTTATTTATGGATTAGCAAAAAAAGGTGCTCGCGCAAGAGAATACGAAGATGCGCTCCTATGGTTAAAAGATAGCGGTCTTATTCGTAAAGTCAGTCTAGTAACAGGTGGAAAACTTCCATTAAAAGCCTATGAAGATTTAAAAGCATTTAAAATATATCACTTGGACATTGGACTGCTTCGCCTTTTATGTGAAATTGAACCAGAAATTATTTTGGACTCAGAAGCTGTATTTAAGGAATTTATGGGTACACTAACAGAGCAATTTGTATTACAGGAATTACAATCAATAGACATTGCACCAAACATTTATTACTGGAGCGAAGGTGCAACTTCAGAAGTCGACTATATTTTTTCTTATAAAAACAAAATCATCCCAGTTGAGGCTAAAGCTGGTTTATCTGTACATGCACAAAGTCTAAAAATTTTCTGCAAGAAATATGAACCTAAAGCAGCTATTCGTACTTCTCTGAAAGGCTTCCGCATAGATGATAGTTTAATTAATCTTCCACTGTATCAATTGTGGAACACCGAAAATGTGTTAAAAAATGCTATCTCAGAATAATCTGAGATAGCATTTTTATCCAATAAGAAAACCTGTAAAGCATGCTAACGTTTGATTACGATTTTTATATCCGAATTTCCTCCCCAAGATAAAAGGAATATATCTTCTTCTCCTTCACCTTTTTTCCTGTAATCTGCTCTAATGCTTTCTGATAGTAATCTAGTTGGGCTTTGTATTTATCTACTAGTTCACCGGCTTTGCTTACTCTGTCTGTCTTGTAATCCATAAGCACCAATTCACTGCCTTCTTCAAAATAGGCATCGATAATTCCCTGCACCAGCACCAGTTCCTCACTAACAATGGTATCATCTATTTCTTTTGCCGGAATTCCCATTACAAATGGCTGTTCCTTATGGAGACTACTCTTCTTGTCTGCCTCTACCATTCGTTTACCTAACTCTGAATCAAAAAATCCAATCAGTTTGCGCATATCAACCAGTTTACGTTCTTCTGGAAGTAAAGTTTCCTTTTCTTCCATATCATCAAGCTGCTGCTTTATACTGGATTTATCTGTGACTTTACTGAAAACAAGACATTCCATCACTTTATGATAAATGGTTCCTCTGCCTGCTCCTGTTATAATTTCTTCTTCACGGGCAAAGTCCGGGATATAACCCACTGTCTGTATTTGTTCGTTGTTCTTTTCCAAGTCTTCTGTTTCTTCCTCTACTTTTACTTCTTTTAAAGACTTTGAAGACTCTAAAAGCGATACACTCAAATCTTCTTCCTCTTTCTGATACAGCTTCTTCAGTTCAGAAACGGAAAGCTTGGATTTGATTTTTTCATCGTTTTTATATTTGTATACGAAATTCATATAAGAAGCAATCTGCTCCTTCTCTTCTTCGCTTAACGGATGGTGTTCTGCCCAGCTAAGAAGCTCTGCTTTTCTGCTTTCTTTGTCTAATACTTCCAGAACTTCCTCTGTAACCAAATCCTCCACGGTAAAAAGTGCAAAGCTATACAATTCTTGTTTGTTATCTTCACCTACACAGTTATTTTCTTCTGCTATAGTCGGTTCACAACGTTCTACTCCTGTCTCCTGAATCTGTCTCATTACTCGTGGTCCAACCCAGTCCATATAGCTGCCTGCCTGTGCAAGCTTTCGGTAAGACATCACATTATCTGCCTGCCATTTATCCATAAGCTTCTCCAGTTCTTTTCCACTTCCCACCATAACCAGTTTTTCCTTGGCTCGTGTAAGAGCTACATAGAGTACACGAAGTTCTTCACCCAGATTTTCCAGTTCAAGCTGTCTTTGAATCACCTTTTTGAGTAGTGTCGGTGTCTTGGTTCTAAGCTTATAATCTACATAGTCTGGTCCGATTCCCAAATCCGGATGAAGTACCAGACGGCTTCTGGAATCCTGCTGGTTGAAATTCTTAGACATCCCTGCCAGAAATACAATTGGAAATTCCAGACCTTTACTTTTATGAATACTCATGAGCTGAACTACATCATCACTTCCATCAGAAGATTTGGCCTCACCAAAGTCTATGTCATATTCATGAAGTTTTTCGATATAACGGTTGAAATGAAATAATCCGCCATAGCTGGTTGCTTCAAAATCAATGGCTTTCTGTAACAGCATATCCAGATTGCCTTTTCGTACGCTTCCCCCCGGCAACACTGTCACATAATCATAGAAGCCTGTCTTTTCATATATCTGCTGAATTATGTCATAGACACTAGTATATGGAACAAGCTGGCGGAAGTATTGGAGCTGCTCTAAAAATACCTGAATTTTCTCTGCCAGTAACTGCCTTTCTTCACGTAATTGTTGTGGTTTCGCCATGTATTCACGCTCTCCCATTTGCGTATTGGCTGCATTCTCTTCCACAAACCGCTTCAAGCTCTCATAAACAGTTTCTCCACTAGCACCTTCACGAATCTGCCCCAGTTCTTTTTCTGTGAAATTCCCAATAAATGAACTTAGCGTTCCGGTTAGCGGAATATCCTGCAATGGGTTATCAATGACTAATAGATAATTCAATATGGTTCGTACCTCTAAAGCAGAAAAATATCCCGTCTGTACATTGGCAACTGCCGGAATTCCTTCTTCTTTTAATACCTCTGTCATTTTATCTGTCCATGATTTTGGAGAACGAAGAAGAATTACCATATCAGAATAAGCTGCATTACGATATGCCTTTTTATGCTTATCCCATACCTTTATGCCACCGGAAACATATTCCTTCATTCTCTTTGCAATGGCTCTGGCTTCCAGCTCCTGTGCAGTCAGATTTTTATCCTCGCCATTATTTTCCACTAAAATCAATTCATTCTTTAGGAATTGCTGCTTTTCATCCTCTGCAACAAGTCTCTGTCGAACTATATCTATCTCTTCCTCCAGACTTTTCTTTTCCTCTGGGTCTTGAGTATCTGCTATCTTCTTTTCAAGATTTTCCATCTCCAATGACTTTTGAAATGGCATTATCCCAGCTCCCGGATTTAATCTGGCGTCATTATTATACTCAATATTTCCCAGTTCCTTTCGCATGATGCCTTCAAAGATATAGTTAATTCCCTCCAGCACTACCGCTCTGCTTCGGAAGTTCTTATGAAGGTCAATTCTCTGGTACTGGCTATCCTCTGTGGAGTATGTCTCATATTTTCCCATAAATAATTCCGGTCTTGCCAGACGGAATTTATAGATACTCTGTTTCACATCCCCTACCATGAAAATATTTGGTTCACCGCGCTCTATTTTGGATATACTGGTCAAAATTGCTTCCTGCACATAGTTACTATCCTGATATTCGTCAATGAGAATTTCTGCATATACGTCCTGCAATTCCCTTGCAACTGCCGTTGGCGCATAACCGGTTGAGTTATTAGCAGGCTTCACCAGAATCTGTAATGCAAAATGCTCTAAGTCATTAAAATCTATAATTCCCCGTTCTTCTTTTTTCTCCTGATAACGGTCTGTGAACTCTATGGCTAGGTCAATCAATACATTCATAACCTCGCTGACATTTGTCATATCTGCTGCCATTTCTTCCGGAGACTGATAGAAATAACGTTCCTTTATCTTGCTTAGTTCTTTTTTTATCTGGTCACGTTTGTCCTTTACGAACTCACGCTTATCTGCATTAACAGAATCATCCTTCTTGGAGGAAAGACGTTCCCATTTAAAAATATCAAGCTGCTGCCCAAGTGCACGATATCCTAAAGCTGCATTTTCAGACAAAGCACCATTGTCTTTTGCAGTTTCATTAGAAACCACCATTTTATCATGCTTCACAGCTCTTAAAAGTTTGTTGAGTGCCGCCTTCTCCCGTTCCATTACTTCAGCATACATATATGGTCCGTCTGATTCTTCTGTAATCCCAATGAGCTGCTTATATTCCTCGCAAAAGCTTTCTATCTGACGGCTGATATCCTCCATTAAAAGCTTCATCCACTGGGAACCTTCCATATCTTCAAAGGTATCCACACAGAATGTCTGTCTCTGCTGTTCCATCCACTGCTTTGGCCAAGGATAGCTCATGGCGAAGTTATGGAAATTAAGAATCATATCTTCAATACCATTATCAGACTTACCTGTCGCATAGGTTTCAATAAAATGGTAAAAGTTTTCATTGCCTTCTTCGTATCTTTCTTCCAAAAGTTCTGCCAGAACGTCTGATTTTAATAACTTTAGCTCTGTCTCATCCCCAATTCGGAAGGATGGGTCCAGATCTATGGTATTAAAATAGTTACGGATTACTCCCAGACAAAAGCTGTGAATTGTGGTAATCTGGGCACTATGTAACAAAGCCTCCTGCTTTTGCAGATGAAGATTATCCGGCTGTTCCATAAGCTTTTCTTCAATGGCTTTTCCGATACGTTCCCGCATTTCTCCTGCTGCTGCCTCTGTAAAGGTTACAATCAGAAGTCTGTCGATGTCCACCGGATGACTGCCTTCAGTAATCATGGTAATGATACGCTCAACTAATACAGCCGTCTTACCAGAACCGGCTGCCGCAGAAACCAAAATATTACGATTTCTCAGATCAATGACCTTTTGCTGGTCATCAGTCCATTTCACATTCCCCATTGATTTCCCTCCAGACTTCTTCTTTCTCTTTCTTTTCAAGCTTCCGGTAATGGTAACCAAGCCCTTTGTCAAAACCACAGATTCCCTTGTAGCTGCAATAATCACATGCTGTTCTGTCACCTAACTGATAAGGGTTAATCTCTGTCTTTCCACTTATAATTTCATTACCAAGCTCTTTTAATTTATTTCTTGTAAATTGCATCATATTAACAAAGTCCTGCCCTGATGCCACACTGGAATTCTTGGAATAAAGCCCTGTTTTTAAAGTTTCTACCGGAATCACACCAGATTTTACTGATGGCTTGATTCTAGTCTCTTTATTTCCTTTTTCATCACTAAAGTCATCATCCTTAAAGCTATAATCCATAGACCAGACAATATTCTCTTTATCATTAACAAGCCCATTTACCTTTAATTCCTTTAACAAAGCATCTGGTATCTTGTCTTCCTCGATTTTGTCAATCACCGGATCGTCAATTCCATAGTAGAAAATCCCTGCCGGAACTATTTCTTTATCCGGTCGGTTCTTTCCAACCTGCTCCATAGCTGCTTCCAGATAAACTACAAGCTGCATCTGCAAACCATAGTACAAATCCACCACATCAAAAGCCTTTTTACCAGACTTATAATCTACCACCTTAATGTATACTGCATTTTCATCTTCCAGCAAATCCACTCGGTCAATTCGTCCGGTCAGTCCCATTTTTCCACCATCTAAAGCAATCTGTGTTGCAGAAATATCCTCCATAAAGGAGAAATTCATCTCATACCCTGTCGGTACAAAGGCTCCTGCCTTTACCTGTTCAGTCACTGCCCATAAGGTTCTTCTTGCAATTCGTTTCACACGGTTTACCATGTATTCGTTTCGTTTGGAGCTTTGGAAAATGGTATTGCCATACTCCTCTGTGACCTGAGAGACAATAGTATCAATTAGTGTTTCTCTTTCTATCTCTGATACTTCCTGCCAGCTTAAGCCTTTTCTCTTTAACTCCTTAGAATAAAGCTCAATCACACTGTGGAAAATGTTACCTAAATCCGGCATTTTCAGCTTAAATTCCTGACGTTCCCTGATTTTCAGACCATAAGACAGGAAATGGGCATAGGCACAGGCTGCATACTGCTCCAGTCTGGTTACGCTGCCCTTCATCTGGGTTCCGTAAAGAGCTGTTGCTACCGCTTTGCCGATTTCACTGTTTGCAGGCTGATAACATACACCATCCATGTATTTTGGCATCTCTTTTCCTAAAATTTCATCTTCCAGATACCATGTCAGCAGACTTTCCCACAGCTTTTGTTCTACTTCTGTAGTCTCAACGTTATTTTTAAACCTTCCAAGTCCTTCTAGCAGGAATTTTCTGCCTTTATCAGCACTTAAAGCCTGTTCCACATCTGTTTTTGTGCCCATTTCATCTACAATTGTAGTCTTAGGGAACAGCTGCTGTATTCGTCCTATCAGATAAGATGGCTTTGCCTTACTTCCATCTGCCCCTACATTACTATAAGTCAGATAAAGCTTACTTCTAGGCTTAGTCAGATTCAGATACAAATAAAAATGCTCTGTATATATGGCTTCTCTCTTAGTCGGTGCCATTTCCACCTGCTTATCACGCAGCATTTCACGCTCTGTATCAGAAATGATTCCACCGCTTCCTACTGCTTTCGGAATCATACCATCATTGACACCAATAAAGAATAACACCTTAATATCCTTCAAACGGGTTCTCTCAATATCACCAACCACAATCTGGTCAATTCCGGAAGGAATCAGACCAACCTTAGCTTCACGAAAGCCGGTATCTAACAGTTCTTTATATTCCTTCAATGGTAATACTTCTTCGCCAAGAAGCCGGATTAGACGCTCAAAAATCTCCATAACCAGAGTATACACCTGCCCATACTCTTTGGCTGACAGCAAATCTCCCTGTTTCTCGAAGCCCTCCTTATAGGCACACAGCTTTTCATAAATTCCCTGACTTAAAGAAAACTCATATAACGCCTTCGTATATTCACTAACATTCTTTGCCTTTCCTGCAAACACTTCCTTCATTGGAAGAATTTTTTCCATAAAACGTTCACGAATGTCATTTAACTGTAGCAGTTTTTCTTTGTCCACTCCCTGTGGCTGTCTTGTAAATGGTTCACTCCACTTTTTCAGTCCTCTGATTCCACAGGCAAGTACATAATTATCTAATAAGTCCACTTCTTCATTAGAAAGCTCTGTCATTCCGCTTCTCAAATAGTGGAATACACTTTCATAGTCAAAATTCTTAATAAACAACTCTAAAAAACCATTTAACAGCTTCACATATGGATTGGCTGTAATGGCTCTTTTATTATCCAAAAAGCAAGGAATTCCTGCTTTGACATATTCCTGCTCTACTATTCTTCCATAACTTCCGATATCTCCGGTAACTACAGCAATATCGCGGTAACGTAAATTCTCTTCTCTTACTAAATGAAGAATTTCTTTTATGGTAAACTGTACTTCATCCTTGGCATTTTTCAAGGAATGAATGGTAATATCCTTTGTTTCCTCATTAAATGTCTTATAAGGATAACGGAACAAATTATGCTCAAGGGAAGCTAACGCCGGACTTTCCTTGAAGCGATATGGCACCAATGTACTGACGGCTGCCTTTGATTCTAAAACCTCATATTCAGTAATAGGAACTTTCTTAGGATACACCGGCTCCTTCACTTCCACTCCAGCCAGCCCTGCTAAATCATAAAGCTTTCGAATTGTCTTTTTACTTAAATGAAACAGCTTAAACTCTTCATCCACACGGCTGATATCTTCTCTTTCATCAATCGTCACTGTCACATAGACATCTTTTCCAAGTTTAAGAAGCTTTTCTAAAATCATGTACTGAGAAGGTGTAAAGCCTGTAAATCCATCAAAACAGATGACACTGTTTCGGATTAATTCAGATTTGTCCAATGCCTCGGAAAGTACATCCATGATTTCTTCTGTAGTAATATATTTTTCTCTTAAATAATCTTTAAAGCCTTTGTATATTACTAATACATCTTTTAATTTCTTTTCCAGCATTGGCTTGTCAGCAGAAAGCTCTATCATCTGCTCCAGTTCTTCTACCCCTATGCTGTACTGGAATAACTCGGATAGTAATGACTTGATTTCATCTACAAATCCGTATTTTTTAATATTTCCTTTAAAATAACACAATTCTTCTTTCTTTTCTTCCAACACTCTTCGAAGAACAAGGGTCTTTCCTGTGTCTTCAAGGACTGGTCTGTTTTCTCCTCCCACCTCATCAAAGATACGATAAGCAAGGCGCATGAAACTAAGGATATCGATATTCATGATTCCCCTGTTTGGGTGCATGGTAACGAAATCCTTCTGGGTAGACATGGTAAACTGCTCAGGTACAATTACCATGTAGTTTGTCTTTTTATTTTTTATGGAGTCTTTTATGATATGGTCATATAAATAATGGGACTTCCCAGTCCCAGAGCTTCCAAGTATTAGCTGTAATGACATAATTTTCTTGTCTCCTTCATGTAGCCATTCCCACTTACAAACTGATGACTAATCTTTATTCATAATTTTTTTCATTCTGAATACACTGTATTATCTACATAATGTGGGAGGCTTTTAGATGTCACGAACAAAAATTGTAATTCTTCAGATGAAAGAAATTATATATACTGCCATTTTCATTGGCCTTGGACTCTTACTGGTCCTTTTACTGCTGCTTATGTTTCATCCGGGGAAGGAAAAAGATACTGACTCTCTTCCTTCCACCAGCGAAGCACTCTATACTCCAGGCATCTATACTACCCAGCTTGAACTGGGCAGTCATACTGTCAATCTGGAGGTTCTTTTGGATTCTGATCATGTCAGTGGTGTACAGATTACCACTCTTGATGAAACTGTTACTACTATGTATCCACTGCTCGAGCCTGTTGTTGAAAATATCTCCACACAGCTAAGCAGCGGAATCACTCTGGAAAATGTGGTCCTTTCTTCTGAAAGCCAATATACCCAGATGCTGATTTTAAAGGCTGTGGATGAAATTCTGGATCGGGCTGCTTTACAATAGCCCGTTCGCCACACTGCCTAATAATTTTGTGGATTAGTCCATCTTCACTGTTTCTAACTCCTTTAGCCAGGCGATGGCACATGCATCGCTTGGCATTCTAAGGTCACCTCTTGGTGAAAGTGCTACACTTCCCACCTTTGGACCATCCGGCACACAGGAACGTTTGAACTGCTGTGAGAAAAATCTTCGGTAGAAGGTATGAAGCCATTTATAAATTGTCTCTTTATCATATTCTCCTTCAAAGGCCTGACAAGCCATTTTAAAAATCTTACTTGGCTCAAATCCAAAACGTAAAATATAATACATAAAGAAATCATGCAGCTCGTAAGGTCCAACAATATCTTCTGTTTTCTGTGCAATTTCTCCTTCCTTAGGTGGAAGAAGTTCCGGACTTACCGGTGTATCAAGAACATCCTGCAAGGCTGCTGCCAGAGCTTTATCTTCTGTATTTTCTGCATAATAAGCTACCAGATAACGCACCAATGTCTTAGGAACTGATGCATTTACTCCATACATGGACATGTGGTCGCCATTATAAGTTGCCCAACCCAGCGCCAGCTCAGACATATCACCAGTACCGATTACCATACCATTATACTCGTTGGCAACATCCATAAGCACCTGTGTACGCTCTCTTGCCTGACTATTTTCATAGGTCACATCATGAACATTGATGTCATGTCCAATCTGTTCAAAATGGAGGGAAACTGCTTCTTTAATGTTAATTTCTTTAAAGGTTGTTCCAAGCTGCTTTGCCATCGTTACTGCATTCTGATAGGTTCTGTCTGTTGTACCAAAGCAAGGCAGTGTAACCGTTATAATATTCTTTTTATCCAGACCCAGCAGTTCAAAGGTATGGACTGTTACAAGCAATGCCAGTGTAGAATCCAGACCTCCGGAAATACCAAGAACTGCACATTTACAGTTGGTATGTTCCATACGTTTCTTAAGTCCCATTGCCTGAATATCAAGAATTTCTTTGCATCGAATATCCCTGTCTTCCTTCACTTCTGGTACAAATGGTGTCTTAGCAAAGTTTCTTGTAAGACAGGTTTCTTCTATTTCATTGAACTGGAAGTAAATAGTTTCATAATCATAAGCCTCTTCTCCATCATTAAAAAAGCTGCTCATTTTTCTTCTCTCATTTACTAACTTTTCTAAATCCAGTTCTGCAATAATCATTTCATTCTGGAAACGCTTTGCTTCTTTTAAAAGAGTTCCATTTTCACAAATCATATTGTGAGCCGCAAATACAAGGTCTGTTGAAGATTCTCCTTCTCCTGCATCTGCATAAATGTAACCACAAAGCAGACGGGCAGACTGCCCCTTAATTAATTCTCTGCGATAGCTGTCTTTACCAGTTGTCTCATCGCTGGCAGAAAGGTTAGCTATGATGGTTGCCCCCGCCAGAGCATGATAACTGGAAGGTGGAATTGGCACCCATACGTCTTCACAGATTTCAGCCGCCAGACATAAATCCGGTATATTTTCTGCCCTGAATAACAGATGGGGTCCCACCGGAATATCTTCGTACATCTCACCAGCCAGCTCCAATGATACATAGTTCATGTCCTCACTGCCTGGACGGAAATGTCTTCTTTCATAAAATTCGCCATAATTTGGAATGTGGGTTTTAGGTACTAAGCCAAGTAATTCTCCACTCTTAATTACTGCTGCCATATTATAAAGCTTGCCTTCCAAAGTAAGTGGAAGACCAACTAACACTATCATGTCCATATTACCGGTTGCTTTGATAATACGTCCAAGCTGTTTCTTTGCTTCCCGCAGCAGAGTGTTTTGCAGGAATAAATCTCCACAGGTATAACCTGTAATACAAAGCTCCGGAAATACTGCAACCTTCACTTTCTCCTGATGGCATTTCTCAAGAAGCTTTATAATCTCCGTTCCGTTGCTTTCACAATCTGCCACTCTGATTTTTGGCGTTGCAGCACATACCTTTATGAATCCTTGTTTCATAACCTGATTCCTCCATTCTATCTAAAAAAGGCAGCCTAAGCTGCCTCTTTATCTTCCGTATACCCCCAAAATGCCGGTTCCTGAATTTTGACTCCTAGCTCTAGCTAGGTGGGTAACCGCAAATAAACCTCTGCCTTCCACTAGCATTATAAAATGGTGGCATGACATCCTTTTATCAATATAGGAATCCCGTTTAAAGTAATGTAGGTTCAAAATATCAGGATTGTCGAACACCTCAGGAAATTCACTATCATTAGTATACCATTTCTTCACGAAATTATCAATATTATATTACTTGTAACCTCAGGTAAAATATGTAAATTTATTTGTTTGCCATAGCACAAAGTTCTTCTAACATCTTTGGAAGGTCTGTTGCCATATTCTCGTCTGTAAACTGACAGGTTCCAACTTTCTTATGTCCACCACCATTGTATTTTAACATAAGGCTTCCTACGTTAACATCACTGGTCTTATTAAGAATACTGTAACCAACCGCTGCTGAACATCCCTGTCCGCCACGTCCACTTACAATCCATGCAGAAATGTTCTGTTCCGGATACATACTGTAAATCATGAAACGGTTACCTGTGTAAATTGGGTCAACACCTCTTAAATCAGAGATAATAACCTTACCTTCTACTCTTGTATGTGCTTTTACCATTTCTTTGAATTTCTCAGTCTGCTCACTATATACTTCAATTCTTTCCTGCACATCCGGAAGAGCCAGAATCTCTTCTGTACTCATTGTGCGGCATGCTTCCATTAATTTTTCCATTAACTGGTAGTTGGAAATAGAGAACTGTCTCCATCTTCCAAGCCCTGTTCTTGGGTCCATTAAAAATCCTACTAAAATCCAGCCGGTTGGATTCATAACTTCATCAATTGTAAGATTACCGGAATCCACCTTATCTACGGCTTCCATCATATCATCAAACTGTGGAAAACGATCTCTTCCACCATAATATTCATAAATAATTCTTGCACAGGATGGAGTGATACGACTTTCTCCCTTATACTTTCCCTCCAGTTCCAGTCTTTCATGTTCACTGGAATGATGGTCAAACCATAAACCACAGCCTTCTACAAATGGCACATTGGCAAGACAGTCATTTTCATTGATTTCAACAAGCCCGTCCTGTAAATCCTTTGGATGTGCAAACTTCCAACTATCAATAATACCTGCCTCTAAAAGCAAAGCTCCGCAAGCCAAACCATCAAAATCTGAACGTGTCACTAATCTCACTGCTGTTTCCTCCTTATGTATTGCACTTTATTTTCTCTCTGTTCATTAGTGTAACACATTTTTACAAAACATTCCATAGTTTTCTGTTTATATTTACATTTACAATTCTGCCATAAAGCTCAAGTTATATTTTATGATATAGGACGCAATTTCCTATATTATAAAAAAAGACTCATAGGGCTGTTACACCTTATGAGTTCTTTTTATTCTTCTGCTTCAATTACTTCAATTGTACACGTATCTGTAGCACCATTCGCGGTAACAATTGTGATAGTCACTGTTCCAACTTCCTTGGCAGTTACACAACCTGTTGAAGCGGTTACAGATGCAATTAAAGGATCACTGCTTTCGTACTTGCCTTTCTCAACGGTATTGCTTGGTTTCAAAATTGCAAGAAGAGTAGTCTTTTCGCCCACTTTTAACACAATCTTGGATTCCACAAACTTTACACTCTGAGCAGGTGGTCCGACAACAACTGAAATCTTCATTGTCTTGACCGTCCAGATGACATTTTTTACAGTAACAGTTATTTCAGCAGTTCCAACACCAGTACCTGTTAAAATAGCCTTATTGTCGCTTTCCTTTTCCACAGTTACCACTTCTGCATCACTGCTTTTAAAGGAAACCTTATAGCCTTCTGGGAGGTTATATACTCTCAAAGCACTTGATTCCTCTGTAATCAGAGTCTTCTCGGATTTAATGTTAAGACGTATATTATCTACGCTTGTCTCTGTGTCGGTTTCTTTCGCCTCCGCCACCAAGATGTTATTGGAAAGAATTGGTGTTGTAGGAAGTGGCAAAAGGTTCATAGCCACCAGCACGATACCTAACATTAATACCCTTTTTGCCAAACGAAGCAAGCTTCGTTTGCTGTCGCGATGCTCGTTAAGCGCTTCTGTATGCAGAGCGTTTTCCTCGCTATTCGCGCAAATAAAAGATACTTTTTTCATGTTCATCCCTCCATTTGGGCATGATTGCATCACATCAGTATTTTTTATTATGGTCATATTGTAATCCGATATTGTGACAGAAAAATGGCAAATCTTAATTTTTTTTAAAGTTACAATTTGCAATTTTTTCAACTTGTTTTCGACACATTCTTTTGCTATCATAAATATATCCAATGCAGCTTGCTGCGGCATCTGCGAAGCAGGTGAATTCTGGAGTTCAAAAAATTATAGGAGGTATTGGTATGCAGTATATTCTTATTGCAGACGATAATGAGGATATTACCGATATTTTGTCTGCTTATGCTGAAAAAGAGGGATTTACACCAGTAGTAGCAGCTGATGGCGAAGAAGCCTTCCGCTTATTTGAAAAACACAACCCAGCAGTGGTTCTTTTAGATGTTATGATGCCAAAGGAAGATGGTTATGAGGTCTGCCGCAAAATTCGCAGCCGCTCTAATGTTCCTATTATTCTGATTACCGCAAGAGGTGAAGATTTTGAAAGAATTATGGGACTTGATATTGGTGCCGATGATTACATAGTAAAACCATTTAGTCCAAGTGAGGTTATGGCGAGAGTTCGTGCCATCTTACGTCGTATGACAAAGTCAGATGCACCTTCCCAGTCTGGTGATACTCTTTCCATTAGTAATCTGATTATTAATTTGGACGAATATACCATTTATATTAATAACCAGAAGATTTCTCTTACTAAGAAAGAAATTGAAACAATGTGGACTCTGGCAAGTAATCCAAATAAAGTCTTTACCCGAGATAATCTGTTAGACAGTCTCTGGGGATTTGATTATTTTGGTGACAGCCGTACCGTTGACTCCCACATTAAACGTCTTCGTGCCAAGTTAGATAAAGTGGAACATCCTGAATGGTCCATTAAAACAATCTGGGGAGTTGGCTACAAATTTGAAATCGAGGGAAAATAAATGGAAGATTCTATAACCAATAAAGAATTAACGTTCCATCACAGCCTGTTCTTTCAAATATACTTGTACTTCACAATTATTCTTTCTGTATTCGCCATTTTAATCGGACTTATTTTTATGGAGCTTAACGAGCAGAATATTATTGATAATTATGAGCAACAGCTTTTAGGACAGGCAAAAACCTTATCCAAAAGCGTTTCTACCTATATGAATAATCAGGACATTACCCATTATAATTCCTATATTATTCCATGGCAGGAAATGCTTAGTGTTGAAAGTACGGATATGTGGATTCTTTCCAATGATGAAGCCGAATCCCCTATGCCATCCAGTTTTGTCAATATCAATATTGACAACATGGAGCTTTCCAAAGATATGGAAAAGGTTATTCGTGCTGCCCAAAAAGGTAATTCCGGCTGTATCCGCAGTCACGAAGATATTTATGGCAAACCTGTCATCAGAGTATCTACTCCTATTTATGATGCCGGCGGTAATGTAGCTGGTATTCTGCTTTTAAATAATTATCTGAATTTGCAGGATAATTTAAATGATAACAGCCGTAGCATTATCTTTGCAAGTATTGTATCTGCTTTGCTGATTTCCTTTGTCATTGCCATTTTATTCGCAAGACTTTTAGCTAAGCCTATTTCAGACATGCGTGTTGTTGCCATTCAATATGCTAATGGTAATTATGATTATCCAACTAACATCAATCGTAAAGATGAGATTGGAGAACTGGCAGCAGCTTTGGATATTTTATCAGAAAAGCTTACAGAAAACGAAAAGGAACGCCAGTATCTGGAACAGATGCGTCTGGACTTTTTTGCCAACGTGTCCCATGAGCTTAGAACACCAATTACTGTAGTTCGTGGATATACTGAAACATTAGCTGACGGCATTGTAACTAAGCCTGAGAAGGTTCAACAGTATTACCAGCGAATTTTAAGAGAATGTACCAGTATGGAGCGTCTGGTAGCCGATTTACTTTTACTTTCCAAAATGCAGAATCCGGATTTCCAGATTGAAAAAGAGCCAGTCAATCTTATTCAGGTTTTTGATGACTTGTTAAAGAGTGCCAAGATTCTTTGTTCCCAGAAGCAGATTCTCCTGAATTTCCAAAAAGATGCAGATTTCATTCTGCTTATGGGCGATTATGACCGTCTTAGACAAATGTTCTTAGTTATTGTAGATAATGCAGTGAAGTTTTCTCCTGAACATTCTACTATTTATGTTACAATCAAAAGTCAGGACAAGATTACAGTTTCTATCCGTGATGAAGGAATCGGAATTGCCAAAGATGAAATCAACAATATCTTTGAAAAATTCTACAAATCCAAGCTTCGTCAAAATGCAACCGGTTCCGGTCTTGGTCTTATGATTGCCAAACAGATTGCAATAAAGCATAATGGAACTATTCAGGTAGAAAGTACCCTTGGTCAGGGTACAGAATTTATATTTACTTTTGACAAAGAGGATATTCACAGTTCATAAGATTACCAAAAGGTCTGCTGGTTTTGTCCAGCAGACCTTCTATTTTATACATCTATTTTGTTAGCTTTCTTACTTCACCTATTTTTGATTTGCCGGTTCTACATTGATACGTTTTCCTTTAATAGACGCATGCTTCATAGAGTGCAGCACTTCACCTACATATTCCTTTGGAACTTCTACAAAAGTATATTTATCATACATATCAATAGTTCCTACCAAATGTCCCGGAATGCCCGATTCACCTGCTATTGCTCCAAGAATGTCACCCGGACGGATTCTCTGATTTTTTCCAATATTAATAAAGAGACGAACCATACCCTCTTTTGCCCCGGTATTTTCATAACGGTCTCTGGAAGATGATGCAGTAATTTCTTCTCTTTCTTCACCCATAGACATTTTCAGGAATGCGGCTGCCACATCTAATGATGTATAATCTTCCTGATTTACTCTCTGTTCAATAATATCAATCAGCTTAGAAAGGTCAACATTTTCAATAATATCATTGACCTGATCCAAAATCTTATCTGCAACAATTCCTGTTACATCGTTAAGAGAAGGAATTGGCTGACAGGTAATCTTAGTTTTACAATGTCTCTGAATATCCTTTAATTTGTACACTTCTTTTCCAACAACAAAAGTGAAGGAACGTCCTGTCCTGCCTGCTCTTCCTGTTCTTCCAATGCGATGCACATAATATTCGTCTTCCTGTGGAAGGTCATAATTAAATACTGCTTCCACATCGTCTACATCAATTCCTCTTGCCGCCACATCAGTTGCTACTAAAATATCCGTCTTCCCATCACGGAATTTTTTCATGACACGGTCTCTCTGCTGCTGTTTCATATCACCATGAAGTCCCTCTGCAAAGTAGCCTCTTCCCTGTAGCTTGTCTACCAGCTCATCAACACCTTTTTTGGTATTACAGAATACCAGTGAAAGCTTTGGAGAATACATATCCAGAAGTCTTGTCAATACTTCACTCTTATTTTTTGCTTTTACTTCGTAATAATACTGCTCGATTTTAGGAACAGTAAGTTCTTTTTTAATAACACGGATAATCTGTGCATCTTTCTGGTATTTTTTTGCAATATCCATAATTGGCTTTGGCATAGTTGCAGAAAATAAAACAGTCTGATGCTCTGTAGACATTTCACTTAAAATAGCTTCAATATCTTCGCGGAAGCCCATGTTTAACATTTCATCTGCTTCATCCAGAACAATCATTTTTACCGTTTCAACCTTTAAGGTTCTACGACGCATATGGTCCATCACACGACCCGGCGTACCAATTACTACCTGCACCCCAGATTTTAATGCACGAATCTGCTGTGTAATATTCTGACCACCATAAATAGGAAGCACCTTAATTCCATGCATAAATTTGGCCAATGCACGAATTTCATCAGATACCTGGATTGCCAGTTCTCTGGTTGGACACAGTACGATTGTCTGTAAATGCTTGTCCTTTGGATCAATCTTCTGCAAAAGTGGGATACCAAAAGCTGCTGTCTTTCCAGTTCCAGTCTGTGCCTGGCCTATAATATCTTTTCCTTCCATAACGACCGGTATCGCCTTAGACTGAATTGGAGAAGCCTCTTCAAATCCCATTTCTTCAACTGCACGTAAAATTCTTGTATCTAAATTTAATTCTTCAAAACGAATTGTTTCCATTATTTCACCATTATTTCCTTTCTATCCTGCCATTTTACAGTGGCAACCAACTGAATATACCTTATGTAAAAGCAGTTGTCAAGGAAAAGAAACTATGAAACATAAATTTTTTCAATTACAGATTGCCGCTGCTTCGTGTCTAATAAAATATAGTTTTCATAGGGAACCTTTGCCAGAGTCATCTGACAACTACATTTAAAACATTCTGTCTTAAATTTGGAGACAAAGCGGACAGAACCACATTTTGGACAAATATATACCTTCAACATATGTATCCCCTTCCTTTTCTCCTCGATTTTTATTTCCCATCTTCCCATAATGACATTTATAG
>CAYTGQ010000023.1:0-18419 GCA_964437345.1 uncultured Lachnoclostridium sp. | reverse complement strand
TCATCCGGCAAGAATTGAAGAAATGGTAGAAAAAGCACAGCGTGAAGTAGAAGTTATGATTCGTGAAGAAGGTGAAGCAGCAACTCTTGAAGTTGGTGTTCACAGCATTCATCCAGAATTAATTAAGTTGTTAGGTAGAATGAAGTTCAGAACCAGTTATGGTCAGAATGCGTTAAAACATTCTATCGAAGTAGCTCATTTATCAGGACTTATTGCTGGCGAAATCGGTGTTGATGTTCGTTTGGCGAAAAGAGCAGGTTTATTACATGACATTGGAAAATCAGTGGATCACGATATGGAAGGTTCTCATATTCAGTTGGGTGTTGATTTATGTAGAAAATACAAAGAATCTCCAATTGTTATCAATGCAGTAGAAGCACATCATGGTGATGTAGAACCGGAAAGCTTAATTGCATGTATCGTACAGGCTGCAGATACTATTTCAGCAGCAAGACCTGGTGCAAGACGTGAAACACTTGAAACTTACACTAACAGACTGAAACAATTAGAAGATATTACAAATGGCTTTAAAGGAGTTGATAAATCCTTTGCAATTCAGGCTGGTCGTGAAGTACGTGTTATGGTTATTCCAGAACAGGTTAACGACGATGAAATGATTTTACTTGCAAGAGACTTATCAAAACAGATTGAATCCGAATTAGAATATCCAGGACAGATTAAGGTTAATGTAATTCGTGAATCCAGAGTTACTGACTATGCGAAGTAAATAGTGCTTGGTTAGTTGATACTTAAATGAAATAATTTACTAAAAAACCACTTTTCTAATTATTTTGGAAAAGTGGTTTTTTATTTGGGTGAAAGGTATAAATCAAGCTGGAATATATTTTCTCTCAATAACATATAAATAATAGGTAGGCTTAAAGAAAGCAGATTATGAAGCCGGAGGGAGAGAAGCATTATAAAAAAGTTGTTTGCTGATGAGATTAATAGAAATAATCAGAAACTAGAGCTGGTGCTTAGTGGTATATACATAATAGTGACGGTTGTAATGATTTTACATGTCAAAGAAAAAATATATTTTTTACAGATACAGAATGGAAACTTTATGGAAGAATTCCGTAAAATGGAGTTTTCAGAAGAAAGCATAGAGTATTTAAAAGAAAATAAGGAATATATGGAAAAAGACAGGGACGATGACAGAGATAATACAGAGGAGATTCCTGCGGAATGGATAGAATACATTACTGCTGCCATGATAAAAAGTGGATTTTCACTAACACAGACAGAGCAGTTGGATAATGATGGAAGTAAAGAATTTTCATATGAAGAAAAGCTGTTTGAACAGATAAATGAGCAATATAAGATGATATTTGATGATTTAAAATATTTTCCAATAGGAGAAGATGTGGTTGGCGAAGAAAGTATTTCTTATGATAATAGTTGGTATGGTGTCAGAACCTATGGAGGTGAACGGGTTCATGAGGGAACAGATATTATGACCAGCAACAATGTAAGAGGGTATTTTCCGGTTTACAGTATGACCGATGGAATTGTAGAAAAAAAGGGGTGGTTAAGACTTGGAGGTTGGAGAATTGGCATAAGAGCTCCTTCGGGAGGGTATTTTTACTATGCTCACTTGTACAACTACGCGGATAATTTGGAGGAGGGAGATGAAGTGAGGGCTGGACAGCTTTTAGGATATGTAGGAGATTCAGGATATAGTGAAATTGAAGGTACCGTTGGAAATTTTGATGTGCATCTTCATCTGGGAATTTACATAAAAGATAAGATAAGCGGACAGGAAATAAGTATTAATCCTTATTGGGTATTGCGATTTTTAGAAGATAAGAAGATTATGTTTTTATCTTTAAAAAAAGATGAAATCGTGGTACAATAATCTTTAGTGATTTTGTTATATCTGTGGGAGTAGAAATTAAATGACAGCATGCTTTACAAGCTGTCTTATTGAAATAAGAGGAGAGGTATATTTATGGAAATACAATTATGGAGAGAGTTATTAGATCCTTATACATTAGCAGTTGAGGAATTAGTATTAAAATTTAATCATATTATTCTGGAACATAGAAATGCAGGAGTATATTGTCCAATTGAAATGGTTACAGGCAGGGTAAAGACTATTTCCAGTATTTTAGAGAAGACCCAGCGTAAAAAAGTAGATATGAGCGAAATGGAAGAGATGATCGAAGATATTGCAGGAATTCGTGTTATCTGCCAGTTTGTTGAGGATATTGACAGAGTAATAGAAATTATTGAAAAAAGAAATGACATGAAAGTGCTTCAGAAAAAGGACTATATTACAAATCGTAAAGCAAGCGGATATCGAAGCTACCATGTGATTATTGCTTATACAGTACAGACTATGAATGGACCTAAAAATTTAAAAGTAGAAATTCAGATTCGTACATTAGGTATGAACTTCTGGGCTACCATTGAACACTCTTTACAATATAAGTATAAAGAAAATATGCCACAGCATATCAGACAGAGACTTTTAAAGGCGGCTGAAGCAGTAGTTGTTCTTGATGAGGAAATGGCATCGGTACGAAGTGAGATTATGGACGCACAGAACTCCTTTAGAAGAAAAGCAGATATTGTCGGGGATATTTTAAATAATATTCAGAATCTTTACAAGCTTGCAAATAAGCGGGAGGTTGTTAAGATTCAGGATGAATTCTTTAAAATATACCAGAGTGATGATATTGACCAGTTAGAGCGTTTTAGCAAGCAGCTCGATATCATTGCAGAAAGCTATCGTGCTCAGAGCTTGAAATAAAGCAGAAATTAAAAAAATGGAGGCTTAATTGTGGGGAAAGCAATACGATTAGATAAATATATGGCAGATATGGGTGCTGGAACCCGCAGTGAAGTGAAACAACTGATAAAAAAGGGAAGAGTATCCGTTGATGGAGTGGTGGTAAAACAAGCAGAATATAAGGTGGATACGGAAAGTCAGACAGTTACGCTGGATGGAGAAGAAATTGGATATGCCAATTATGAATATTTTATGCTAAATAAGCCTGCAGGTGTGGTATCTGCGGTAACGGATAATAGAGATACTACAGTTGTAGAATTAATTACAGAGGCTAAAAGAAAAGATTTATTTCCGGTGGGCAGATTGGATAAAGATACAGAAGGGCTTCTTTTAGTTACTAATGATGGAGAACTTTCACATGAACTTTTAAGCCCTGCCAAGCATGTTGAAAAGACCTATTATGCCAAAGTGAAGGGTGAAGTGACTTCAGAAGATGTAAAGGTATTTTCTGAAGGAATTCATCTGGAAAAAGAGACTCTTAGAGAAGAAATTGCTGATAAAGAGATTGAGACAATGCCAGCAAAGCTTGTTATTTTAAATAGTGGAGAAATCTCGGAGATAGAACTGACTATCTGTGAAGGTAAATTTCATCAGGTTAAGAGAATGTTTCAGGCAGTTGGAAAAGAAGTAATATATCTAAAACGTATTTCCATGGGAAGCCTCGTATTAGATGAGCAGCTTTCGGTTGGAGAATACAGACACCTGACAGAAGAAGAAATAAAAAACTTAAAGGACAGAGTATAAGATGTTAACAAATGTAAAAGCAGTTATTTTTGATTTAGATGGTACTTTAGTAGATTCCATGGGAATATGGAAGGATATTGATATAGAATATCTTGGGGAGCGTGGTTATGCGTTGCCGGATGACCTTCAAAAATCCATTGAAGGAATGAGTTTTTCCGAAACTGCACATTATTTTAAAGAACGTTTTCAGCTTGAGGATTCTATTGAAGAAATTAAAGCAGCATGGAATCAGATGGCATGGGACAAGTATTCCAAGGAGATATTATTTAAGACAGGAGCTAAGGAATTTGTCAGTTTTTTAAGAAATGCAGGTATTAAAACGGGAATTGCAACTAGTAATTCCATTGAACTGGTAAAGGCAGTATTGGAGAATCATGATATGGAAAAGGCATTTGATTCCATTCATACCTCCTGCGAAGTAAAGCAAGGAAAACCAGCTCCGGATATTTATGAACTGGTGGCAAGTGAACTTAAAGTAGCACCTTCAGAGTGTCTTGTATTTGAAGATATACCACAGGGAATTATGGCAGGAAAGAATGCAGGTATGAAGGTTTGTGCTATTTCTGATGATTATAGCAAAGCTGTAGTGGAAGAAAAGAAAGCATTGTCTGATTACTACATTGAGAACTATTTTGAAATTGGTTTTTAGAGAATTGAGGATATTATGACAAAAGATTTTTTACCGATTTGCAAAGCAGATATGAAAAAAAGAGGATGGGACCAGGTTGATTTCGTCTATGTAATAGGCGATGCCTATGTGGACCATCATTCTTTTGGTCCGGCAATTATTAGCCGCGTATTGGAAAGTCATGGATACAGAGTGGGTATCATTGCCCAGCCTGATTGGAAAGAGGAAGAAAGTGTTACTGTCTTTGGCCGCCCAAGACTTGGTTTCTTAGTGTCTGCCGGCAATATGGATACTATGGTAAATCATTATACAGTAGCAAAAAAACATCGTAAAAATGATGCCTATTCTCCAGGGGGAGTTATGGGCAAACGCCCGGACAGAGCAACTATTGTTTATGGTAATCTGATTCGTAAGGCATACAAAAATGTACCAATTATTATTGGTGGTATTGAAGCAAGTCTTCGCCGACTGGGACATTATGATTATTGGAGTGACAGTGTAAAACGTTCTATTTTGCTGGATTCTTCAGCGGATTTAATTTCCTATGGGATGGGAGAAAAATCTATTGTAGAAATTGCAGATGCATTGAACAGTGGATTAGAAGTGTCACAGATTACATTTATAGATGGAACTGTATATAAAGCAAAATCCTTAGATGATATATATGATTATGTACTTTTGCCGGAATTCAATAAAATAAAAGAAGATAAAAAGACTTTTGCTGAAAGCTTTTATACTCAGTACTGTAATACAGATCCTTTTTCAGGCAAACGTCTTGTTGAACCTTATAAAGAAAAAGAATTTATTGTACAGAATCCACCTGCAAAGCCTTTAACACAGCAGGAAATGGATGATGTATATGCACTGCCATTTATGAGGACCTATCATCCAATTTATGAAAAAGATGGTGGTATTCCGGCTATTAATGAACTGAAATTCAGTCTGGTAAGTAATCGTGGCTGTTTTGGAGGTTGCAGCTTTTGTGCGCTGACTTTTCATCAGGGAAGAATTATTCAGACCAGAAGCCATGAATCAATTATTGAAGAAGCAAAGATTCTAATTGAAGATAAAGAATTTAAGGGTTATATTAATGATGTTGGCGGTCCAACTGCCAATTTTAGGCAACCTGCATGTAAAAAACAGATGTCAAAAGGTGTCTGTCCGAATAAACAGTGCTTATTCCCAACACCATGTAAAAATCTGGAAATCGACCATTTGGATTATATTGCTTTACTTAGAAAGCTTCGAAGTCTTCCAAAGGTAAAGAAAGTATTTGTCCGTTCAGGTATTCGTTTTGATTATGCAATCCATGACAAGAATCCGCAGTTTATCAAGGAATTATGCGAATATCATGTAAGTGGTCAGTTAAAGGTTGCACCAGAGCATGTCAGCGATCAGGTTCTTCGTCTGATGGGTAAGCCGGAGAATGCAGTATATGAAAAATTTATCAAAAAATATAAAGAAATGAACAAAAAAGCAGGTAAAGACCAGTTTGTAGTGCCATATTTAATGTCTTCCCATCCGGGGTCTACAATGAAAGAGGCAGTAAAGCTGGCAGAATATATCAGGGATTTGGGATACATGCCAGAGCAGGTACAGGATTTTTATCCAACTCCGGCAACTATTTCTACCTGTATGTATTATACAGGCTTAGATCCAAGAACCATGGAAAAGGTATATGTTCCAAAATCTGCCCGTGAAAAAGAAATGCAGAGAGCCTTAATTCAGTATCGCAATCCTGCCAACTATGATTTGGTAGTAGAAGCATTAAAGATTGCAGGGCGTACGGATTTAATCGGATATTCCAAGGAGTGTCTGGTAAGACCTAGAAAAGAGGCTGGCGGACAGAATAAAAATAACGTTGCAAAATCAGAAACAAAAAGAAAGAAAAAAACAATCCGTAATGTACACAATAAGAAACGCTAACTGAAAGGGAGTATAAGATGAGATATAAAAAGACAGAATGGGGTTATATTAAAAAGAAAAAGACAGCGGCGCTTCTAATAACGCTTATATTTGCTGTTGTAATTGCAGCTATATATTTGACTGGCTACTATCTGAACGATAAGAGCAACGCAAGCGTATGGACAGTAGCTGCAATTGTATTGGTTTTACCAGCTGCTAAGTTTTTTGTGAATTTTCTTGTATTGTTCCCATATAAGACTCCGGAGTTAATACAATATGAAGAGGTTAAAAATGCTTTGAAAGCTGGAAGTGAGATTTGGTCAGATATGGTAATCACTTCACCGGAAAAGGTTATGAATCTGGACTTTCTTGTTATCAGTCATCATGCTGTAATAGCAGTTCTTGGAAAAGAAAAGCAGGAATTAAGTTATGTGCAGAGTTATCTTTCCAAAGGAGTTCATAATTTTGCTGAAGGGTATCAGATTAAGGTTTATGAGAATTATGAAGGCTTTTTAAAGGCAGTGAAAGCCTTAGATGACAAAACAGATAATGAAGAGCAGAAAGAAAAAGCAGAAGGATATTTGTATTCACTTATTGTATAAGAATTTGTGCTAAATATACATTTGATTGAGTGCCTGAATAGAGATTAGCATAACCAGTGACAGAGGAAAAAGGTAGAATTATGAAAGAAATTATAGTAACAAGTAAGGAGGCTGGACAGCGTTTTGATAAATATCTTGGAAAATATTTAGAAAAGGCTGGGAAAAGCTTTGTATATAAAATGCTCCGCAAAAAGAATATAACCTTAAACGGCAAAAAAGCTGAAGGCTCAGAACGCCTGAATGAGGGTGATGTAATCAAGTTATTTCTTGCCGATGAAACTATTGAAAAATTTAGCACAATAGTAACAGATGAAGTGGTTCAGCCTGTTATAGAAGCTGAATCAGAAGAATTAAATATTATTTATGAAGATGCTAATGTGTTAATAATCAATAAACCTGCGGGAATGTTGTCACAAAAGGCGAGGCCGGAGGATATAACTTTGGTTGAGCATATTACTGCCTATCTGTTAAAAAGCGGTGAACTGACAACAGAGCAGATGAAAGGTTTTCGTCCGGGGATTTGTAATCGTTTAGATCGAAATACAAGCGGAATTATTGTGGCAGGTAAGTCCTTAGAAGGGCTTCAGGTTATGGGTGAGCTTTTTAAAGAAAGAACCTTAGACAAGTATTACTATTGTATAGTAAAAGGTGTCGTAGAAAAAAAAGAGCAGATAGAAGGCTATCTTTACAAAAATCACAGCCATAATAAAGTAACAATCAGCAAGGAACCTAAAGAGGGTTCTGAATACATTAAGACTCAGTATGAACCGGTTAAGAAAACTGATGAATATACACTTTTGAAGGTGAAGCTGATTACGGGCAAATCGCATCAGATTAGAGCACATTTACAGAGCATCGGACATCCAATTATTGGAGATGGCAAATATGGGGATGTTCATGTAAATAAATATTTTAAGAAAAACTTTAAGCTAAAGCATCAGTTACTTCATGCAGCGGAATTACATTTTCCTGTTATGAAGGAAGGCTTTGAGGGACTTTCTAAGCAGGTAATTAAAGCACCATTTCCAGATTATTTTGAAGCTATTATAAATGGTGTTTTTGAAGAATAAAGAAAATGGTTGAGATAGCAGGAGGTTATAGTATATGCCTTCATGGAATTCAAGAGGCTTAAGAGGCTCTACATTAGAAGAGGTTATTAACCTGACAAATGAAAAGTACAAAAATAATGGTCTGGCATTGATTCAGAAGATTCCAACACCAATTACACCAATTAATATTGAAAAAGAAACCCGACATATTACACTGGCATATTTTGAACAGAAGAGTACCGTTGACTATATTGGTGTAGTTCAGGGAATTCCGGTCTGCTTTGATGCAAAGGAATGTGCAACAGATACCTTTCCGGTGCAGAATATTCACGAACATCAGATAGAGTTTATGAAAGCCTTTGAAAAACAACAGGGTGTTGCGTTTTTACTGATTTACTTTTCGGGAAAGGATATTTATTATTATCTGACCTTTGAAGAACTGCTTAAATATTGGGAACGGTCACAAAAAGGCGGCAGAAAAAGCTTCCGCTTTGATGAATTGGACCCACATTATCAGATTTCCACAAACAATGGAGTGTTTGTTCATTATCTGGAAATGTTACAGCAGGATTTAGATAATCGTGATTGATTAAAAAAGAAAAGAAAAAGAATTAAAAAATCCCAGTTTGGTAATTGACCTGCATTGGAAAATGCAGTAAAATTATTATAGAATATAAGTAAAATTGTCATAATTGTAAGAATTGTCAAGTAAATCAAAGGAGTGATTATATGGCAACTTATTTTGGAATAAATTCAGATTATGATTTCTTTGGAAATGCAAGTGGAAGTACCATTTTAAGTGATTATGCTTTAATTCGTACTGGAGCCTATAAGAAGTTAATGAATGCTTACTATGGCAATCAGAGTTCAAGCTCAACTTCTTCTAGTTCTAGTTTAACAACAGAGACAGAAAAGGCAGAGAATCAAGAGAAAGTTAATCTTAAGTCTTTTAAGACAGAAGCAGAAAGCTTAAAGTCTGTTGCAGCTTCTTTAAAAACTGGTAAGGTGTTTGAACCTGTTGAGAATAAAGAAACAGGTGAAACAGAGATTGATAAGGAAGCAATCAAAAAACAGTTAACTGCTTTTGTCGACAGCTATAATAAAACTATTGAAACGGCAGGTAATCTAGATACTGCATCTGTACTTCGTAAGGCAGTATGGATGATTAATAATGTAAAATCCAGTGAAGGTCTGCTGGCAGATGTAGGTATTACCATTGGAGAAGATAACAAGCTTGCTTTGAGTGAAGACAAGCTGGCTGAGGCAGATATAAGTACCTTGAAAACATTATTTTCCGGTTCTAATTCTTTAGCAGACAAGGTTATGTCAAAAGCTTCTGAGCTTGGAAGATTATCTGATGCAGCAATGAATACAGTATCAAAGAGTACAGTTTCTTATACTTCTACAGGTGATTATACAACATTAAGTACCAGCTCATTATATGACAGTTTCTTTTAAAATGATTTAAAAGATGATAAATAATAGAATATGAATAAAAAGACATTTTACCTTGATAAGTAAGATGTCTTTTTTTATATATAAGAAAAGGAGAAAATATGGAATATAAAAAGCTAATTGCTTATATTAATAGTGAAAATGAATATGATTTTAATATTGTAAAGGCTGCCAGAAAGTATTCAGATTCCGGGGCAGATGAATTTTATATATATAATTATACGACAGATAAAGAATCCAGAGAGGAATTTTTTCAGGTTATAAAAGAAATAAAAGAAGTAATTGATATTCCTTATATTGTAGGGCTTTATGTCGAGACTTTGGAAGATGTGGAGCGTACTTTTAACGCAGGGGCGGAAAGAATCGTTGTAAAAGATGTTTTGGCAGAAGCCAATAAAGAAGTGATTGCCGTAGCAATTGAGCAATTTGGCAGGGATAAGTTTCTTATGGAGGTAGATTCCAAAGGGGATTTTGCTAATTGGGAAATAACAGAGCATCTGGCAAAGCAAGGCTTTACCGGAATTGTGTTGAAACATACCGAAGAGTCAAACCGATTGGCAGAAAATATCAAAAAGAGTCATTTGCCTGTGATTATTCGTGATAGTTTGACACGTAATATCTTAAAAAATATTATTGTCTATGAGAACGTAGAAGGCGTTGCCACTAATTATTACCGTACTAAGCATATGATGAAAGCAAAGCTTCGCTTGAAGGAGGATGGAATTCCGGTTAATACATTTGAAAGCAGTCTTTCCTTTAAAGATTTTAAGGCAGATAGTGATGGAGCAGTACCGGTTATTGTGCAGGATTACAGAACCGGTGAGGTGCTTATCTTATATTATATCAATGAGGAAGCATTTGAAAAGACCATAACTACTGGAGAAATGTATTATTATAATAAGAAAACAAGGTTGGTTTGGCATAAAGGAGAAAAATCTGGTAATTATCATTATGTAAAACACTTGTTAATTGATAATGAAAATGGTACAATGTTAGCAAAGGTTAAACCATCCGGTAAAGGTCGCAGTTGTTTTGTAACGGAACTTTTAGAAAAGGTTTATGACAAATAATGGCAGGAGGATATAAAAATGATGTTATTAAATGGTTTGTTATATTATGTAGGACGTTTTATTATTTTTGGAGCAGTAGTAGCAGCAGGAGTTTTTACAGGCATTAAGATGCGTAAAAACAAAGATGCAAAGGCTGGCAAATAGAATATAATATGGAATAAATAGAAGGCTGCTTTGGTAAAAAAAGCAGCCTTGTTTTTATGTCAAAAAATGTAAAAACGTGTAAAAAAGTCGTTAATTTTGTCAAGAAATTCAGAAAAAGAGGTAAAATTTTACATAGATTTTACATAAGAATGGTTTTGATTTTACATTTTTATTTTACTATAGAGGTGTCGCATGATATCAAAATTTTACAATAAGTAAATAAGGAGAAAAAAATGGATATATTTGGTGTATTGACGATGTTAGGCGGATTAGCAATGTTCCTCTATGGAATGAATGCTATGGGTGATGGTCTTTCTAGAGTTTCCGGTGGTAAAATGGAACAGATTTTGGAAAAGCTTACATCAAACAAATTAAAAGGAGTATTACTTGGTGCATTGGTAACAGCGGTTATTCAGAGTTCTTCTGCAACAACTGTTATGGTAGTTGGTTTCGTAAACTCTGGAATTATGAAGCTTTCACAGGCGATTAGTATTATCATGGGTTCCAATATTGGTACAACCATGACAGCCTGGATTTTAAGCTTATCTGGTGTAGAAGGAGATTCCTTTTTTATTAAGATGTTAAAACCAACCAGCTTTTCACCAATATTAGCTATTATTGGTATTGCACTATTATTATTTGCTAAAAGTGATAAGAAAAAAGATGTTGGTAACATTTTAGTTGGATTTGCAATCTTAATGTTTGGTATGGATACTATGAGTGGTGCAGTAAAGCCATTGGCAGATGTACCAGAATTTACAAGTCTTTTTACAATGTTCTCTAATCCAATTTTAGGTGTACTTGTAGGTGCCGGAGTAACAGCAGTGATTCAGAGTTCTTCTGCATCAGTAGGTATTTTACAGGCACTTTGTGTGACCGGTGCTATTAATTATGGTACAGCATTCCCTATTATATTAGGACAGAATATTGGTACTTGTATAACTGCAATACTTTCCTCTATCGGAGCTAATAAAGGTGCCAAGAGAACAGCATTGGTACATTTATACTTCAATATTGTAGGAACTATTATCTTTATGATATTATTCATGATTGTGAAAGCGACAATTAACCCTGCAATTTTAGGCGAGACGGCAAATGCGGCAGGAATCGCTGTAATTCATAGTATGTTTAATATTGGTGCAACTCTTATGTTACTTCCGTTCTCTAAAGGACTTGAAAAACTGGCTTATATGACAGTTAAGGATGATCCTGAAGGGGATAAAGATGAAAAACATCTGGATGAAGCTCTTAGAGCATTAGATATACGTTTCTTAGACCAGCCAGCATATGCTATGACATTATGTAAAGCAGCATCTGTGAAGATGGCAGGTTTTGCAGAAGAAGCTATTGGTACAGCCATTGATTTATTAGAAAATTATGATGAAGAAAAGGCTGCACATGTAGTGGAACTGGAAGGCAGAATTGACCAGTTTGAAGATGAAATTGGTAATTATTTAATGAAGTTAAGCTCCAGAGATTTATCTGAAGCAGACAGCAAGACTTTATCATTACTGCTTCATGGTATCGGTGATTTTGAACGTATTTCTGACCATGCTTTGAATATTTGTGAGTCTGCGAAAGAAAAATATGAAAAGGGACTTAAGTTTTCTGAAATGGCAGAAAACGAGATTAACACATTCTCTGGTGCGGTAAAAGAAATTGTATCTCTTGCAGTAGATACATTCATTAAAGAAGACCAGGAAGAAGCAAGAACAGTAGAACCATTGGAGGATGTTGTAGATAAGCTTAATGTAAAAGTAAAGAGAAGACATGTAGAACGTCTTCGTCAGGGTACATGTACAATCGAAATGGGCTTTATCTTATCTGATATCACAACTAACTATGAAAGAATTGCAGACCACTGCTCTAATATCGCAGTAAGTGTATTACAGAAGGAAGATGAATTTGACAGCCATGAATATCTGGATACTTTGGAAAAAGGTGAAAATACTGCATTCCGTGAAAAATATCTGGAATATAAAGAAAAATATAAGCTCGCAAAACAGAATTAATAGCAATAGTAAGAGTTCGCTGGGATATCTCAGTGGACTCTTTTTTGCATGAAACTCTTTTTTCTGATAAATACTTCTTGTAATGTAAAAAAATATTTACAATTATTATACACAAAATTGATATACGAAAAGGAAAAAATATGGTACAGTTTATAGTGTAAAGTTTTTTGAAGGAAGGATAATAATGGCTACTATTTATATTGTGGAAGATGATAAAAATATCAGAGAGATTGAGGCATTTGCATTGAAGAACAGTGGTTATTCTGTCTGTGATTTTGAATGTGCAAAGGACTTTTATGAAAAGCTTGCAGAAAAGGTTCCGGCATTGATTATACTTGATGTTATGCTGCCAGACGAGGATGGGCTGGAAATAGTAAGAAAGCTTCGTAAAAAGGCAGAAACTAAGAAAGTCCCAATTATTCTGGTAACTGCCAAGACTACAGAATTAGATAAAGTAAAAGGTCTTGATATTGGGGCAGACGATTATATAACAAAACCTTTCGGTATCATGGAATTGATTTCCAGGGTAAAGGCATTGCTTAGAAGAAGTCAGGATATGGAAGAGGAAAAATCGTTTTCTATCGGAAATATCACTATTGATAGTGAAAAACATAGTGTATTTGTTGGTGAGGAGCATTGTGAACTGACTTATAAGGAATATGAATTATTAAAGACTCTGGTACAGAATGCAGGTATTGTGCTGCCTAGAAATGTTATTATGGAACGTGTCTGGGGAATTGATTTTGAGGGCGAATCAAGAACTTTAGATATGCACATTAAGACTTTGAGGCAAAAGCTCAAAGAAGAAGGCTCACGAATTAAGACAGTAAGAAACGTAGGGTATATGATAGAATGATATTGGCATTGAATGCTTACAACTAATTGAGCGGAACAGGAAAGATATTATGAGAAAGAAAATTAGCATCCAGTTTTTGGGAATTACAGCACTGGCGATTTTTTTGACAACATTTCTGACAACGATGCTGTTTTATGATTTCTTTCAACAGGAAGTATGGGATAATCTAAGGCAGTATGCTGAAATTCTGGTTAGTACTGGTGTTTATAGTGAAGAGAATTTTGAACAGGATAAAAATAAGCCGTTAGAAAATATAAGAATCACCATTATTGAAGATGATGGAACAGTCGCCTATGATAATAATGCGGATATTGGTGTGATGGATAACCATCGTCAGCGTCCAGAGATAGAAGATGCATTTGCAGATGGTGAAGGCTGGGATTCCAGAAAGTCTGCTACAATGGATAAAAGAACCTTTTATTATGCAGTGCGTCTGGAACGAGGTGCAGTTCTTCGAGTAGCAAAGGAAGTAGGAAGTATTTGGAGTGTATTTCAGAGTGAACTGCCGGCAGTTATCAGTGTTGGCTGTATTCTGTTTGCACTGTGTATGGTTTTAACTCATTTTTTGACGAAAAGTCTTATTCGTCCTATTGAAGAAATGGCAAAGAATGTCAATGATATGGAATCAGTGGATACCTACAAAGAACTTGTACCATTTGTGAATATTATACGTCAGCAGCATGAGGACATTATGCGTAATGCCATGATACGCCAGGATTTTACAGCGAATGTGTCCCATGAACTGAAAACTCCTTTGACAGCTATTTCCGGCTATTCAGAATTGATTGAAAATGGAATGGCACAGGGAGAGGAACAACGATTTGCTAAAGAGATTCATAGAAGCGCCAAACGTCTTCTGACTTTAATTAATGATATTATACGATTATCAGAATTGGATGCAGTAGAAAATGAAACCTTAATGGAAGATGTAAATCTTTATGAGATTGCCAAAGATTGTATCACTATGTTACAGATTAATGCTGAAAATCATAAAGTAAAGCTGACAGTCAGTGGGGAAGATGCTGTCATTCATGCAAATAAGGGAATGATAGAAGAAGTTCTCTATAACTTGTGTGATAATGCGATCCGTTATAACTATGAAAATGGTCTGGTTCATGTAACAGTAAAGCCAAAAGCAGATAGGGTTATACTAACAGTTGCAGATACAGGAATTGGAATATCGGAGGAACATCAGAACAGAGTATTTGAACGTTTTTATCGAGTTGATAAAAGCCGCTCTAAACAAACTGGTGGAACCGGACTTGGTTTGGCTATCGTGAAGCATATTATTGCAAAGCATAATGCAGAATTAGAGCTCGAAAGTGAAGAAGAAAATGGAACTACGATAAGAATAACATTCTGGAGTTAGGTATTATTGATAAAATCCATAATAAGAACTTGAATATTAGGAAAAATGTAATGGAAAAAACTGCATAAAGCTTGACAAACAGCCATGTAGAGGAATATTATATTATCAGAATATTAACGTAGGTTAATGAAGGAGGAAAATACTATGGCTATATATTTTACAGATAACCAGTATTTAAAAACAGCAGAAGAAGATTTAGAAGCAGCACAGATTACTTTTAGTCACAAATATTACGATCAGACAGCAACAATTTGTTCTGTAGCAACAACAAAGTACTTAAAGGCAATCTTAGAAGCTACTTTATCAAAAACTGAAGCAACACCTTTCTATAATACAGAAGATAAGCTTGTGCTTTTTAATAAAGCAAAAGAAGTTATGCCAGAAATTGATGTTACAGAAGAAGATTGTAAATGGATGGATAATGTATATGGTAAAGCTAACTGTACAGATGGTATTCATATCATTATGCCAAAACAGACAGCAATTGATGCTTTAGTTCTTACAGACAGAGTTCGTAAATTTGCGAAAGCTGCTGAAAAGAAAGCAAAAGCAGAAAAGAATGCTTAATTTAGAATTTAATACATAATAGCTCTTAATGTGGCAGCATTGGCTACATATCTGGAAGAATGTGGAAGAACAGAAAATGCAACGGAAATAGAAGAAAAAACTACAAAATTATTAGAACTTTATAGAGGCTATGAAGAAAAGCTTTCTAAAATAGTAAGTAAATAAAAGAAAAATGCAGATACATTTATGATTTGTATCTGCATTTTTTGTGATTAAAACGTCTAACGGGTAATGTTTTTGAGCCATCCTAATTTTCGCCAGCGGTGTCGGGTAAATGGTGTTTTGCATATTTCATCTGCCGTGAGAATTAAATATACAAGCTTAACATCTAATTTAAGTACAAATGCGGCTATAAATCCAAGTGGAACAGAACAGCCCCACATAGAAACAAAATCAAGAACTAAACCGAAACGGGTATCACCACCGGAGCGAAGAACCCCAACGATAACAGTTGTATTGTAAGTCTGGGCAACGGTATAGTAGAACATAACGAATAGCATTAAAGTAAGATATTCGCTTGTTTCCGGCGAAAAGTCCATAAATGCAATAATTGGTCCACGGGCAAGAAAGATTACAAGACCGCCTATAAAACCAAATATAAGACTGGTACGAATAAGCTTATGAGCATAAATTTCTGCAAGGTCCTCTCTGCCTTCGCCAATGGCTTTGCCAAGCATAATAGCAGTGGCACTGGATACACCATAGCCGGCAACAGTAGCCAATTGACGGGCAACCTGAGCAACGGAGTTAGCCGCTGCGGCAGAAGTGCTCAACTGGGCAATAATTGCTGTATTGGCAGAAGTTGCCAGTCCCCAGAAAAATTCATTTAAAGTAACCGGAATTGCATAATAAATAAAGTCCTTTGCCAGTACCATGTCAGGATGCAGCATGTCAGAAATACGGACAGTAATATCTTTATTTTTAAATTTAGCATATAAAAAGACAATAATCAGCTCCACAATTCGGGCAATCAGAGTACCAATGGCAGCACCACGGATTCCAAGGACAGGGAAACCAAATAAACCGAAAATTAAAATACCATTAATTACAATATTCACAACAAGAGAGACAGAGTAGACAATTGTAGAGATGACTACCTGTTCCACACTTTTCATAATATTCAGATACACCATGGTAATTGCGCTAATAACATAAGTAAGTGCTACAATTCTCAAGTACGAAACCCCTGCTTCAATAACGGCGCTATCTGATGAATAGATATGCATCAGTTTGTCCGGAATAAAGAAAGCAGCAAGAGAAAAGAGAAATGAAATGGCAATAGCAGCATCCAGAGCAATTGCTGTAATCTTTTCAATAGCTCGAATATCACGCTTACCCCAGTATTGAGCTGTTAAAATGGCAGCACCAGAGGTGATTCCAAAGAAAAATAGTGTCAGAATATACTGAATCTGTCCGGCAAGAGAAGAAGCAGAAAGTACAACCTCTCCAACCTTTCCAAGCATAATCGTATCTGCCGCAGTTACACCCACGTTGATTAAGTTCTGTAATGCAATTGGAAGTGCAAGGGAAAATACCTTGGCGTAGAAGGCTTTGTTTTCTTCTGCAGTAAGTTGTTTCATAAAGACCTCCATGTATGTAAAAAAATAAACAATTCGTTAAAAAGCAATTTCATATTATAACAGAGAAGATTTTGAAATGCAATTAGAGGTTTTACATTAGTAAATAAACTAAAATTGTATTTTGGATATACTTGATGTAGAATAGAGTAGAATATTTATTACTATGAAAATAGAGGAAGGAGTCCGATGAGTAATATGTCAATGGTATTTTTATTATTAGTATTTGGTGGTATCATCAGCGTTGCAGTTATTATAGCAATGGTTGCAATGGTTATTTATCATAAAAGAAAAGATAAAGAGGACTAGAGGAAAAGAACATTATGAATAAAAACAAAACGTCAAATTTGATATTAGAAAGCATCACTTCACTGTTGTTGTTTTTCTTAATTGTATCATTTTCAGTGACTCTTACATTAAATTTCCGCCCATTATACTACATGGACATTGATGCTTTGAACATTGAACAGCGTTCCGGGTTATCAAAAGAAGAAATTAAGTTAAATTACGATGCCCTGATTGATTACAATTCCATATTTGGAGGAGTAGAAGAGTTGGAATTTCCTACTCTTGCCATGTCTGAGACAGGACGGATTCATTTTGAAGAGGTGAAGGTAATCTTTGTGTTCTTTCAATGGGCGGCGGTGGTTTGTGCTGTATTGACAGCTGTACTGTTATACCTGAATAAAAAACAGGAGAATTATAAGTTTTGGAAATATACCAGTATTCTGAGTGTAGGAATTCCTGCTATTTTAGGAGTATTAATAGCAGTCAACTGGGATATGGTCTTTGTATTATTTCACAAGCTTATGTTTAATAATGATTATTGGATATTTGATGCGTCTACAGACCCGGTTATTATGATTTTGCCGGACAGCTTTTTTATGCATTGTGCAATTATGATACTTGGGTGTGTGATTGTAGGAAGTGTGGGATGCTTGGCGATGTATAAAAAGATATCCAAGCAGAAGGTGTAAACTGGAAAAAACGAGAGATATGGTTTGACAAACATTAGCATAATTCGTATAATAGATAGTTAGTGAGAAATTCATTTTATACAAAAAGAAAGATAAAAACCCGGAGGTAATCATATATGAAAAACTATGGCGTTAATGAGCTTAGAAAAATGTATCTTGATTTTTTTGAAAGCAAGGAACATTTAGTATTAAAGAGCTTTTCTTTAGTTCCACACAATGACAAGAGCTTACTTTTAATCAATGCTGGTATGGCACCAATGAAGCCATACTTTACAGGTCAGGAAATTCCACCTAAGAAAAGAGTAAGTACATGTCAGAAATGTATCCGTACAGGTGATATTGAAAACGTAGGTAAGACAGCAAGACATCTTACTTTCTTTGAAATGCTTGGTAACTTCTCTTTTGGAGATTACTTCAAGCGTGAGGCAATTCAGTGGTCTTGGGAATTCTTAACTAAAAATATCGGATTAGAAGAAGACCGTTTATATCCATCTATCTATGGTGAAGACGAAGAAGCTTTCGAAATCTGGAACAAAGAAATGGGTGTTCCGGCTGAAAAGATTACACGTTTCTACCGTGATGAAAACGGTGAATGTGACAACTTCTGGGAACATGGCGCTGGTCCTTGTGGTCCATGTTCTGAAATCTACTATGACCGTGGCGTAAAATA
>CAYTGQ010000022.1:10210-18943 GCA_964437345.1 uncultured Lachnoclostridium sp. | reverse complement strand
CATTACAGGATAACCCGGAAAGAACACCTAAGGCTGCATTACCGCCATTAGAAATAAGAATATCTCCACGAGTAATAAGACTGTCTCCAATTACCTCAATCTTTCCACCGTCTACAACAAGTCCTGCTGTAGGATTGTTTCCTGTTACTCCTGCTTCATTATTGTTACGGTTTACCGTACCTGCATAAATATTTCCATTAACTAAGATTTCCTGAGTTCCATCTACTCTTACCTGGTCATCTGCTAAAATGGCATATCTTGTATATTCCGGATAAATACCACCCTTAGACACAGAAAGAGAAGGAATTTCCATACGGATATCTGAGCTTAATACAGTGGAGAATGAATTCTTGGACTGGGTAATCTCAATTCCTTTCAGAACCAGACAACGTTCTCCATAAGGACATACCAACAGGTCATCTGTAAGTGCCTGCTCCTCTGCCGCTTTGTATTTCAAAATATTTCTTCCCTGTAATTCCACAGGCAAAAGACCTTCCAATACACTTGCATTATAATCATAGCTCGCACTGCCATCGATTGGTACATCTCCTATAATTGGAGCTGCTACCAGCTTTCTTGTAAGAATATCTATATAATATTCATCAAAAGCCTCCTGCATAGTAGCAGTCTGACTAATCGTTACATAATTTTCCAACACCTTTGTATAGGCTTCCTTGGCTGCTTCAGAGGAAATATCCGCAAGTCCTGCTTTGATTTCATCCAAAACAGAGTCAGCATCATAAAAATTGCCCTGTGCACTGGTATTTACTGCTTTCATCTGAATATTCAGCCCTGTCATAGTAACCATAGTCATTCCCAGAATACTGAGGAACATCATAGCCACCATAACAAGCACTGTAATAGAACCTTTATTATTTAATTGCTTTATCTGAAATTTACTTATAATCCTATTTACCTTTCGTTTCATTACTGGATACCTCCTTCATATACTCCGTTAAGGGTAACCAGTGGTTCTTCCCCTGCATCATAATCTGCCTTTGACTGAAATACTCTTATATAAAGGTCAGACATACGGGAATAACCCGTTTCTTCTGTTACAAGAGGCTTTACATCTGCTGTACCCTGTACAGTCATATTGGAATACAGCCCCTTTGCAACTTTATTAACATAATTACAATCTGTACCAGTTGCAGCATCCTTGGTATGAAGGAAATAACCTCCACCAAAAGCAGCTTCTATGGAATCTCTATTCTGGCAAATCAGATAAAGTCTGTCTGTCAGTACATTTGCTGCCAATCCTGAACCGATGTTTACGATAATATTTTCACTTAAAGTATGTCCTACAATATCTCCCGGCTTTGCACTATAAAAAATCCAAATACTGTTAGCCGCCAGCTCTGTACGACGCTTTACTGATTCATCAAGAACTTCCTCAACCGTAGTTCTTTCTAAAGTATCATCCGGGTCTGTCAAGCCTACAATTCCTTCAATACTGGTTTTCAGGTAATATTTGTAATAAGTCTTTACGGTAACATCATCTCCGTTAAGAGTAAAATCCATATGGATTTCTCGAACCATATCATTGGCAAAATACTCCTGATTGGTAATCTGTGTCACCTCTGTACCTGCTTCTGCAAGTTCATCACATTTTGCCTCATGAATGCTCATAAATTTCAAAATGGCGTTCATTTCCATCATTACTGTTTCCATGGCAACAATATCACGGCTACTGTCCATTGATGTCATTTCTGCATTGGTATATCCAGTGTCCGCAGTTGCCTTTGTTACAGCATAAAATACCTCTCCACCAATATCGATAGGTCTCTGCAATATTGTAGATTTCACACCTGTAGCAGGGTCTGTCTCTTCCACAACTACATAGTCCGTATTACCAAGCGTTACCTGTGCATCATAAACACTTTTTGTGCTGGCAAAGGTATCTCCAGCCTTGAATTCCTCCAGAATACTTTCAGCCGCCAGAGTAGCACTCTGTGTATTTCTGGATTCTAACGTATATCCCATAGAATTAGTAAAATAACTCATAAGAGGAAGAAACACAATTCCAAGAATTGCCATGCAGACAATTACTTCCACTAAGGTAAAACCACTATTCTGTTTACCAAGTCCTAGGTACTTTCTTTTCTGCATGTTGTTTCTTCCTCCATTTCATTTCATGTTCGATATTTTTCTGATATGGGAATCCTATTCAACTCTTTTCAAATCCCCTATTATTCTCCTGTACGAAGAATATTCTTTACACCATAGTTAATGTAACCCAATACCGGATCCACATAAACTCTCTCTGTTCCTTCAACGGAATACAATGCAATTGTCATTGTTCCTGTTAATTCACCAGTTGCTGTACTATAGGCAGAACTGATATCTGTCACTGTCATTCTGTCTTTATGTGCAGCAATAAAATCCAATGCTTTCTTCAGACCACTGTAGCTGGTTTCATAAGTAATTGTTACTTTAGAGCAGTACCCTTTCAGTTCTGGTTCCAAACCTTCACTCTGCCAAAAATCAGCGTTCATGGAAAAGCTTTCCGAAAGAATATCAAAATTTCCTGTCTGCTCTAACTGTTCTAAAGTGAAAATAATATTCTGAGTTGTCTGTTCAGCAGGGAATCTGCCAACAAGCTTTGCAGACATTTCATTCTTTTCTTCTGTATCTGTTAATACTTCTTCTCTTCTTGCAACTTTTTCCTGTAAAAGCACGATTTTCTCTTCTAAAACTGCATTCTCTTCCCTTAATGCTTCCACCTTCTTCATGGTCCCCTGATATATTCCAAAATATGAAATGGAAAGCACAACCAGAGCTGCCAGTATGATTAACAGGGATTTATCTTTATCTGAAATTGTAACCTTCATATCTGCTTCCTCCTATTCCCCATCTGTTGTGGCTGTTTCATCTACAGCTTCGTCTGTAGCTTCTGTTTCAGTTTCTACAGTTTCATTCTCTGCACCTGTTACAGTCTCTTCCGCTGGCTCTGTTTCTACTACCGTCTGTTCTTCAAACTGTTCTTCCACTGCTAAGCCAATCACTGCTTCCTGAGCATAATTAGCTGTAACAGAGAATACATATTTTTCTACCTTACCTTCTACTACACTAGAAGAAACAGCAGGAACCGTTACATCTGTCAATAATGTAACCTGTTTTAAATTAATTAAAAGCTTCGCTACAGAAATCTTTGTAGTGGATTCCAGATTAATTGTAATGCCATCACTATTAGCCGCAATGGAGGTTACAACCATATTAACTGGAAGCTTATCCTCTAATTCTTCAATGAGCTGTTTGAAATATTCATTTCCTGTTACAGTCATCATATACATTTCATTTAACTCATTGTAATATGTATTAGCCTGTAAATTTTCATTATAAATCTCTTCGATTGAACTTAGACTTTCCACCTTCTGTGTCAGAGTTCTATTCGTAAGCTCCTCTGTCTTGTATTGTACAACAGATATGCCGGCAATCAACACTGCTGTTACTGCGGACACACCAAAAATGAACTTGGCAGAATGCATCTTTTGCACTTTACTCTTTGTTACCACATCATCCTTTAATACAAACTTAAGCGGAGCAATTGTAGCACCAATAGCAGGAATCAGCTCAATCTGGTCATTCAGAAGACCTTTCTTATTGACAGTAAAGTCTACTCCGCTGATTACCTTAATCTTAACAACATTAGCCTCTAATTCGGACTGGAACAGTTCGGCAATACCCTGAATTTCTGCACCGACACCTGTCAGATAAACGATATCGATAGGCTTGTCCGGATTCTTGGAATGATAATAGTCAATGAGACGATGTACGTTGTTAACGTGATAAGCCAATGTCTCTGTTACTTCCATCTTTGCTCTGAATACATTTTCTGCATCCAGATTTTCTTCCAGTATAGAAACCACCTCTGCTTCTGCCTGTTCATAATCGAAATTTGGCAGAACTACCTGCTCTGTAGTCAAAAACTCTGTAGCATCCTTTTCTGTAAACTTACCAAAAATTGTATTTTCAATAACTGCGTCAACAGAAGACTGCATACCATATGCCAGTGTTCTCTGCACTACCATACTGCCATTTTCAATGATACTGATTAAAGTTGTCTCTTCATTAATCTGTACAGTTACACCAGTACGCATACCAACCTGACGTTTTAAGAGCTGCATACTACTGTTACCTACATAGTCAATGGCTTCAATGTCAAATGCCATCTCATCAGCAAAGCTGTAATAGTTCTTAACTAATGTATTCGGTGCAGCAAAAAGAAGGAGACGAAGAGTCTTCTCTTCTCCCTCAGTATTCCGTTCTAAAATGGAATAAGCTACTGAATATTCAGAAATGTCAATTGGAAAATAATCCTGTGCTGATGCTTCTACAATTGAAGCAATCTGCTTATCCTTTACAAGAGGAATGGTAACTTCACGATTGGCAATAGCGGAACATGCTACCGTAAAGATAACATTCCTAGAGCGCATACCTGCCTTTTTCAATTCTTTTTTCATGATAGAAGCAAATGCCGTCTTATCCTGAATGTAACCATCTACGATTGCCTGCATCGGAGTATCAAAGACATGTGTCTTATAAATTCTAGGATGCTTCTTGTGGAAGTCCATCTCACAGATTTTTACCTGCTGTACTCCTATTTCTATACTTAGTCCTCTTTTCGCCATTATACGTCCTCCATTCGAAATGTTATATATATTACTGTTCACACCTTCAAACCATATGCACTCGTCGCACAGAAGTACATTGTATGTACTTCTGCACTCCACTCTCGCACTACGTGCTAAGACTGCATATGCCTTGAAGGTTCCTCGTTACACGAGTGTCATAACAAAAATTGTCTCTTACGTGCAAGCACGACGATACAATTTTTATTATGACAACGTGAACAGTAACACTAATTTTCACATTCCACATTAAAGAATAGTTCATTGTTCTTTACTCTGGAATGTGGAAATTACATTTATTATTTGGTTGTGTTCTATTTACAAGCCTATCATGCTCAGATATGCCTGTATCATATTGTCTCCATAAAGAGCAGCTATAAAAATGCCCATAGAAAGATAAGGTCCCATTGCAAGTACATGGTCCTCGTTGCTGACTTTCATGCGTATTACATGAATAACAGAGCCTAAAATACATCCCAAGAAAAATGCCAGAATGATATTCACCCAGCCGATAACCAGACCGGCTGCTGCCATCAGCTTAATATCTCCCCCGCCAATGCCTTTTCCTTTGGTAAGAACATAAAGCAGATAAAGGAAGCCGCTGATACAGACAAGTCCAATCAAATGGTCTGCCAGATTCTTATAATCAATTGCTGTAGCAATAATTCCAAGCACCAGAATAAATCCGTTACAAGCAACAGGAATTTCATAAGTGCGGAAATCAATTACACTGATTACAATAAGGGCAGAGGTTAGCAGACAAAGAATTACGCTGTTAATACAAAACCCATTTGCCAAGAAAATGAGAAGATAACATATGCCGTTCAGTGCTTCCACCAACGGATACTGTATGGATAATTTCGTCTTACAGCTTCGGCATCTGCCCCTTAGTATCAGAAAACTCACAACCGGAATCAAGTCATACCAGGCAATGTTGTGTCCACAGCTCATACAATGAGAACGAGTAATTGCAATATTCTCACCCTTTGGTATGCGGTAAATGCAGACATTTAAAAAACTTCCGATAACAAGACCATATACCAAAACAATTGTATATAAAAGTGTTTCCATTACGCCATTGCTCCTTCTAAGACTTCATTACAGTGTTACTTTAGATTAGACAGGGCTGCTTGGCAGCCCTGTCAGATAGGTTGGTGAATTACATTGGGCTTACTACTGGGTCAAATTTATTTGTAGTAGTTGCTTGATCACCTGTACCAGAAACTTCTATAGCTTGTACAGTAATTTTACGGTCTGCAACACTAATTGTCACCTTAATATCCGTAATAGACTTTCCTGCATCTGAACCCATAGCACTCTGCATAGCTGTCCTATCCGCATATGTTAAATTCTTAACTTCATCTACAAATGCTTTTTCAAATCCAGATGTTGCTGAACTAGAATAAATACTAATTGTAACATCTGAAGTAGAAGTTGGTGCATCTGTCAATGCAACATTGTTAGCATATGCTGTCATAGCAGCTGTTGCAAAGCTACTTACTACCTGATAATCTTTAGATTCTTTTGCCTGATTCATGTAAGGAATTACCTGTGTTCCTACTACACCTACTAAAATAGCCATAATAGCCATAACGATGATTAACTCTACTAAAGAGAAACCTTTGTTGTTTAATTTCTTTTCATTGTTTTCTTTGTTGAACATTGTTATCAATCCTTTCTTGATTTAAAAATTAAGTCATATAATATATATTCCCACCGGTTATCCGATGGTTCTTATCCTGTGCCTTGGCAACACAGGGGTAAGACATGGTTATACTGTATCCTTCTAGCCTATTGCACTATAGATACTGAACATTGGCATTAAGATAGCTAACATAATTGGCACTACTACCAATGCCATAATCACAATAATCAATGGCTCCATGGCGGCTGTCAGTGCTTCCGTTGCATTCTCTACTTCTTCATCGTAGTAATCTGCAACTCTATCTAACATAGATTCAATGTTACCGGTTTCTTCCCCAATCTTTAACATATGGTATACCATAGGTGGGAATACACCGGAGGCTTCGATTGGCTGGGAAAGGGTGGTTCCTCTCTCTACCTCTGTCTTAGCCGCTTCTACAACCTTCCTAACTACCTGATTGGTCATCTGCTTGGCTACTAACTCTGTAGCATCTACTAAAGTAATACCGGATGCTAACAGGGTACTTAAGGTACGGGTAAACTTAGCCGAAGCACTCTTAATATTCAGGTTACCGAATAAAGGCATTCTTAACATCAATCTTCCCCAAACCAAAGCTCCATGGTCGGTACTGATATAGTAACGTACACCAAACACAATGGCTGCAATGGCAATCACCAGATAGTACCAATAGGCTACTAGGAAGTCACTGACTGCCACTACCATACGAGTAATGGCTGGAAGCTCTCCTCCTACCTGCCCTAAGGTACCTATAAAGCTTGGTACAATAACTACCATCATAAGGATAACTACAGCAACAACAACCAACAACAAAATACATGGATATACCATTGCCTTAGATATCATTGCTCTCAGATGGGCATCCTTTTCAAACTGTACTGCCATACGCTCAAAGGCAATCTCCAGCTTACCGGTAGCTTCCCCGGCTTCTATCATATTAACGAGGATAGGCGGATAGAACTTTGGATACTGACTCATGGCTCCTGCCAAAGTCTCACCCTTCTCTACCTCTATCTTAGTATCACGAATCACCTCTGCAAACTTCTTATTCTCCGTCTGCTGAGCTAACATATCCAAAGCGGCTGTAATGGTAATACCTGACTCTAAGATACTCTGGAACTGTCGGCAGAATACACCCAGTTCTCTTGGTGTTACCTTCTTACCAAAATCAAAAGCAATCTCCTTGGTTAACAGGTTGGGTTCTACGACAGTAATTGGAATCATCCCGTCAGCCTTAAGCATCTCTTTTGCCGCTTCGTCACTGGCTGCTTCTATGCTACCCTTTTTCTCCTTACCATCCTTACCAATGGCAGTATAATTATATGCGGGCATGGTCCCACCTCCTTATTCTTTAGAATATTTTTCTTTCTAATACAACTGGCTCCTGAGCAAATTCCAAAGCCTTGTCAGAACTAATCTTTCTCTTTAAGAACAAATCAAATATAGCATCATCCATGGTCTGCATACCCAACTTCTTGCTAGTCTGAATGACTGAAGTAATCTGATGGGACTTACCTTCACGAATTAAGTTCTTTACCGCCGGTGAAGCATGCATAACCTCAAAGGCTGCTACTCGTCCACGTCCGCTAGACAACGGAATCAGCTGCTGTGAAATAACGGATTCTAACACTGATGCCAGCTGCACACGAATCTGTTGCTGCTGATGAGGTGGGAATACGTCAATAATACGGTCAATGGTTGCCGGCGCACCAATGGTATGCAAAGTCGAGAATACCAAGTGACCGGTTTCAGCTGCCGTAATGGCTGTGGAAATTGTATCTAAGTCTCGCATTTCCCCTACCAGAATTACATCCGGGTCTTCACGAAGGGCTGCCCTAAGGGCATTGCCATAGGACTGAGTATCAAGACCGATTTCTCGCTGGTTAACAATGGATTTGCTGTGGTAATGCAAGTATTCGATTGGGTCCTCCAAAGTAACCATGTGGGTACTGTAATTCTGATTAATAATATCTAATAAAGAAGCAAGGGTTGTGGACTTTCCACTTCCTGTTGGTCCTGTTACTAAGACAAGTCCTCTCTTCTTTTTGGTTAATTCTACAACAGATGGTGGAATACCAAGCTTCTCTGCTGACGGAATGGTTGTTCCTACAACACGAAGCACGGCTGCATAAGAGCCTCTCTGCTTAAATGCATTGACACGGAATCGTCCTAATTCTTTTACAGAATAGGCAAAGTCCATTTCACCATATGCTTCAAATGTCGGGAATAATGGTTCTGGTATCAAAGGCTTAATTAAAGCCTCCGTATCTGCTGGTCTTAGCTTTTCAAACTCCAGGGCTTCCAGCTCACCATTCACCCTTATCTTTGGCGGAATACCAACTGTAACATGTAAGTCGGAAGCGCCTCTTTCTTTTGCTATCTTAAGCAGGGTATCCATTGTTATTTCCATTGTATTCTCCATTCTAAGGCTTTTATAAT
>CAYTGQ010000022.1:0-10110 GCA_964437345.1 uncultured Lachnoclostridium sp. | reverse complement strand
CTTCCTGAATCTGGTCTGCAGTTCCTTTACTGCTAATAACCTTTTTAAGATTATAAGAAACCGGCATAATCTCATACACACCAATTCGACCACGATAACCAGTACCACCGCAGTGAAGACACTCGCAGCGTCTGGCTTCTCTGATACGTATTGTCTGACCTTCCGGCACATTCAGAAGTTCCTTTTCCATAGGATCCGCTTCCTTTGTGATGGAACATTCCGGACAAACTCTTCTTACTAATCTCTGTGCAATAACGCCAACTACGGAATCCGCAATCAGATAGGATTCAATACCCATATCCTCTAAACGGGTAATGGTGCTTGCTGCACTGTTAGTATGAAGGGTACTTACTACTAAGTGACCTGTAATAGATGCTGTTACGGCGATTTCTGCCGTAATACCATCTCGAATTTCTCCAATCATAATGATGTCCGGGTCCTGACGCAAAATAGAACGAAGTGCTGATTCAAAGGTCATCTCTGCTTTTACGTTTACCTGAACCTGATTAATACCATTAATATTCGCTTCTACCGGGTCTTCAACTGTTATAATATTAACACCCTCTGTATTCAGTTCACTAAGTGCTGTATACAGGGTAGTAGACTTACCACTTCCTGTTGGTCCTGTTACAAGAATAATTCCATGAGGATGAGATAAAATTCGGTCGAATTTTTCCAAATCTTCTCCTTCTAAACCTAATTCCCTCTTATCCTTCGTTAACGCCTTTTTCTGTGTCAGTCGGAGAACTGCTTTTTCTCCGTATACAGTTGGAAGTACAGATACACGAATATCGTATTCTACACGGTCAACGATACTGGTCATACGACCATCCTGTGGTTTTCTCTTTTCTGAAATATCCATGCCACCCAGAATCTTAATACGGGCAAGCAGGGCAGAGTGAACTGCAATATCGTGACTCATGGCTTCCTGTAGAACACCGTCTACACGAAAACGAATACGAACCTTCTTCTCTAACGGTTCAATGTGAATATCACTGGCTCTTTTATGTACTGCCTGTTCAATCAGCTGGTTAGCCAGACGTACAATTGGCGACTGGTTAACTTCTTCTGCTGCTTCAAGGGCTTCTTTTTCTCTCTGACCATACGCTTCCTGTCGTTCTCTGGTATATTGCTCTGCTACCTTCATAGCTTCTGCATTACCATAATAACGGTCAATAGCTGCTGCTACATCTCTGGTTGTAGCTACTACCTGTTCAATCTGATACCCTGTAATAATAGAAATATCATCCATCGCAAGGATATCCAGCGGGTCACTCATGGCAACCTTTAAAATGTTAGGGTTTCTGTCACTGAATGCATATGGAATCAGCATATACTTACGCAAAATTTTCTCATCTAACAGCTTGGTTACTTCTTCCGGGATACGAATAGATGCAAGTTCAACACCTTCTAAATTAAGCTGTTTCTGTAATGCTTTGGCGATATCTGCTTCTGTGGTATAGCCCAAATCAACTAAGGTTACACCCAGCTTCTGTCCTTTTCTATTTTCTTTCTGTTCTGCAAGGGCATGTAACACCTGTTCTTCTGTTACCACTCCCTCATCCTGAAGCAAGTCTCCGAGACGTTTTCTCTTTCTTCCGCCTCCAATACCTCCAAGTATACCTGCCATACGTCGTCCTCCCTACGTTACTTTTCCAATCTGTTTTATACAACTTTCATAAAAAGTGTAACTTTTTTATTCTATCATTTTTCATAAACAAAACTTCTGTTTCTGGTTGAAAAAAAAAGAACTTTCATGATTTTCTATCAGAAAAATAACTACTAATTTGCACAAATATCCAATATATTTTACATAATATCTCATTTCTGAAAATGTAACCTTGACTTTTTTGTGTTTTTTCTTACTTTTTTTGTGTTTTTTTATTTTTTTTAACATTTATTTTTATCAACAGTGATGTTATTTTTTGTCAAGAAAGTCAAATTAGGAGAACTGCAAACGCAGTTCTCCCGTATTTTACATGATAATCTTAGCCGGACACTTTGCAGCACACTTGCCACATCCGGTACACTTATTCTGATCGATATAAGCCAGATTGTTATCTACTGTAATAGCACCTGCCTCGCACTGTTTTGCACAGATTCCACAACCAATACAGCCGGTTTCACAAACGGCTTTTACATCTTTACCTTTATCCTTTGAATTACATCTTACCATATGATTTGCTGTATAAGGAACTAATTCGATTAATCCCTTTGGACACTGTGCCACACACTGTCCGCAGGCAATACATTTTTCCTTATCTACAACTGCAATTCCGTTTACTACATGGATTGCATCGAATTTACATGCATTGACACAGGAGCCCAAGCCCATACAGCCATATGTACAGCCTTTTGGACCGCCGCCCGGAATTAATGCAAGCTTTTTACAATCTGCAATTCCGTAATAATTATATCTCTGTGTTGTCTTATCACAGGTTCCGTTACATTTTACAAATGCAACCTTTTTCTCTGCTGCTTCTGCTGAACCACCTATAATTGCTGCAATCTTTTCTCTATTTTCTGCTGAAAGACTTGGACAGGCACTGGCCGGTGTTGCTCCTGATACGATAGCTTCTGCCATAGCATCACAGCCTGCATAGCCACAACCACCACAGTTATTACTTGGAAGCAATTCTCTTACCTGTTCTACTCTTTCGTCTGTTTCTACTGCAAATTTCATTCCTGCAAATCCAAGAAGCAGACTAACGATTAATCCTGTTACACCGATAACTACGGCTGCTAAAATAACTCCGTTCATATTTATCTGCTCCTTTCTATAATAATCCTGCAAATCCGCAGAAAGCAATTGCCATCAGACCTGCTGTAACCAGCACGATTGGAGAACCTTTAAAGGAATCTGGAACGTCATTGCCTTCAATACGTTCACGGATACCTGCCATCAGCACGATAGCTACAGTAAATCCACATGCTGTACCAAGACCATTTACAATACTTTCTAAAATACCATATTCCTTCTGAACGTTAGTTAATGCTACACCAAGTACGGCACAGTTAGTTGTAATCAATGGAAGGTATACACCTAATGCTGCGTATAAAGCAGGCATCAGCTTCTTTAATACCATTTCTACAAACTGAACTAATGCTGCAATAACCAAAATGAATACGATAGTCTGTAAATAAGTAATATTTAATGGTTCTAATAAAAATTCATAAATAACAGCTGCAATAGCAGATGCAATTGTAATAACGAAGATTACGGCTGCTCCCATGCCGGCTGCTGTTTCTACCTTTTTGGAAACTCCGAGGAAAGGACAAATTCCAAGGAACTGGCTTAATACTACGTTACTCACTAGCATAGAGCCTATAAAAATAACTAACAATTCTCCCATTTAATTAGTCCTCCTTCCCTTCTTCTGTTGTTGGCGCTGTTTCTGCATTTTTCTCTGCTTCAGCCTTTGCTGCCGCTTCTGCTGCTTCTTTTGCCTTCTTTGCTTCTAAAGCTTTCTTGGCAGCTTCAGCCTTCTTTGCTGCTTCTTCTGCCTTTTTCGCTGCTTTTTCTGCTTCTAATAAACCGTGGTTAGCAGAGCAGGCACTTCCGTGACAGGTTGCACAGTTACCACCACATGCAATTGGATTAGGATTTTCCACGTTAGTTGCAGATGGCATTTTAAACTTATTCTGTAAAGCTGTAAGACATGCAAGTACGAAGAATGCACCCGGTGCCAATACGAAAATAGTCGCTGGTTCATAGGAAGCTGGCATAATGCTGAAATCGAAAACAGTTCCGGCACCAATTAACTCACGGCAAAGACCGATTGCTGTAAGACCTACTGTAAATCCGAGTCCCATTCCAAGACCATCAAAAATGGAAAGTAACACACCATTCTTAGATGCATATGCTTCTGCACGACCCAAGATAATACAGTTAACTACAATAAGTGGAATGTACACACCAAGACTTTCATAAAGACTTCCCAAATAAGCCTGTAATAACAACTGCACGATTGTAACAAAGGATGCTACAATTACGATAAATGCCGGAATACGAACTTTATCCGGAATTACTTTTCTTAACAGTGAAATCATGGCATTGGAAAGCACCAGTACAACTGTAGTGGAGAGTCCCATTCCAAGACCATTCATGGCAGATACGGTTACTGCCAGTGTAGGACACATACCCAACATAAGCACAAAGGTTGGGTTTTCTTTGATAATACCGTTATACAAACGTTCTACATACTTATTCATTTGCACCCTCCCCTGTCACTTCAGTATTATTATAAACGAAAGCCAACGCATTGTTGACTGCATTTGTTACAGCCTTTGTTGTAATTGTCGCACCACCAATGGCATCAATTTCATTTGGATTCACTTTGCCTGTCTTTGTATATGTAACGGAAGAATCCTGAATTCCCGTAAACTGAGAAGTAAATCCGTCCTCCTTACATTTTGCACCAAGACCTGCTGTTTCACTGGCAGAAAGCACCTGCAAACCGGTAATGGTTCCAGACAAATCCACACCCATGGAAATAGTGATTTCTCCACCATATCCTTCTTTGGAAGCAAAGGACATAACATAGCCGAGAACTTCACCGGCATCATTTTTTGCTTCTAATATTTCGCTAATATAAACACCAGTAACACCTTCTGCAAATACTTCCTGTGCAGTTGCTGCTGCCTGAAGTTCTTCATTGGACTCAAACGCCACAGCTTCTGTAAATACTGCCTGATATGCTTTCTGCTTCTTTTCATACTCAGCCTGTGCAATTGGTGCTTTTGTTACATCATATACAAGTCCCAGGAGAGCACCGGCAACTAATGTAATAATAGTTAAAGAAATTGCATCTTTAATAATTGTATTTTTCATTATGCCTTGCCTCCTTTCTTTTCCATACCGAATGGAGTTGGAATTGTAACCTTTTCAATTAATGGTACTAATAAGTTACCAATGATAATTGCATAAGATACACCTTCCGCAGAAGGACCGAAGATACGGAAAATTCCTGTCAAAAGACCAATTACAACTGCAAATACAATCTGTCCCTTTGGTGTGATTGGTGTTGTAACATAGTCTGTTGCCATGAAGAATGCACCAAAGATAAGACCACCTGTTAACAACTGACCTAATAAGTAATTAATATCAAAACCATGTCCTCCGAAGATAAGTGCAAATACAAGCACTGTTCCAATATAGACAAATGGAATTCTTGGGCTGATGACTTTCTTGTATAAAAGGTAAGCCGCACCAATCAAAAGACAGAGTGCAGATGTTTCACCAATTGTACCTGTTGTAGTGCCAATAAATGCACTCATAAGGTCTACACTTTCGCCAGCTTTAATTGCTGCCAGTGGTGTTGCACCAGATACTCCATCTACCGCAAAATCTGTCATTCTGGAAGTAAAGGAAATCAAAAGGAAGCATCTTGCTGCAAGGGCAGGATTCATAAAGTTCTGTCCAAGACCACCATAAAGCTGTTTTACTACGATAATTGCAAATACACTACCAATCATTGCCATCCATAATGGTGCTGTTGGCGGAAGGTTCAGTGCTAAAATCATACCAGTTACAACTGCGCTATAATCACTGACTGTGATTGGCTTTTTCATTGCTTTCTGCCATACATACTCAGAAAGTACACAGGTTGCCACACAGGTAAGAATTAAAAGCAATGCATTTAATCCAAAATTGACCACACCAAAAATACTGGTTGGAATCATTGCGAGCGCTACATCTCTCATAATTGTTTTTGTGGAGACATTATCTCTAACATGAGGGGATGCAGATACGTTTAATAAGTTATTCATTTGTCATTCCCTCCTACTTTCTTCTACTATCTAAAATACTTCTTCTTGTCTGCTTAAATGCCTGTGTCAGTCTTCTCTTAGCAGGACATACATAAGTACAGCTTCCACATTCGTAACATTCCATACCATAAAGCTTTTGGAATCCTTCATCATCAAAGCGTTCTGCATATTCTAATAACTTCTGCGGAATTAACTGGCTTGGACAAGCCTCAACACAGCGTCCGCAACGGATACATGCAGTTGGTTCCTGTTCTGCTACTTCGTCCCTGGTTAAACAAAGAAGTGCAGAAGATGTCTTTGTTACAGGCACATCTAAGCTGAATAATGCCATACCCATCATAGGACCGCCAGATACAATCTTAACTGGTTCGGATTTGAATCCACCTGCCGGTTCAATTAAATCCTTGTAGCAGGTTCCTGTTTTTACATTAAAGTTTCTTGGTGTGTTAATGGCATCACCTGTAATTGTAACAATTCTTCTGATTAACGGTGTTGAATAGCATACCGCCATGTAGACTGCAACAACTGTATCGATGTTGTTAACTACACAGCCTGCATCTGCCGGCAACATAGATGAATTGATGGTTCTTCCTGTAGATGCATAAATCAACTGACGTTCTGCTCCCTGTGGATATTTTGTCTTCAGAACCTTTACTTCAATTCTTGGTTCATCTTTTACCAGTTCCTGCATCTTGGCAACACAGTCCATCTTATTATCTTCAATAGAAATTAAACCTTTTGCATTGTCAAAGAGACTTAAGATTACTTTTAATCCACCTACAACCTTTTCCGGTTCTTCCATCATAATGCGGTAGTCGGATGTCAGGTATGGTTCACATTCTGCTCCATTAACCAATACATAATCAATTGCATTTTCATCCTTTGGTGTAAGCTTTACATGAGTCGGGAAACCAGCTCCACCCATACCTACAATACCAGCTTCTTTAATGATATCTCGGATTTCTGCCTTAGAAAGCTTTGTGTAATCTCTTTCCTGACCTAATGTAGGAATTGGTTCGTACTGTTCATCATTCTCAATTACGATGGACAAAGATGGATTACCAGACACGGTAAGTCTTGGTTCTACTGCTTTTACAGTTCCAGATACGGAGCTGCAGGTTGGTACAGATACAAATCCGCCTGCTTCTGCAATCTTCTGCCCTACCAGCACTCTGTCACCTACTGCCACAATTGGCTGAGATGGAGCACCGATATGCTGGGACATAGGGTATACCACTTCTTTTCCCGGCATGATTGTCTCGATTGGCAAGGCTTTGGATAAATCTTTTCCTTCAAACGGATGAGTTCCGCCTTTAAAAGTTCCTAATGCCATAATCTCTTTCCTTCCTTTATATTTATTTTCAACTCTCTTAGTGATTAAAAGTTCTCATTACCATTTTACCCTTATTTCGACATCAATGCAAGAGTAGATTAATAAAACAAGCTAGCCTTTACAAAATTCCTCCTTTGCTATATTATTAGAATAAGAAAGTTAACATGACATAAATCTAAGGGGGACTTATAATGAGTAATGTATTGGAAGAACGCATGATTAAAATTCGTACTATGGGTTGTCCCGTTCCTTTAAAGGTTGTTCCGGGACATTTTGCAACAAATCACTCTCATATTAATTACTATATTGATATGACTACTTTAAAAACCCGTCAAAGTGAAGCAAAGGCTATTGCTCAGAACTTTGTCACCAGATACAGTGCCATCGATATTGTTGATACAATTGTATGTATGGATGGCTGTGAAGTAATCGGTGCTTATCTGGCTGAAGCGCTCACCGACCTTGGCGTTGGTTCCATGAACCTTCATCAGACTATATACGTTGTTTCTCCTGAATACAATGCTGCCGGCCAGATGATTTTCCGCGATAACATCCAGCCTATGATTCAGGGTAAAAATATCCTGCTTCTTCTGGCTTCTGCTGCTACCGGAAAAACAGTTAACCAATGTGTAGAATGTCTGGATTACTATGGCGGAAAGCTAATGGGAATTTCTGCTATTTTCAGTGCTGTAGAGCAGGTTGGGAATTATCAGATTGATTCTATCTTCAAAAAGAGCGACCTTCCAGAGTATCACACTTACAAATATGCGGAGTGTCCTTTCTGCAAAAACGGACATAAGATTGAAGCTTTGGTTAACTCTTTTGGGTATTCGGCGTTATAATACAAAATCGGCAGCAGGTTACACCTGTTGCCGATTCTTTTTTGTTGCTTATTAAAAAATTCCTGCTTCTATTAGTGCCAAAATGATAGGCACTACAATTATAGCAGCAATTACAACTTCTTTTAATCTTCTTGCCCATATATCTTCAATAACATATACACCATCTTCTTTTAAATTATAGTGCACTTCTACTTCCGCTCCCGGTTCTACATCTTTCTGACGGATGCGGAAAGATTTTGTACAGGTTCCTCTGTCTGTTGAAAAACGAACTGCACATCTGTGGTATTTTTCCCTCTTTTGTCTATTATTTTTATACGCTTTGACTATAACTTATTCCCATTTCATATTATGTAATTTATAGTATAAAACGCATTTTCCCCGGGAGACAGGTATACGTTACCTCTGTTACTTCTCCCAGATATTCTCCATCTGTATGCAAAGTCATTGGTTTATCCATCTCAATTGTTACTTTCTTAGAATCAATGATTTTACAGCCTTTAAAATTCTCATGCTTTCCTATTGCCAGAAATGGTACTCGCAACAATGCTCCTAATTTTGTATACTTATATATAAAACAATTGGAAAGTAATCCATCCTGTACACTGGCTTTTGGTGCCATTTTCACTCCGCCGCCTTCTGCCTTCGCATTCATGGAAGCCCCAAATATTGCTCCTTTTAAATGATAAATGTCTGTATCATCTACGGTAGCTTTCATATCTGATGTTTCCATAGAAACTAAAGACTGTACTGTCACAATCAAATAAGATATTTTGGACAAGCCTATCCTGTTCATGATTGTTTTAATTTTAGAAGTAAACATCTTTTTACATACAAGAGCATCCATTCCTACTCCGGAGCTGATTGCATACAAATGTGGCTTTTCTGCTTCAGTCCACTCCGCCTGTCCAAGGTCAATACGCTCACAGACTTCTCTTCCTTCTTCTACACATGCAAGAATCCGTGCAAGACGCTCCTTTGGCTCCCGCTCAATACCAAGTCCTCTGGCAAAATCATTACCTGAACCTGCCGGAACCAGACTGACACGAACCTTTTCAAAATCTGTAATTCCATTAATTACTTCATTTAAAGTGCCATCTCCACCTACAACAACAATAGAAATATCTTCATCTTCCAGCGTACATATCTTTTTTGCAAGCTCTGCTGCATGATTTTTATGCTCTGTCTTAAATGCCTTATAAGTTACATTTTTCTCTTTTAATTCAGCCTGGACCTGTTTCCAGACCGCTGTCCCTCTTCCAGTTCTCGCTGTTTCATTTGCAATAAAATATAACATATACTTTTCTCCAGATTGCACTTTTAAAATCCTGTTGTTACGATATCTTAAAATCTAATTACATCACTCATATCATAAAATCCCGGTCTTCTGCCTGCTAAGAACTTAGCAGCTGACACTGAACCTTTTGCAAATACTGCTTTGGAATATGCTGTATGCTTTAATTCAATGACTTCATCCATTCCAGCAAAAATAATTTCATGTTCGCCTACAATAGTTCCACCGCGAACGGCTGAAATCCCCATTTCCTTTTTCTCTCTCTTCTGTCTTACCTGAGAACGGTCATAGACATATTCATACTGGTTATTCATAGCTTCATTAATAGAATCAGCCAGAGCTAAGGCTGTTCCCGATGGTGCATCCACCTTTTTGTTATGATGCTTTTCCACAATTTCTATATCAAAATCAGCCTCTGCCAGCACCTTTGCTGCTTCCTGAACCAGTTTTAACAGCATATTGATACCCAATGACATATTGGCAGATTTGAGAATAGCAATCTGCTTACTAGCCGCTTCTACCTTTTCTAGCTGTTCTGCGGAAAGTCCTGTTGTACAAAGTACAATTGGAAGCTTTTTCTCTATTGCCTGTTCTAACAATGCATCCACTGCCGCTGCCGCAGAAAAGTCAATAATAACATCCGCTTCAATATTACACTCTTTAAGACTTTTAAATACCGGATACTCGTTCTTCTTACTGTCAAACGGATCAATGCCAGCTACGATTTCTGCTTCTGCATCCTCTGCTACAATTCTGGTAATGGTCTGACCCATTGCACCATTGCAGCCATTCATAATAATTCTTATCATACACGTACCTTTCCCTCAAATATCCTTATAAATTGCATCCTGCAACTTCTCATAACAATGGTTATA
>CAYTGQ010000021.1:0-19283 GCA_964437345.1 uncultured Lachnoclostridium sp. | reverse complement strand
TGGAAGCGGATTTTGCGACAATTGAAGAACGTCAGGAAAAGCTTGGTAATGAAGGTGGTAATATTGAACCATCTGTAGAAATTGAAGCACCTGCAAAAGAAGAGGAGCCGGTAAAAGAAGAACAGGTTACAGAAGGCGAAGAACCAGAAGTACCGGAAACAGAGATTCCGGTAACGGAAGAAGCAGAGTCTGAGAAAACAGAGACAGAATTACCGGACGAAATGGAAAATGTGCCAGAAGCAGACTTAGACATGGAAACACCAGTAACTGCCAACAGTGCCCTTAGTGAGTACATTGCACGTAATCTCTTAGTATTCAATGAAACTATTGATATCAGCGATTTCCCAGAATCTACAGATTCCAATGTTGTTATTGATTCTTTCTTTGAAGCAATTTATCAGAATCCGCTTGCTCTTGGAGTAAAGGGATTTTCCATGGATAGAAATTATGTGTTGTATGTAGAATATGATGATGATGCAGATACAGCATTGGCAAAACAGCAGGAGGTGGCTGACAAAGTCAGTGAAGTTGTTGCAGAAATTATTACTGATGACATGTCTGATTTGGAAAAAAATCATGCGATTAACCAGTATTTATGCGATAATTCAGAGTATGACTATGCTGCATTAGAAAATGCAGAAGCCAACAATTTCTATGGAGTAGATGAAGAGTTTAACGATTCCTTTACTGCTTATGGCTGTCTTGTAAATGGTATTGGTGTGTGTGCAAGCTATGCGGCAGATTACAAATTACTTGCAGATGCAGCGGGATTAGACAGTATTGTAGTTACAGGCTATCTGGAAGGTGCTACACCTCATGCGTGGAATAAGGTTTGCATTGACGGGGAATGGACTATTGTAGATAGTACCAATAATGATAATGAAATAATTAGCAATGCTTTGTTAAATATTTCTGATACAGCAGCTTCTGCAGTTTTGGTAGAGGATGAAGAATTTGTGTTAGATAATATGCTCACAAGCTATGCCGCAAATTCCAACGCATATGAATATTATCAGGTAATGGGAAGCTATTATGAGCAGGATGTAATTGCAAATAAACTGGCAGCAGGCTTACAGGAAGAAGGCATGGCAGTGCTTCGTACAGATTATGATTTAAATGATGATGAATTTACGGTAATTGCACAGGCAGTAGCAAATGCAGCACAGACCAATATTGGTGGTCTCCACTGGATGGGTGTTGTTTATTTGTTAGAACAGTAAAAATGTGAAAAAATAGTTGCATAATTTCACAAAATCGAATATTCTATATATCGTGTTGAAAAAATAGGCACGATATTAGAGTATAGATATAAGGTGATAAAATGCAATTATTGTGCGGGAGTGAAAAAATAGATATAGAGGATGTTGTACGTGAGTATACAACAATGCTTTACCGTGTCGCTATGGTGAAAATGAAAAATCAGGCAGATGCGGAGGAAATTGTACAGGATACATTCTTACGTTTATGCAATCAGGTGAAAAAAGGGTATATATTTGAGAGTAAAGAGCATTTAAAGGCTTGGTTGCTGAGGGTGGCAGTAAATAGGGGATTATCAGTACTTACCTCAGCATGGTATAAAAAAACCGAAGGTCTTGATTCTGTAAAAGAGGCGGTGATAACCGAAAAAGAAGAGACCTATGCATATGATTATGTGATGTGTCTTCCGGAAAAATTCCGTGTGGCAATTAATCTTTTTTACTATGAGGAACTGACTACGGAGCAAATAGCAGAAATTATGGGAACCAAACCGGCAACGGTTCGTTCTTATCTGCATCGGGGACGTGAAAAATTAAAAGAAATGATGGAGGCTGACGGCTATGTGGGATGAGAAAAAGTTTTTTCGGGACTATACAAAAGCTGCAGACAGAGTACAGCCAGAACCAGAATTTGTAGATAAAATGGTCTTTTTAGTTAAGGAAGAAATGCAGAAAGAGAACTCCTTTGTGGAAGGCTTTGAAGCTGACTCACATAAAAAAGTGAGAAAGTTACCATATGCAAAAGCATGGGTATCTGTGGCAGCGGCGGCATGTATTATTTTTGTACTGGGAGTCGGAAGATTTAACTTAATTGGTTCCCACGGACATAATATTGATGAGACTCAGGTGGGGCCAGTGGCTGGAACAGAAGATGAACTGGGAGACCAGATGCAGTCCTTTGGAGTAACTGCCAAGGAAGAAAGCCTGCAGGAGATAGTGGATGCATTGCAAAAGGGAAGCTTTATTTTAAGTGAGCAGGGAGCTGAAGCTACCAAGGAAGAAAAAGAAGAATTGTTAGATATGGTTGTGAACGCCGTGGCTGTGAGTGAATTGGAAGCTGGTGAAATAAAAAGCGTTTATAAGATATCTGGCGAAGAAGAAATTATAATAAGTGTTATGGAGAATAATACTTTTATAATGGAAAAAGGAGATAGTAGATTTTACTATCAGATTGTAGAATAAAAGTAATTAAAAATTTACTGCCAGCAGATATTGTCTGCTGGCAGTTTTTTTGCTAACATTGACGATTTTTATTTAAACAATTACAATGGAGTATGATGAATGGAGGAAGTGGAATACCTGTGACGGTGTTTGACTGGATACCGCCAGTATTCTGGCTTGTAGTTTTTGTAGGATGTATTGTTTCGATAAATACAGATTAGGATAGAGAGGGAGAAGTATAGTAATGAACAACTATCAAATTACAAACTGGGTACACCATTTTATTGAAGACCATGTGCAGCCGGGAGAAATTTGTATTGATGCAACCATGGGAAATGGAAATGATACCGCTCTGCTTAGTAGACTGGCAGGAGAAAGTGGCAAGGTAATCGCCTTTGATATTCAACAAATGGCACTTAATAATACAAAGGAAAAACTCTTAAAAGAAGAATGTCCGCAAAATTATAAGCTGATATTAGACTCCCATGAGAATATGGGAGAATATGCAGAAAAAGAAAGTATATCCTGTATAACCTTTAATCTTGGTTATCTTCCGGGCGGTGACCACACAAAGGCAACAAAAGGAGACAGCAGTATCAGGGCAATTGAAACTGGGCTTAACCTGTTGAAGAAAAAGGGATTAATGACAGTGTGTATATATAGCGGTGGAGACAGCGGATTTGAGGAGCGAGATAAGGTTCTTGCCTCTTTAAAAGAGCTGGATTCTAAGAAGTATCTGGTTATCATTTCAGAGTATGCTAACAGACCAAATAACCCGCCGATTCCGGTACTGATTGTAAAAATATAAAGAGAAGGTTGGAATATTAAGAAATAAAGGGAATTCACGCATTTATTCCCCACTATTCAGTTGGGCGTGATGTGGAAGGAATGGCAATTCCAACAACGAAAGAAGAAGCAGTGAAAAATGTATAGTAAGACGAGGAGAATATTATGGCAGACATCAATTTGATTAAAGATATGACCAATGCTTTTGGTCCAAGTGGATTTGAAGAAGAGGTATGTAAAGTGATTAAGAAGTACACAGAGGATTTTGAAGTCACCAACGATGCAATGTGTAATGTATATATGAGGCGAAAAGATTCACATGGGGAAGAGGTACGAAAAGAGAAGGTTCAGGAAACAGATTTTGTCAGTAAGAAGCCAGTTCTTATGTTAGATGCCCATTCGGACGAATGTGGTATGATGATACAGGGAATTCGTGAAAATGGTCTGCTTAATTTCCTTACCCTTGGAGGAATTCATCTTACAAATCTTCCGGCACATTCAGTTATTGTGCGTAACAGAGAAGGGAAGAAAATCAAAGGAATTATTACCTCGAAACCAGTACATTTCTTAAAGGGAGCCAGTGCAGCTTCCTGCGATTTGGATATCGAAGAACTGGCAATTGATGTGGGAGCCAGCAGCAAAGAAGAGGTAATGGAAGTCTATGGAATCCATATTGGGGACCCTGTCGTACCAGATGTGAATTTTGAATATAACGAAGAACAGAAGCTTTGCTATGGGAAAGCTTTTGATAATCGTCTGGGTTGTGTCTGCATTATTGAAACTATGAAAGAACTGTTAAAGGATAATAATCTGGCAGTAGATGTAGTAGGAGCGTTTGCAGCACAGGAAGAAGTTGGTACAAGAGGAGCAACCGTGACTTCACAGGTTGTAAAACCGGATTTTGCCATTGTATTTGAAGGCTCTCCGGCAGATGATTTTTATTATAGTGTGGGAATGGCACAGGGCTGTCTTAGAAAAGGCGTGCAGATTCGACATAGAGATTTAAGTTATATATCCAATCCGGTATTTGTTGACCTTGCTCATAAAATCGGCGATAAATATGGAATTAAGTATCAGGATACAGTTCGCAGAGGTGGCAGCACCAATGCAGGCAAAATCAGTCTGGAAGGAAAAGCAGTTCCGGTGCTGGTTCTTGGAGTACCATCTCGATATGTACATACTCATAGTAATTTTGCAGCTATGGAGGATATAGATGCAGCAGTACAGATGGCAGCAGAAGTGATTCGAAGTCTTGATAGCAATATGATGAATAAGATTTTGAGAAAGGATATCTTAAATTAATTGCATTATACATGCATATAGTAGGCTCTAAAAAAGGCTTGTTTTCGGCATTCGCTGTTTGTGGGGTTTACATTTTGGAGAAAAATGCCTATCATTTTCTTGAAAGTTGGAGATAGCCTGATAGAAAATGATAGGCGTTTTTCTATGAGGAGAACAAACAACTTAAAAAGAGGCGGAGGAGAAATATATGGATACAGTCAAAATAGGCAGATATATTTCAAAAAAGAGAAAAGAAAAGGGATTAACCCAGAAACAGTTAGGGGATAAACTGGGAGTCACCAATAAGACAATATCCCGATGGGAGAATGGAAACTATATGCCTGATTTGTCCTTATTAGAACCACTAAGCAAAGAACTTGGTATCAGCTTAAATGAACTGTTAGCAGGAGGGGACCTGAATACAGAAATTGTCACAGCAGAAAAGCTGGCAGAGCAGGCGGAAAAAAGTCTTACCGATACGTTACAATATTCCAGACAAGAACTGCAAAAGAATAAGAAGAAGTATTTATTGGGAGGACTGGCAGGTCTTGTGGCATTTTTGGTAATACTGTTTATTCTGTTTGACCAGACTTATTTTAAGGAAGTTCCATCCTATTATAATTACGAAAAAACAATTCAATATCAAAAAGAGTTTCCGGAAGTTTCTGCTTATGGCTTAAATATTTCATATAGTGATAAACCGGTATTTAGGAATCGGTCCGCAGCATTGGGCAGAGCGAAAATGGATTATGAAGAGGCAATAAAAGCTATAAAAAAGGAATGTAACATTGTATTACCCCTTTCAAAGTATACTTGTGAAGCATACAAAGAAGGTACAACATACTTTCTTACAGTTGCTGAAGATACAGCATTAATTACTCAGGCTAAGGCATTACTTAGAGTATTGGAAGTCTATGGAAATTCATTTGACTGGAAGGATATGCACTACAATTTGCAGCAGCAGATAGTGGAATATGAACAGATACAAACAGTAAATCTGGCAGAACAGCAGAGAAAAGCGGTTATAACAGCCCTTATTCTATTTACATTTGGCATTATTTTTGTGATTTATGGTGTTTGTGATATCTATAAAGATAAACAGAAAGAAAAGCTGGTATGTGAGACAAAAGGAACGATTACAGGGCTTCTAAAATCCCATCTGTTCCGTAATGATATTTATGGTGAGATACCTGGTGGAGTTCAAATTGGCTGGGGTGTAGCCCAGGGAGAACAGTTCTGGGGCGGTTCGCTAAAATGGCGTATCCCACCATGGTTTCCATGTGTGAAATATTATGTTGGGGATAAGGAATACTGGCGTCTTATGGGAGATGGCAATTTAAAGGATGCCTGGTATATAGGACAGGAAGTAACGATACTATATAATGAGAAAAATCCACGAAAAAGTGAAATACAGGGTGATGAATCTATAAAGTTTAAGATGAAAATAGACTTTCTCGTAGCCGCTGTTTTCCTTGCAGCAGGGATGTTGGCAATTATGTTAATGAGATAGACGCAGAATAAATTATAGAAGAATAGAAACCCCCCGTTAGAGATTATTATCTGACGGGGGTTTTACTTTATCAGAAAGGTAAGCATTAATGATTTGAATTACAGATAACATATAATTGTCCCTCTTTAGAACATTAATTTTTCTTGGCAAGATTATACATTTCTAGAAAAATTAAGAGCACAGATACATATAAAATATATCTGTACTCCGGAGATGGAAATAACAAATCCAAAATATATTGCCTCTGCCGTAGATGAGGTGGATTTGTACTATATTACTCTGTCCTTTTACCTGAGAGATAGTTGAAAATATCAGCTAATGCCATTGAAAAGTCTCGCTGAGACTTTCAAGTTACACCTTCGGTACTCGGTCATCGAGATTCTCCGGCGTTTAATCATCTGATAGCCGCCATGGAGAACGCAGTCATAGAAATAGGAACGTTCAATGCTATCCATATTGGTTGCGGGTACGCGTTTATCCAGCATATCTAAAAGACTTTCTTTTAATATGTTTTTTGTCATGGTAACACGACAATTATTTTTATGATTCATAGAGTTTTATCCTTTCATTTGAATGGAGACATTATGCATGGATTACATATTTCTGCAGCCTGATAGTAATTCAAATTATTAAAAAAAAATAAAAATGCAACATATGGACAGATATTGTTGTATTTTCAACAAATACAACCCAATTGTTGGTTGCAAAAGCAACACATGTATATTATCATATAAAATAGCTAGTAGTGTGTCAATTTTAATCTTAAGAAAGGAAAGAAGCTCTATGAAAAAAATAGCAGACTTTTTAGTGGAAAAAAGGAAACTGGTACTAGCAGTTGTATTACTGCTGACTGTTATCAGTGCGGTTTTGATGACAAAGGTTAATATCATAACAGATATGACCGAATTTCTGCCGGACAATTCTTCCATGAAACAAGGTATAGATGTAATGGAAGAAGAATTTGCAGATATGGAACTAAGTAACACCATACGAGTGATGTTTACGGACTTACCTCAGGAAGAAAAAAAGGATATTAAAGAACAGTTAGAGGATATTGAATATGTAGATTCTGTAAGCTTTGATATTGATGATGAAGCTTACAATAAGGATAACTATACTTTGTATACTCTGAATATTCCATACGATTATGAGACAGAGGAAATGAACAGCGTAGAAGCGGCTGTTGCAGAAAAATATGCTGATTATAATATGATTTATAAAGTAGATGAAAGCGGCAGTACACCACAAATACCAATTGCAATAATTGCTCTGGCGATTGGACTTATGATGGTTATTCTTTTTATTATGTCCAGTTCATGGTTAGAACCATTCTTATTCCTTGCAACGATTGGTATAGCAGTTGTGATTAATATGGGAACCAATGCATTTTTACATGGTGTATCAGAAACAACCTATTCTATTGCGTCAATTTTACAGTTGGTATTATCCATGGACTATTCCATTATTTTAATTAATCGTTACAGACAGGAGCTTCTATTGGATGAGAACAGACCAAATGCAATGAAAAAAGCATTGACCACAGCCTTTTCATCGATTACAAGCAGTTCAGTAACAACGATTGTAGGTCTTTTAGTGCTCTGCTTTATGAGCTTTAAAATCGGTGCAGACATGGGTATTGTACTGGCAAAGGGTGTATTAATCAGCCTGTTTTGCGTATTTACTGTATTACCGGCATTTATCCTTATTTTTGATAAATGGATTCACAAAACAGCGAAAAAAGAACCTCATTTCCAGATGAAGCTGTTTGGTAAATTCAGCCATAAGGCAAGATATGTTGTAACAGCGGTATTTGTGGCACTTTTTGTATTACTTATGATTTCAAAGGATGGTACAGAGATTGTTTATACTATGACACCATATAATGAAATTAATGAAGTATTCCCAAAAACAAATGCTATAGTTATGCTTTATAGTAATGAAGATGAAGAGGCAATCAGCCAGATTATTCCAGAGATTGAGGCAGTAGAAGGTGTAGATACCGTTATGTCTTATGGAAATACACTGGCAAAACCATATACACCGGAAGAACTGGAAGATGCTATCATGGATATGGGAATGGGCTCTGATATGGAAGTAGATGCAGAAACCTTAAAAATCCTTTATTATGATTATTTTGAAGGGGACAACCTTCCAAAAATAACAGTAAACGAGTTTATTAATTTTGTTGCAGATGATGTAGTAAATAATGAGTTATTTGCAGAACAAATGGGTTCTGATATTAAAGATAATATTGGTACTATGAAGAAAATGGCTGATGCCAACCAGTTAGTAAAACCGATGAATGCAGGCGAAATGGCTGAATTCTTTGAAATGAGCGAAGCCGATATAAGCCAGCTTTATCTGTATTACTACACACAGAAAGGCGGCGTTAACACTGGAAAGATAACACTTCCTGTATTTGTGAATTTCCTCGTAGATGAGGTGGCTGCTAATCCGGATTACGCGTCTATGTTTGATGCATCTGTAATGGAACAGATGGAAACAATGAAAATCTATACAGATAAAGAAAAAATGACAACACCTGTAACATATACAGAAAATGCAGCACTTCTTGGTATGGAACCTGAAATGGTGAAAATGATTTATACATATTATCAGGCAACCTCAGGAGATTACGAACCGGGAACAATGACATTTGCTGATTTTCTTACATATCTGTGTGATGAGGTTGCTAATGACCCGACTATGGGAGCAGCTTTTGATGCAGCCACATTGGCACAGCTTCAGCAGATTCGTCAATTTACAGATGTACAGACCATTCAGGCTCCACTGACCTCTGAACAGATGGCAGGAGCTATGGGTATGAATGCTACAATGACAGCTCAGATGTACATGATGTACTATCAGGGAGATGCAACAGGAAAAACAATGTCTATGTTGGAATTTGTCAACTTCCTTATGACAAATGTAGTGACAAATCCGGAATATGCCCAGGGCTTTGATGAGGCAACACTGACTCAGTTAGGTATGATGCAGCAGTTTATGAATGAAGCGGTAGGAGGAAAAGAACGTTCTTATGCAGAACTTGCCCAGATGCTTGGTATGGATGCCGCGCAGATAAAAATGCTGTTCGTTAATAAAGAAGCAGATGAAAAAGCAGGTTCATGGAAAATGTCCATGCAGGATATGATAAACTTCCTGTTAGATAATGAAAGTCAGTTTGGTGCTGCTATGGGAGAAGCAGAGCTTGCACAGCTTCGTATGTTGAAAAGCATGATAGATGGTTCTGTAAAGGGAACTTCGTATACATCCAAAGAACTGGCAAAAGTAATTGGAATGGATGCCAGTCAGTTAGATCAGCTTTATCTGTTGTATAACAGCGAGCATGGAGATACAAACAGCTGGAGAATGTCTGTCCAGAACTTTGTAGATTTTATTCTTAATGATGTAATGACTAATGAAGAAATGGCAGCCAATATGGATGCTTCCATGGCAGACGAGCTTACTTCTGCAAAGAAAATCATCAATGCTGTAATAGGTGGAGAGGAATATTCTGCTAAGGAATTAAGTGAATTGTTAGATGGAATGTCAGAAGATTTAACAGCTGATACTATGGAACTTTTCTATCTCTATTATGGAAGTGTAAAGAACAGTAATCCAGAGTGGGCACTTACCATTGAAGAACTGTTTGCTTATTTATCCAATGATATTATAAATGATGAAAGATTTGCAGATGTACTGGAACCAGAATTCAGAGAAGCCATTGCCGATGCAGATGAGCAGCTTGCTGATGCAAAGAAACAGTTACAGGGTGAAAATTATTCTCTGATGATGATTAGCACTAATTTACCGGAAGAATCAGCAGAAACAACAGCATTTTTAGCTGATTTAGAGAATAGCTGCAATGAAAAACTTCAAAATAAATATTATATGATTGGTAATTCACCAATGGCTTATGAAATGTCCAAAACTTTCGGTGATGAAATGAATCGTATTACATTACTGACAGTCGTATCTATTTTTATTGTAGTAATGATCACATTCCGTTCTGCAATTATTCCTGCCCTTTTGGTACTGGTTATCCAGGCAGGTGTTTATGCAACAATGGTAATTATGAATATACAGGGACAGAGTATTTATTATCTGGCACTGTTAATTGTACAGAGTATCCTGATGGGTTCCACCATTGACTATGGTATTTTATATACAACCTATTATATAGAAAAACGACAGACAATGGCAATGAAAGAAGCGATGATAGAAGCATACAATGGCTCTATTCATACAATTTTAACATCAGGTCTGATTATGGTTCTTATCACAGCGATTATGGGATATGCGTTTGCAGATCCAACAATTGGTCAGATTTGTCATACAATTTCCAAAGGTGCAGCCATAGCAATTGTATTAATACTGTTTATTTTACCGGGAGTTCTGGCTACGTTTGATAAGTGGGTATGCAAAAAAAGAAAAGCAGAAGCTTAATTCTTGTATAAGCAAAAAGCAATCGTTATAGTAGATTATGAATAGAAATAGTTGTTTAAGCAGCAGAAAGTGAGGAAGCTATGAATAGTATAATATGTATTGGCAGAGAATACGGAAGCGGCGGCAAGGAAATAGCAGTAGAACTGGCAAAGAAGTTAAATATTCCATTTTATGATAAAGAACTGTTAGAAGAAGCTTTAAAGGACACAGATTTACCATTGGATAAGCTGAAAGAAGCAGAGGAAAAGCGTGCTAATCCATTTTTCCATACCGTATTTTATGAAGGCAAAAATAAAGAATATTACGGAATGGATGCCAGTGAAATCTTATTTAAAATGCAGGAAAAGGTAATTCTTGAAAAGGCAAAACAGGGAGACTGCATTTTCGTTGGAAGATGTGCAGATTTTGTATTATCCCAGTGTAAGGATGTTCATGTATGGAATATTTTTGTTACTGCACCAATAGAAAACAGAATCGCAAGAATTATGGAAAGAGAAGGCTTAGATGAAAAAGCAGCTTCCGATAAAATCCGCAAAACCGATAAAAAGAGAAAAGCGTATTATGATTTCTATACCGGCAGAGACTGGGGAAAACCATCTAATTATGATTTGGTTATCAATTCAGCAAGCTGGGGTAAAGAAGGCGGCATAATAATGCTGAGTCATCTTTATAAGGGGACAAAAGACAGAGTGTAAGAATTGCAGCTTTGTTGAACTAAGTGACTCCGCCTCGGCGGAGTCACTTGGTGCGACAAACCGCAATTTACTTTAAAGATATTTGCTTAAGCATTGTTTTACTGTTGATTGAATTTCTTCTATCTTTAGCAAGCAGATCTAAATTAATTGATGAATGAGATTGAATAAGAAATTAGTTTCGCTCATTAATTACCTCCTCGATGCTCCGATAAGGAATATTAGAGAACAGTTCTCTGATTTCATCCGTACATCCTAGTGCCATTGCGATTTTTGTAAGTGAGAGCAAAGAAATATTTCCAGTATTTTCAAAGCGTTTAATAGAATCATGACTTATGCCACTCTTAATACTTAATGCTTCTTGAGAAAGTTTTCTTCTTTTGCGGATAGCACGTACCCGATTGGCAAGATTGCAGGATAAAGGTTATATTCAGTCGGGTGAGAAGAAATATCGTGCGAAAATCACTTTGACAGAAAGCGGACTTTCTCTTGCAAAACAGGTTGATGAAATTATTGGACAGTGGGTTGGCTTTGGCAGTAATGGGCTTAATGAGGAAGAAAGAGAAAGCTTTCATCATTCACTTCAATTAATTTCCGGTAATTTAAAAGAGAAACTTGATAACAAATAGTGAAGATAAGGACTATAGAATAAAGATTAAGCAGAGTGCAAAGAAAGGAGTCATTATGGCTATTAGATTTATTGTTGATTCAGCAGCAGATATCATTCCAAGTGAAGCAGAAGAGCTTGGATTAATTCATTTACCTTTGAAGGTATTATTTGGAGATGAAGAATTCGCAGATGCAGTGGATTTATCCCATCAGGAATTTTATGAAAAATTAGTTGAAAGTGATATACTTCCTACTACAAGTCAGATTCCACCGGCAGATTTCATGGATGTATATGAAAAAGTAGTAGAGGCAGGAGATACAGCAGTTGTTATTACAATCTCCAGTAAGCTTTCAGGAACATACCAGAGTGCCATGATTGCGGCAGAAGATTATGAGGGTAAAGTATTTGTTGTAGACAGTGAGAATGCATGTATTGGTGAAAGAATTCTTGTTTTAAGAGGTCTAGAACTTGCAAAACAGGGAATGAGTGCAGAACAGATTGCAGCCACATTGGATGAAGAAAAGAAAAAAATCCGTTTAATGGCATTATTGGATACCTTAGAGTATCTCAAAAAAGGTGGCCGTATTTCTGCAGCAACTGCATTTGCCGGTAACCTGTTATCTATCAAACCGGTAATTGGTGTAGAAGACGGGTTGGTTTCACAGCTTGGTAAAGCAAGAGGTTCTAAACAGGGAAATAACCTTTTAAGAGAACTGATTAGCAATTGTGGAGGCATTAATTTTGATAAACCATACTGCCTTGCTTATAGCGGTTTATCAGATAAGCTGCTTCAGAAATATATTGCGGACAGTGCTGAACTTTGGCAGGGACAGACAGAAAACCTCCCAGTCGCTACAGTAGGCTGTGTTATTGGAACACATGTAGGTCCTGGAGCAGTGGCAGTAGCATTTTTTGAAAATTAAGATGTTTAATACAAGAAGGGAGATATACCGGATGGTGTATCTCCCTTGTGTTATGCATGATTTTAAGATTGTTTATATGGTTTTATACCGTATACTTACTAACCAGTTCCTGTAAGGATTTTGTTTCTTTGTAAAGTTCACTGGAGAGCTCGGCGATTTCATCAAAGTAGTTGGTAAGCATTGTGATATTGCCGCTGATTTCAGCTGTATCTTCTGCAGATTGACCACTTGCTTTAGACATCATATCCATAGTTTGCGACATGGTATCCATAGAAATAAGCATTTCCTTTGAAACAGAAGCAATTTCAGTGGTTGTAGTGTAGAAGTTCTGGGCATCATTGCTATACTGTTCGCCAGTCTCAACAGTATCTTGATAATTCTTTACAACTTCTTCGCTGATAAACTGGTAAATCTCACGTAAGGTTACAACAAGTTCATGAACAACCTTTAGCACAGTTTCGTTAACGGCACGGATTTCTTCAACAGATTTTGCAGAGTTTGCTGCAAGATTAGTAATTTCTGAAGCAACAACAGCGAAACCTTTTCCAGCATCTCCGGCTCTGGCAGCTTCGATAGAAGCATTCAGTGCAAGAAGGTTGGTCTGACTTGCAATGTCCATAATTGTATCGGTCAGTGCGTTGACTTTTTCAACAGCTTTGGCATTTTCAATAGCCTGCTCTAATTTTTGTTTTGTATTTTCGTTGATTTCGTTGGCACGTTTCTGTGAAAGAACAGCATTTTCTTTCAGATTTTCAGCACGGTCACGAATTTCATTGGACTGTTCTGCTTTTTCATTGGCAGATGCAGTCATTCTTCTAAGATTTTCATTGATTTCCATATTGACAGCAGTTACTTCCTGCACAGAAGAAGCATTTTCCTCCATGTTACCGGAAATATTAGCTGCTTTGGAATTCATATCATGTACCATCTGTAATCCAGTTTCTACATTTTCCATTGTGGTCTGCATACCGGAAGAAGTATTTTCAGAAATAGTAATGACTTCCTGAATTAATAAACGGAAATTTTCCTGCATCTTATTAAAGTTATCTGCAAGAGCTCCGATTTCGTCATTGCTTTTATATTCGATTTTCTGAGTTAAATCACCACTGTTTTCTGCCATAAGCTCCAGCTTGGAAAGCACTAGTTTAACTGGAAAGATAACCTGCTTTTTAATTGTAAACATTAAAGTCAGGTAAGCAACTACAACAATAAGGGCAGCAAATACCGTAAAGTTCTTGATCTGTGTGCTTCGGGAGGTTAAATTAGTTATGTCATTGGAGGCATTGGTAATAGATAGTTCTATCAATTCATCTACAGCACTATTAATTTCAGAGGTCATAATGCTGAATTCCTTCATCTTGGAATTACCGGTTTCCGGACCGTCATTAATATAAGTCTGTGCCATTTCTATACCGACATTGTAATAAGGCTCAAACTGGCTGCGAATGGCCTCTGTTTCATCTGCAAGGTCCGGATTTATGGTAGCAATCCGGGTTAAAGTATCGTTTACCGTCTGTGCATAAACAGCAGCCTCTTCAAAACCGTCGTTAGTACCGGCAGCGGTTCTGGCGGCACTGATACTGGTTAAATGCTGCTGAAGCTGCACAATAGAGAACTTTAAATCATCTGCCAGCATAACAGTTTCGTAGGAAATATCATTAGTGTTATTAATGTTTGCAATGTTTTCGTTCATAAATAGAAAAACAAATAACATATAAACTGCCATTAATAATCCAAGTATAGTTAATGGTGTCATCAGTTTAAGCCGTAAACTTTTGATTTTTTTCATGGGTCCCCTCCGTAATATCTTCTTATCTGTAAAATTAGAAAAAATAATGTAAAAAACTGTCAATTTATTATAACAGCAATGAATAGTCGAGTCAATATCAGACGGTTGAAAAAATGATACAAGCATTAAAGAACGGTGTAATTGCAGCCGCAGGAATTGATGTATTTGATAATCTGGATTCATGGATAGAAAGCAGAAGAATATCGTGCTTTAGTAAGTTTCTACAGTCTGAAATCTCCCATGTTCTAGCGAATATGGGGGATTTTTTTGCTTTTTTTGTTTTACTCCGAAACTTATCTGTGTTATACTGTATAAGAGTAATTATGCCTAAAAGATACAAAGGTGGTGGAACTTTGTTAAATGAAAGTAAAATAAAAGTCATGACACATCTGGCAAGACGTGAAAAAGCAGAAAATGGGAATGATTTTCGAATCATGAATTTTTATAAATATGATTATATTCGTTATAATCTGTTAAAGACTTTTTTGAACGTGACTATTGGCTATGGGCTTATTCTTGTATTGATAGCTCTTTATAAAGCAGAGTATCTGATTGCAAATTTAGTATTGTTAGATTACAAAGCCATTGGAGCAGTGATTTTAGCAATTTATATTTTGTTATTAATTGTGTATTCGGTTGCAACGGTATTTACATGTTCCCAGCAATATGATAAATCAAGAAAGCGTGTGGGAAGATATTACAAAATTCTTGATGTGCTCCGAAAGTTCTATAACAAAGAATCGGAACAAAAGTAGGAGGAAGAAGTCATGGCAAATATATTGGTACTAAAAGAACAGATAAAAGAGATTTATGCCCGATATGGGAATTATATATGTCCGGTTGGTAAGTTTTTGACAGCACTTATAGTATTTATGATTATTAATGGCAGACTGGGATTTAATCCAAGACTTGCAAGCCTGCCGGTAGCACTTGTTTTGGCTGTAATTTGTGCAGTGCTGCCCTTTGGTTCAATTACAGTTTGTGCAGGAATTCTGGCTGTGGGACAGGTTTTTACAGTGTCACCGATTCTTGCAGCAGTAATTTTATTGATTTATGTGATTATGTACTGTCTGGCAGTGAGATATACCAGAGAAATGGTAAATGCAATTCTGGCGATACCAATTTTGTATATACTAAAAATTCCGTATGTTGTGCCGATTCTGCTTGGAATGATTGCAACTCCGGCAGCTGTATTGCCTACAGCGTGTGGAGTAATTACTTACTATTTATTTTGTGCAGTAAAGAGAAGTGCAACAACGACAGTAAGTGCCAGTGTGGAAGATAGTTTAAGCTTATATAAACTACTAATTGATAATGTAATGGCAAATAACGAAATGATATATTTTGTAATACTTTTTATAGTGGCATTACTGGTTACTTATTTTATTCGTAAACGTGATGTGGATTATGCATTTGAAACAGCTAATGCGGCAGGAACAATTGTGTGCATCCTGGGTGTTCTGCTGGGTAAGCTGGTATTTGATATTTCGGGCAATACTTTTGTATTATTAATTGGCAGCATTGTTTCGGGAGTTATCGTATTTGTTATCTGGCATTTCTATATGACACTGGATTATAGTGCGACAGAGCACTTGCAATTTGAAGATGATGATTATTATTACTACGTGAAAGCAGTGCCTAAGATGAAGATGACTGCACCAGAAAAGAATGTGAAAAGAATTAATCCACAGAAGACTAATACAGATGCAGAAACAGAGAATAATGAAACAGATAAACTTGATATATAACGGGGAGGCAGTATGGACGTAATTCGAACTTTTCTTGATAAATATCTTACAATATTTTCATTACCAAAGATGACGTTTGTTGATGTATTGGAAATATTGATTATTGCATTTTGCCTTTACCACATTATTATCTGGGTAAAGAGTACAAGAGCATGGCAGCTGGCAAAGGGTGTTATCGTGCTGGTAGCGTTTTTCCTAATAGCTATTATTTTGGATATGACAGCTATTCAGTGGATTTTGGAAAACTCTATTAATGTTCTTATTACAGCCGCCGTTATTGTCTTTCATCCAGAGATACGTAAGGCTTTGGAGCAACTGGGAAGAAGGAATTTCATTTCCAATTTAATATCTTTTGATGATGCAAAAGATAAAAATGAACGTTATTCGGATAAGACAATTTCAGAAATTGTACGTGCTGTTTTTGAAATGGCAAAAGTAAAAACGGGAGCATTAATTGTAATTGAAAAAGACGTTTCACTGACAGAGTATGAAAGAACTGGAATTACGCTGGATTCTATTATCAGCAGCCAGCTTTTGATTAATATTTTCGAACATAATACACCACTCCATGATGGAGCAATTATTGTGAGAGGTAACCGAATTGCAGCGGCAACCTGTTATCTTCCATTATCTGATAACATGGAGCTTAGCAAGGAATTGGGAACAAGACATCGTGCTGGTGTTGGTATCAGTGAAGTAAGTGATAGCATTACTATTATCGTATCAGAAGAAACAGGCAAAGTATCAATTGCTTCCGAAAGCACATTAATTCGTGGGATTGATGGGGATTTCTTAAAGGAATACCTGACCAATTCTAAAAATAAGAAGAATGTGGACAGCAAAAAGATTAAATTATGGAGGGGAAGAAAGCGGAATGAAAGAGAAGTTGACAAAAAACTGGACGAATAATCTGGGAATGAAGCTTATATCACTACCGCTGGCCTTCGTACTCTGGATTATTATCATCAATATAGATGACCCTACAGTTTCAAGAAATTTTCCTAATGTGGCTATTGAACTATTAAATGTAGATGCCATTGATTCGTTAGGAAAGGTATATGAGATTGCGGAAGGCAATACAGTAACAGTGACAGTAACAGGCAGAAGAAGTGTAGTGGACAAAGTTAGAAGCAGTGATTTGAAGGTAACGGCTGACTTAAAGCAGATGTCAGCATTTAACAAAATAGACGTAGAAGTAAGCTGTGAAAAATATTCTTATGCAGATTTGAGCTATTCTACTAAACCAAAGATGCTGACAGTATCTCTGGAAGATAAGATAACAAGACAGTTCAAGGTAAATGTAGAAACAATCGGCTCCATTGACGACAATTATCATGTAGGAAGCTTTGAAGCAAAGCCTAAGATGATTGAAGTATCTGGGGCACAGTCTGTAGTGGAAAGTATTTCAGATGTTCGTGTAATTGTACCGTTAAATGATGAAACTGCAGATTTTAAACAGACTAAGCTGGTACCAAAGGCTTATGATGAAGCTGGTAAGGAAATTGATTCTTCTAAGCTGGAATTTAGCGATTCTTCCATTACAGTAAAAGTAAATGTACAGAATACAAAAATTGTTCCAATTGAAGTGTCTACAGTAGGAACACCTGCTGCAGGTTATGGTATTTTACAGACAGACTTTGATCCTAGACAGATTAAAGTAACTGGGACAGATGAAGCATTAAATCAGCTTACCTCTATTCCGGTTGAAGTGGATGTAAGTAACGCAAGAAGTACCATTGAAAAAGAAATTATTCTGACAGAATATCTGCCTGACGGAGTAACTATTGTTGGTACAATGAATTCTATCGCCGTGAAAGTAACAATTCAGCAGATGGAGGCAAAGAAGGTTGCATTTACAATTAGTGATATAGAAGCAGTAAATGTTCCTGAAGGTATGCACGTTATCTATAAGGATTCTAACCGTACTTATGAAGTGACAGTAATGGGAATGGAATCTGAACTGGCGATGATTTCAGCAGAGCAGCTTGGTGCATATGTAGATGTATCCAATCTTACAGAAGGAAGTCATGTGGTTTCAATCAAATTTAACCCTGATGAAAACTATATTATTACAAGCAGTCCGACAATTTCTATTGATTTATTGGCAGGAAGTGGTAATATAGAGGATAATAATCCTGAGACTCCTTTCGAACCAGAAGATAATCAGGACAATGGTATTGATGAGGATGAAGAAAATCTGGGGACTGAAGGAGCAGAGCAGGAAGAGTAATATATAAGATATGCAGGAGGAGGGACCTCTGCTCGCATGTGGGCTCGCATTTTCCTGTGGAAAACAAGGAGGGAAAGTTATGTTAAACTATCAAAGATATCGAAGAAATCCGGTTGTAAGTCTGCCAGACAGACAGTGGCCTGAGAAAGAAATTGAAAAAGCACCAAGTTGGTGTAGTGTAGATCTACGTGATGGTAATCAGGCGTTGATTGAACCGATGGTGGTAGCTGAGAAAATTGAATTTTTTAACCTGCTGGTAAAACTGGGATTTAAGGAAATTGAAGTAGGCTTTCCATCTGCTTCCCAGATTGAATATGATTTTTTAAGACAGTTAGTAGATAGAAAGCTGATTCCGGATGATGTATGTATTCAGGTACTGGTACAGTGTAGAGAACACCTCATTGACCGTACTTTTGAAGCTTTGGAAGGTGTAAAGAATTCCATCGTACACATTTACAATTCCACATCCACTCTTCAGAGAGATGTAGTATTTGGAAAAAGCAAGGAAGAAATCAAACAGATTGCCATTGAAGGAACCCGTATGGTAAAAGAAAAGGTAAAGAACTTCAAAGGCAATGTAACACTGGAATATTCTCCGGAAAGCTTTACAGGAACGGAGCTTGATTATGCATTGGAAGTCTGTGAAGCAGTATTAGAAGAGTGGGGTGCATCCAAGGATAAGAAGGTTATTATTAACCTGCCTGCAACTGTGGAAATGAACACACCAAATGTGTATGCTGACCAGATTGAATGGATGCACAGAAACTTCAAAAATAGAGAAGCAGTTATTTTGAGTATTCATCCACATAATGACAGAGGTTGTGGCGTGGCAGCTTCTGAGCTTGCTTTAT